>QCCN01000001.1 GCA_003278925.1 Prochlorococcus sp. AG-347-L17
ACAACATTTTTTACAGGCAATATTCTTTATCCTTTTCCTGTAGAAAAATTTCTCACCACAATTTTGACAAGTTCCTTTGTATTTTAATTCTCTCCTTTCAATAGGAAATGAGTGCTTCACAGAAATTTGAAAATTCTTCTCTTTCTCATTAATTTCATTCATCTTTTCTAAGAAATTTGGACCATGTATCTCATTTTTTTTTAATATCATATCTACCCATGCATGAATCATTTCATGACATAAAGTACTGTTTATTTCACTAATAGATAATTTACTCAAAATAGGTTTCGATAAAATAATTTCAGAATCTATAAAACCATTAATACGTTTTCTTTTATAAAAACCAGCAGTAGTTTTTAATCTATTATCACTCCATCTAACTTTTACTAAAGGATGATTATTAACCGATAAAGAATTTTCAAAGTATTGGCTATTAAATCTATGAAATAAGGGTAAAAGAGGAATTACAGGCATTATGGATTAAAATTAGTATTATTTTGACAAAAAAAGCCATCAAAAACGATTTCTTTTCTTAAAGTAATAAAAAACTAAAATCAACATGGATGCAACACTAGTTAAAGATATCGGAATTAAAGCATTATTAGTTGGCGGAGCTGTACTAGTTTCTTTTTGGACTTTTAATGCAGTCAAATTAGTTATAAGCGCCAGAGGAATTAATCCATTGGTAAGAAAGTTTTTCGATCAAATAGCTGCTGGCAGAATTGATGCAGCTTATGGTTTGACTACAAAAACTTATAAAACTCATGTAAAACGACAAGACTTTCTTAAATTTTTAGCTAGTTTAAACCTCAATAAGTACAGAAATTTAAAATCAGGAAGACCTAGAGTCCAAGAAGATCAAATCATAATAACTTTAAATTTAAAATCAGAAGACAAACAAGATGAGCTCCCATTAGATTTTACTTTTGCAAAAACTGACAATGATTGGAAAATAGACAGAATAGCTAAAGTGAATTAATAATTTCTTGTGAGGCAAAAAGAATTGTTTAAAGAAGAAATAATACATCAATTAGAAATACACCCAAGTAGATTAGATAAAGAAAAAATCATCTCAGAAGCAATGGAAGAAGGTCTAGATGATTTTTTTGAGGGTATACGTATGGCACTTGATCCATTAGTAACTTTTGGTGTAAAAATTGTCCCTGAGAAAGAGACTGAAAAAAGTCAAAATTTTTTATGGGAAGATTTTAGAAAATTAGCCAATAAGCTTATTCAAAGAGAACTTACTGGTCACGCTGCTCGCGATGCAATTCTTACGGCTATGGAATCTGCAACAAAAGAAGAGTGGAATGGATTTTATAGACGAGTTTTAATTAAAGATCTTAGATGTGGTGTATCTGAAAAAACAATCAACAAGATAGCAAAGAAATTTCCCAAATATTCTATTCCTATTTTTTCTTGTCCTTTAGCTCATGACAGTGCAAATCATGAAAAAAAAATGATAGGAAAAAAGCAAATTGAAATCAAATTAGATGGTGTACGCGTCTTAACTATTATTAGACAAAATAAAGTAGAAATGTTTTCTCGTAATGGGAAACAATTTCATAATTTTGGTCATATTATCTCAGAAATAGAAAACGCCTTAAAAGAAGACCCAGCATGTTATGACTTAGTACTCGATGGTGAAGTGATGAGCGCTAACTTTCAAGATTTAATGAAACAGGTACATAGAAAAGATGGCAAACAAACCAAAGACGCAGTTCTCCACCTATTTGACTTATGTCCCCTTGAAAACTTTCAAAAAGGGAGATGGAACACTAGTCAAACAAAAAGAAGTTTATTAGTAAAAGAATGGGTAACAAAACATTCTATGCATCTAAAACATATACAAACACTTGAATGGGAAAATGTAGATCTCGACACTATTGAAGGACAAAAAAGATTTGTAGAGCTGAATAAATCTGCTGTGGAAGGTGGGTATGAGGGAGTAATGATTAAAGATCCTGATGCTATGTATGAATGTAAAAGAACACACAGTTGGTTAAAAGCAAAACCTTTCATTGAAGTCACTTTAAAAGTTGTATCGGTTGAGGAAGGTACAGGTCGCAACAAAGGTAGACTTGGAGCAATCCTGGTAGAAGGAGAAGATGATGGGTATGAATACAGTCTTAGTTGCGGAAGCGGATTTAGTGATATTCAACGTGAAGAATATTGGTCAAAACGTAATCATCTCGTTGGTCAACTTGTAGAGATCAGAGCTGATGCAAAAACCAAGTCAAAAGATGCAGTGGCTTTTAGTCTTAGGTTTCCTAGATTTAAATGCTTTAGAGGATTTAAAGATGGAGAAAAAGTTTAAATTTTAAAATAATATTCAACAAAGTAGTCAAAGAAAAATGTGGTTTTTAAATAAAAAAAATAAAAATTTTGGCTATAAAATATATGAATAATTATCAGGACTTTTCGAGAGACTTATGACGAAGAAAACAGTTTTCAACTTCATAAAAACACCTTGTGGACAGGCAAAATATATTGAATTAGAAGCCAATAAAACCTTACTAGGTAAATTAAGGCTTTTGTGGTTTATCTTAATTGCATCAATTAGAGATTGGAATATTTAAGAGTAAATTCTTAAGATTTTTCAAAATATTCTCTGGAGTATTTAGCTGAGAAATATACAACTAAAAAAGTTGAAATAATTCCAATAATAGTAATATATAAATTATTTGGTGATTGCACATTCTTTAACTCCTGAATACTTTTTGCCAAACTACCTATTGAGCAATAAAGAAAAGTTCCTGGAATTATTCCAAGAAGACCAAGAGCGAAATCTCTAAATTTAACGTTATTCAAACCATAAAAATAATTAAGAATACTGAAGGGAAATATCGGAGATAATCTCGCTAAAAAAATTAATTTAAGTCCGCCTTTTTCTACTACTTTTTCCATGACACTTAATTTTGGATAACGGCTAAAAAAGGTTTTTAGCTTTTTTGCAAAAAAACTTTTTGATACAAAAAAAGCAACTGATGCTCCTATGGAAGCGGAAATGAAAACAATAATTGATCCTAAATATGAGCCATATAAAAAACCTGATAATAAAGATAACCAAGAGGCTGGAAGTATTAATAAAACAATTAAAATATAAATACAAACAAACGAAAAGATCCCAAAACCAGTATTAAAAAAAAAAGACAAATTATAAATATTTTCAAGAAATATATTCATTCTCAATTCAAAAGTTCGAGTTTTTTAGTAATTCTTTCCTTTTGTACCGAACCCTCATTTAATTTAAATCTGCATTCTTCAACAATATCTTTTGGAGCCTTATCAACGAAATTTTTATTAGATAATCTCTTATTTAAATTTTCTAATTCAATAGTCACCTTTTTTAAATCCTTGGTTAACCTTTCCTTTAATGCATCTATATTTACAAAATCCTGAAAAGGTAAGTAAACCTCTAAATCACTAATTATCCCGGAAAAAGATTTAGCAAACTCTTTTTTATCAACAGCATTAGTTTTGAAAATAAATACTTCAGAAGATTTAGTTAAGGTTTGAATATCATCAACTAAAGTTTTTAAAAAATTAATCAATTCATCATTATCTGAAATTAAATATACAGGACCTTTTTCTGATGGCTTAAGACCTAACTCAGCTCTCAAATTTCTAATCAGCCTAATAATTTCAAAGAGTTGCTGAAAGGAATTATCAAGCTTATTATCAACAAATTTATTTTCGTGAATTGGCCATTTTTGAAGAGATAATAATGCATTATCTGGTTTTAGTTGCAGCACATGCCAAAGTTCCTCAGTAATGTGCGGCATAAAAGGATGAATCATTACCAAAATATCATTGAGCACTTTTATTAAAACTTTTTCAGATATTTGTCTATTTTTTGTCTCTTTATTATTAAACCTTTGTTTAGCAAATTCTACATACCAGTCACAAAAATCATTCCACGTAAATTCGTATAGAAGTTTCGCAGATTCTCCCAATTTATATTCTTTCAACAATGCAGCGACTTTTATATTTACCTGATTCAATTTCGATAAAATCCACATATCACATAACTCTAAAGCAGTTTCATCACTCGCATTAATCGAATAATTATTATTAGAAGTTTTATTAATTAACACAAATTTAGTTGCATTCCATAATTTATTCGCAAAATTTCTTGAAGCTTCAACAGTTGAAGACGTATCTTTTTTCCTATCAAAATCAAGCCGGATATCTTGTCCAGCGCCTGCAACTTCTCGAATTAAAGCGAATCGTAGAGCATCAGAACCATATTTATCAATTAATAGTATTGGATCAATACCATTACCTGAACTTTTACTCATTTTTTTATTGTTTTCATCTCGAACTAAACCATGAATATAAACATCCTTAAAAGGAATCTTATTTGTAAAAATATTCCCCATCATTGTCATTCTTGCCACCCAGAAAAAAATAATATCGAAACCAGTAACGAGAACACTATTTGGATACCATTTTTTAAAATCCGGATCATTTGTATTTGGCCAACCAAGGGTTGAGAAAGGCCATAAGCCACTTGAAAACCATGTATCCAAAACATCTTTATCACGAACCAATTTAATATTTAATCCAAACTTTTTTTTAGCTTCGATTAAGGCATCCTCTTCATTTCTTGCAACGATATATGGAGTATTTTGTTCTATTGAGTCTTGAGATTCATCTAAAACATACCAAGCTGGTATTTGGTGCCCCCACCACAATTGCCGACTGATACACCAATCATTAATATTCTCTAACCAATCCCTATAAACTTTCTCCCAGCGTTGAGGAATAAACGATGGTTTTTTAGAATCAATTTCATTAAGACATCCTTGTGATATATCATCCATTTTCAAAAACCATTGTGTTGACAATAAAGGTTCAATTGGCACCTTACCTCTATCAGAAAAAGGAACAGTATGTTTATAATCCTCTATCTTTGTCAAAAGGCCTAAGTTATCCAATTCTTTGATAATTTTCTTTCTAGCATCATATCTATCTAAATTTTGAAAAATACCTGCATTAATATTTAAAGTTCCATCTTTGTTCATTACATTAATCTGTTTTAAATTATGCCTTTTTCCTATTGCAAAATCATTTGGATCATGGGCTGGAGTAACCTTCACACAACCCGTACCAAAATCTTTATCAACATGTGAATCAGCGATAATAGGTATTTCTCTATCAACGAAAGGAACTTTTACTTTGACACCAATAAATTCTTTATACCTATCATCATCAGGATTAACTGCCACAGCAGTATCACCCAAAAGAGTTTCTGGTCTTGTTGTTGCAACTTCTAAGTACTTATCTAAGTATTCACCACTTTCAGAAATTAAAGGGTATTTAAAATGCCATAAATGACCATTTACTTCTTGCATTTCCACTTCAAGATCACTTACGGCAGATTGAGATTCAGGGCACCAATTAACCAAATATTCGCCTCTATAAATTAAATTCTTTTTATAGAGAATATTAAAAGCCTCAATAACTGCTTCATTTAATTTTTTATCAAGAGTAAATCTTTCTCTAGTCCAGTCAACTGAATATCCTATCCTTTTTAATTGAGAAACTATTCTTCCACCACTTTGTTCTTTCCAGTTCCATGCTCTTTTAAGAAATTCATCTCTTCCAATATCCTCGCTTGTTTTGCCTTCACTTTTTAATTGTTTTTCGAGAATAGTTTGAACAGCTATTGAAGCATGATCAGTTCCCGGTAAACACAAAACATTCTTACCTAAAAGTCTTTGAAAACGTACCACAACATCTATCAAAGCCGTATTAAATGCATGCCCCATATGCAAAGATCCAGTTACATTTGGTGGTGGAATAACAACACAAAAAGGCTCCCCATCATCCTCTGGGTTAGGACTAAACGCTTTTAGACTTTCCCATTTTTCTTGCCACTTTTTCTCCACTTCAAAAGGTGAATAATTCTCTAAAGATAATTGATCATTCATCTCTGTCATATGCAAATTTTATTTCAATAAACTTTTTGTTTATTTTATCTTGAGAGAAGCCAATTAATGAAAATAATATTAGTTTGCAAAAAAAGACATATTCATTCTACAAAAGTTTGAAACAAGAACCATAGGAACAACGTTTTACATTTTTTGGTGTTGAATTAAGAAACACACCACCGCTCAAATTACCGTAATAATCTAATTTTAAATCTTTCAGAAAATTAAACTTTTTTACATCTGCATATAAAGTTACTCCTTTAGTTCTTGAAATAGGGGATCCATTAGATGTACCTGGCCTTAATTTAATATGCATCCATCATTCGGAACAATTTTTATCCTCTAACAATAAATCTACGTTTCTCCTGGAGAACCTCCAAAAGAAGCTTGCCTCGATAGTTCTGAAGCGGCGGTTATTTGACTGATTGAAAGATTGACGATCTCAGTCATTAGAAAATAATAAATGGGCGATCCAGGGTTCGAACCAGGGACATCCTGCTTGTAAGGCAGGCGCTCTACCGCTGAGCTAATCGCCCTCATAATAGATCATTCTAATAGATGAAGTTGAAAAATTAATACTAAGTATTTAAATATTTCATGATTGAGGCAAAATTTAATTAATAATATATATCCTATGTCCTCAAACAATAGATATAAATTGGAAAACAATTCCGATTTAGAGACTATAAATAGTTTTAAAATCTTAATATCTAATATCAAAGCATTAAAAGATAAAACTTGGGGCTGCCCATGGCAGAAAATACAGTCTCATATATCCTTGATCCCATTTTTGTATGAAGAAAGTAATGAATTTATAGATGCGATATATGAAAAAAATGCAGATAATATATGTGAGGAGTTAGGAGATCTTTTATTACAAGTAATGCTTCATGCTGAAATCGGTTACGAAGAAAAAGAATTTGCACTAAATGATGTTATAAAAAATCTAAACAAGAAAATTATTAATAGACATCCATATATTTTTAAAAAAAAAGAAAAAGTATCATTAAAAAAATCACAAGAGATTTGGGCAAATATAAAAAATTTAGAAAAAGAAGAACCTCATATGAAATCTTCAATTAGTAGAAATTTAAATTTGAAAATTAAAAATTTACCGCCAACAATTGGAACAGATAAAATTACAAATGTTGTGAAAGAAAATGGTTTCAAGTGGGACAGTACTGATGAGATTTTTAAAAAGTTAGAAGAAGAAATTAATGAATTAAAGGAAGCAATTAAAAGTAAAAATGATTCAGAGATAAAAAATGAATTTGGGGATATTTACTTTACCCTTATTAATCTCTCAAACTTTTTAAAGATCAATCCTGAATCAGCTCTTCAAAAAACTAATATAAAATTTTTAGACAGATTTTCAATCATCGAAGAGCATGCAGGAGATAATATTAAAAAACAAACTCCTAAAGACTTTCAAAGGCTTTGGCAAATAGCCAAACAAAAACTGGCGGGAAAAATTCCTAAAAGCAAATGACAGATATTACAACTTGGATAGATGAATATCATAAAGGCTCAAGATTCGGCCTAAATGGGAAGATTCTAATTAAAAAAACCTCAAAATATCAAGAAATTATTGTTATTGAAAATGAATATTATGGTAAAGCTTTAATGTTAGATGGTTGCTGGATGACATCATTAAAAGACGAGAAATATTATCATGAGTGTCTTGTACATCCTGCATTAAGTAGCATTGACGAAAAATCTAATGTACTAATTATTGGCGGTGGTGACGGTGGTACTGTAAGAGAATGTGTTAAATATTCTCAAATATCAAAAATTGATCTAGTAGAAATTGATGAGGAGGTAATAAAAATATCTAAAAAATTTCTAAATGAAATTGGAGGCGAAGCATGGAATGACAAAAGATTAGAAATACATGTTGATGATGGTGTTAAATGGGTAAAAAAAACAAGAGATAATTTTTACGACGTTATATTTATAGATTGTTCAGATCCCTCTGAATTTTCAAATTTATTATTTTCAGATTCTTTTTATAAAGAATGTAAAAGAATACTTACAAAAAGGGGGATATTAGCAACGCAAAGCGAATCTCCTGAATCCTTCAAAAATATTCACATAAATATTTTGAAAGCACTAAAAAATATATTTAAATTTTCTGAAACTATGTATTCCTTTGTGCCTATATATCCAAGCGGGATTTGGAGTTGGACAATTGCTTCTTCAGAAGATCTAAATTTATCAAAGCAAAATTATGATGAAGTCGTAAAAATAGAAAAAGGATGTGAAATTTGGAATTTAAATTTTCAAAATGCAGCATTCAAAATGATGCCAAATAAAATTGTAAAAGAACTAGATTCATAAGATGACAAAAAATTTATTTGATAACGAAAATGCAATTTATATGGGAGCAAAAAGAAGTCCTGAAAATTGCTCAATTGGTATATTTGGAGTTAATTATGACGGGACATGTTCGTTTAAACCAGGAGCAAGATTTGGTCCAGAAGCAATAAGACAAGTCAGTTCTTGTTTAGAAACATATTGTCCAAAAATAAAAAAAGACTTACAGGAGATTATGTATGTTGATTTTGGATCAATACTAATTGATAAAAATGACTCAAAATCCGTTATTGAATCGGTTAAATCAGCAATAAATTATTTAATTAGTAAACGCCTCAGTCCTATTATGCTTGGAGGCGAACACTCTATTACAAGAGGTGCTATTGAAGCATTAGTAAAAAAATATCCAGATTTGATATTGATTCAACTTGATGCTCATGCAGATTTAAGAGAATCATATATCGGAAATGAACATAGTCATGCTTGTACTATGAAAAGATGCTTAGAAGTGCTACCTAAAAAGAAAATTTTGCAAGTAGGAATTAGAAGTGGGACTAAGGAAGAATTTGAAATTATGCATAAGAACGACCAATTAGTTAACTTTTGTCCAGGCGGAAATGCATATGAGTTAAAACAAGCTCTTTTACCATACGCTAAGTCTCCAATCTATTTAACAATAGATTTAGATTGGTTTGATCCCAGTTTATTATCAGGGACGGGCACTCCAGAACCGGGAGGATTTTTTTGGAATGATTTTGAAGAAATACTGAAAACTTTAAAAGACCTTAGAATCGTGGGTTCAGATATTGTGGAATTATCTCCAGAAATTGATAAAAGCGGAGTAAGTAGCATAGTTGCAGCCAAAGTACTTAGAAGCTTAATTTTGTCATTAGAAAATATGCAATAAAAAATTTCTAAACTACAGTGTAAAAATACAAAATAAAAATAAATATTTCATGGATTTACTAAAAAGTCCTCTTTATTCAAAATATTTTGAATCCAATGCAAAATTAGTGAATTTTGCAGGTTGGGAAATGCCTATATCATTTTCAGGATTAATTAAAGAGCATGAATCAGTTAGATCTTCAGCAGGATTATTTGATATTTCTCACATGGGTGTGATTTCTATCAAGGGAATCAATCCAAAGGATTATATTCAAAAGCTTTTTCCTACTAATTTATACTCCTTTTCTGAAGGTCAGGGGCTTTATACAGTAATGCTCAATGATAAAGGAGGAATTATAGATGACTTAATAATTTATGACCTTGGTATACAAGAAAATGACATATCAGAATTATTGTTAATAGTTAATGCAAGTAGATATGAAGAAGATTTTCAGTGGATAAAAAATAATTTAAATATGTCTGAAATTTCGATAATAAACTTTAAAAAAGACAAAGTACTTTTAGCACTACAGGGAAAAAACTCATTCGATTTATTTGAAGAATGGATTGAATCTTCGATCTCACATATCCCTAACTTTGGATGCGAATATAAAATTTTTGAACATATTTCGCCTAAGGATAAAATTTTCTTTTCAAAGACAGGCTATACGGGGGAAAATGGTCTAGAAATACTTTTATCTAATAAAGCAGCAGTTAATTTATGGGATTTCTCAATTTCCAAAAATGTTGCACCTTGTGGTTTAGGAGCTAGAGATACTCTTAGACTTGAAGCAGGCATGCATCTTTATGGCCAAGACATAAATGAAGAAACTACTCCATATGAAGCAGGATTAGGCTGGCTAGTACATCTAGAAAATAATCACGAATTCTTTGGAAGGAGATTTCTTGAAGAGCAGTCAAGATTAGGTATTCAAAAAAAGTTAGTTGGTCTCTCTATAGAGGGTAAAGCAATAGGAAGAAAAGGTTGCTCAGTTCTTAAAGGTGAAGAAAATATTGGGAGTATAACAAGCGGCAGTTGGTCTCCAACTAAAAAACAACCTATAGCTTTTGCTTACATCAATACTTCCCATGCCTTAATAAATAATGAAGTTCAAATATTAATAAGAGGCAAAAAAATCAAAGGGGTTATAACAAAAAGAGCGTTTTATAAAAAAAATTATTAACTAAATTTACCCTTAAAGAATTATTATAAGTTATTGATAAATAAATCATACTTAGATGAGAAACAAAATTTGCGAAGAACTCAATAATACAGATATTGGTAAATTAGTTAATTTATGCGGATGGGTAGATAGAAGAAGAGATCATGGTGGTGTAATTTTTATTGATTTAAGAGACCATAGTGGATTCCTACAAATAACAATTAACCCCGATGATGGTGCAGAACTATTTAAACAGGCAGAAACTCTAAGAAATGAAACAGTAATAATGGTTAGCGGAATTATTAACAAAAGGCCAAAAGATTCAATAAATAAAAATTTAAGTACTGGAGAGTTAGAGCTTAAAGTTAAAGATTTACAAATTCTCAACCAAATTAAAAAAAACCTACCTTTTCCAGTATCTATACATGATTATGAAAATACAAAAGAGGAACTCAGATTAAAATATAGATACCTTGATTTAAGAAGAGGCAAATTACTAGAAAATTTAAAAACAAGACATAAAATTATTAAAGTTGCTAGAGAATTTCTTGATAATTTTGGATTTACAGAAGTAGAGACTCCATTACTTACAAAATCAACTCCAGAAGGCGCTCGCGATTTTCTTGTTCCTGCTCGTCTTTCGAATGGAGAATTTTTTGCTCTACCTCAATCCCCACAACTATTTAAACAACTTTTAATGGTGGGAGGCTTAGATAAGTATTATCAAATCGCAAAATGTTTCCGTGATGAAGACTTAAGGGCAGATAGACAGCCAGAGTTTACGCAATTAGATATTGAAATGAGCTTTATTAGTGAAGAAGAAATAATCTCTTTTAATGAAAGTCTTATAAAAAAAATATGGAAAGAAGTATTAAATATTGATTTTGATAATGCTTTTCCAAGAATGTCATGGCAAGCAGCAATGGATAATTACGGCACAGATAGACCAGATACAAGATATCAAATGTTATTAAAAGATTTAGGAGAAGTATTAGGTGATATTGGCTTTAATATTTTCACCAAAGCAATTAAGTCTGGAGGTTCTATAAAATCCATAACAGTCAAAGGAGGTAATTTAAGTATTAGCAACGTAAGAATTAAACCCGGAGGTGATATCTTCCAAGTAGCTCAAGATGCAGGAGCTGGTGGTTTGGCCTTTATAAGGGTCAAAGGAGATGAGCTTGAGACTATTGGGGCAATTAAAAATAATCTAAATGAAGAGCATATAGCTGATATTTTGAGAATCACCGAAGCGCAAGATGGAGACTTAATTCTCTTGGGTGCTGGAGATAAACAAATTGTCAACCAGTCATTAGATAGAGTGAGACAATACATCGCAAAAGACTTAAATCTCATAGATAAAAGTAAATGGAATTTCTTGTGGGTGACTGATTTCCCGATGTTTGAGAGAAATGAAGAGGAAAATAGATATGAAGCTTTACATCATCCTTTTTGTTCTCCAAAAAATATTAAATCTAAAGATCCTGAAAACTTACAAAAAGAAATCGAGGACTCTACAGCAAATGCTTATGACTTAGTTCTTAATGGCTTGGAATTAGGAGGTGGCTCTTTGCGTATTCATAAAGCAAACTTGCAAAGAGAGGTTTTGAAAACGGTAGGACTTACTGCTAAAGAGATTAATGAAAAATTTGGATTTTTAATAGAAGCCTTAGAAATGGGTGCTCCTCCTCATGGTGGAATAGCGTTTGGATTAGATCGTATTACCATGCTGATCATAGGTGCAGATTCTATTAGAGAAACAATTGCGTTTCCAAAAAATCAACAAGCAAAATGTCTTCTCACAAATGCGCCTTCAAATGTCTCAGAATCACAATTAAAAGAATTAGATATTGAAATAACAATTGATGAATAAGAATATATATGGATGTTCTAAAAGTTTTTTGTTTAAATAAAATATAAGGAGGCAGTGCTTAATTAAAAATATTTAATGTCAAAATTTGTTTTTGTCACCGGAGGAGTAGTTTCTAGCATTGGCAAAGGAATTGTAGCTGCAAGCCTAGGAAGATTATTAAAGTCTAGAGGATATAGTGTTTCAATATTAAAACTAGATCCATATCTAAATGTTGATCCAGGCACAATGAGCCCCTTTCAACATGGAGAAGTATTTGTAACCGAAGATGGGGCTGAAACCGATCTAGATTTAGGTCACTACGAAAGATTTACTGATACAGCAATGACTAGGTTGAATAGTGTAACAACGGGATCTATTTATCAAGCAGTTATCAATAAAGAAAGAAGAGGTAATTATAATGGTGGGACTGTGCAAGTAATACCTCACATAACGGGAGAAATTAGAGAAAGGATTCATAGAGTAGCCGCTAACAGTAATGCAGATATTATTATTACTGAAATTGGTGGAACAGTTGGTGATATTGAATCTCTTCCTTTTTTAGAGGCAATAAGAGAATTCAAAAATGATGTCAATAGGAACGATGTTGCATACATACACGTAACATTACTTCCTTACATCAAAACCTCTGGCGAAATAAAAACTAAACCAACACAACATTCAGTGAAAGAATTAAGATCAATTGGAATTCAGCCAGATTTACTTGTATGCCGAAGTGATAAATCTATCAATGAAGCTCTTAAAAAAAAGCTGAGTGGTTTTTGCGGTGTAAGTATCAACTCTGTAATTGAAGCTTTAGACGCAGACAGTATTTATTCTGTACCTCTTTCTTTAAAAAAAGAAGGTTTATGCAAAGAAACCCTGAAGTATTTAGACCTTGAAGATAAAAAATGTGATTTGAAAAATTGGGAACAACTAATACACAACCTAAGAAATCCTGGAGATCCAATAAAAGTTGCCCTTGTAGGCAAATATATTGAACTTGGAGATGCATATTTATCCGTTGTTGAAGCTTTAAGACATGCATGCATTGAACAAAAGGCTTTATTAGATTTACATTGGGTAAGTGCTGAAATGATAGAAAAAAATTCAGCAGAAACTTACTTAAATGAAGTTCATGCAATTGTCGTACCCGGGGGATTTGGCAATAGAGGAGTCAATGGAAAAATTTCGGCTATAAAATTCGCAAGAGAAAATAAAATTCCTTTTTTAGGTTTGTGCCTTGGTATGCAATGTGCAGTTATTGAATGGGCCAGGAATGTAGCTAAACTTCCAGATGCATCTAGTTCAGAACTAGACCCAAACACTCCAAATCCAGTGATACATTTATTACCAGAACAGGAAGATGTAGTTGATTTAGGTGGGACAATGAGACTTGGAGTTTATCCATGTAGATTGACAAAAAATACAACTGGAAAAAACTTATATGATGAGGATGTTATTTATGAGAGACATCGACATAGATACGAATTTAATAATTACTACAAACAAAGTTTTTTAGATTCTGGATACAAAATTAGTGGCACATCACCAGATGGCAGATTAGTTGAGTTAATTGAGTTAGAAAATCATCCATACTTCTTAGCCTGTCAATATCATCCTGAGTTTTTATCACGACCTGGCAAACCTCATCCTTTATTTAAAGGATTAATAAAAGCCTCTCAAGATAAGTTAACTCAATCAAATTAATATTCTTTATTTTTTTGAATGAAAATGACAAATTTTTTACCCTTAGTCGAACAATTTCATTCATTACAAGGTGAAGGTTATCACGCTGGAAAAAGTGCTTTTTTTGTAAGATTAGCCGGATGTAAAGTTGGATGTTCGTGGTGCGATACCAAGAATTCATGGGACGAAAAAAAACACCCTTCTATATCAATTGAAAAAATAATAGATCGCATAAAAATTGCCAGAAAAAAAGGAGCATCTTTTTGCGTTATTACAGGAGGAGAACCTTTACAACATAACTTGGATAATTTTTGCAAAGCCATAAAAAAAATGACGATGGGAGAAGAACAAAAGCCAATGAAGATTCATATTGAGACAAGTGGAGTTAATTCGATATCAGGAAGCTATGACTGGATTACTTTATCTCCTAAAAGACACTCACCTCCAAAAAATTATTTTTTAAAAAACTGTAATGAAATCAAAATAATCATAAATGAAATAGAAGATATTGAATTTGCTATTCAAATAAAAAATGAAACTTTAAAACAATATCAACTCTCTAAAAGCGAAGATGGCTTAAAAAAAGAAGATAAAATTTTTTATTTACAGCCAGCATGGAACAATGCAAATGGTTTTTCTCTTGCTATTGATTTCGTAAAAAATAACCCCGATTGGAAATTGAGCCTTCAAACTCACAAATACTTAAAAATCAATTGAAATGATATGACTTTTAAAAATAAATCGATAGTAGTTTTATTATCTGGAGGTTTAGATTCTTCTACAGTTACTGGTATCGCCAAAAAATCCGAAGCTAAAATTTTTGGCCTTTCTTTTGACTACGGTCAACGCCATAAAAAAGAATTAAATTCTGCATCAATAATTGCAAAACACTTTGATATCGAAGAATTTAAAATAATTAAGCTTGACTTATCTTTATGGGGAGGGTCGTCATTAACTGATACTCAAAAAAATATTCCAATAGAAGGTGTACAAACTAATAAAATTCCTAATACTTATGTGCCTGGGAGAAATACTATATTTATTTCCGTTGCACTAAGTTATGCCGAAGCAATAGATGCTGATTTTATAGGATTGGGAGTTAATGCACTAGATTATTCTGGTTATCCAGATTGCAGACCTGACTACATTAAAAAATTTCAAGAATTAGCAGATTTAGCCAATAAAAGAGGAAGAGAAAATAATCCAATAAAACTTTGGACACCACTATTAGATTTAAATAAAGAGGAAATTATTAAATTAGCTTTTGATAATCATGTCCCTTTAGATAAAACATGGAGTTGTTATTCGGGCAATTCAAGACCATGCGGTAAGTGTGATAGCTGCAGAATTAGAAATGCCGCTTATGAAAAATGGCTTAATAACAATAATAAAAAATGAAAATAAAAAAAATAATTCTAGAAAAATGGATAGATCCAGCATTGATTACGCATCATCTAACAAAAAAATTCGGAGATAAAGGATTAGCTTGGCTAGACAGTGATGGCAAAGAAAATGGGGAATGGTCAATAATAGGAATTAAACCTAAAAAAATAATCCAATCAAGAAATATCAACAACTTAGACGAAACTAATAATCCATTTAACAACTTAAAAAATATTGAAAAAGGATTTTGGATCGGATGGTTAAGTTATGAAGCTGGAGTATTCATAGAACCCAAAAACCCATGGCGAGAATCTAATATGGCAACTTTATGGATTGCATCATATGATCCAATCATTAAATGTAATCTAATAAAAAAAGAAATAATTATCGAAGGCACTAACTCATCTGAACTGAAGAATTATAAAAACATAATCAATAATATTAAAAATATTGAAGAAAAAATTATTAAAACAAATTTGAATTTTGATTTTTCAAAAATCAATTTGGACGAAATGGCTGAAAAATTTCAGAAAAATATTCTAAAATTGAAAAAATTAATTTCCTTAGGGGATATATTTCAAGCAAACCTAACAACTAAATGCGAAATTGAATCTTCCAAACACTATAATCCTCTAGATATTTATTTGAAAATAAGAAGGAAATTAAGAGCTCCCTTTGGAGGAATAATAATAAATGATGATAATTATAAAGAGGCTGTATTATCTACCTCGCCAGAAAGATTTATAAAAATAGATAATAAAAATTTTGTAGAATCTAGACCAATCAAAGGAACTAGATCCAGAGATAAGGATTTAAATCAAGACGCACTTAATGCTATCGATTTAATAACGAACGAAAAAGATAGAGCAGAAAATATTATGATTGTTGACCTAATAAGAAATGATTTAAGTAAAGTTTGCGAAACAGGAAGTATTATGGTGCCAGAAATATTAAAGCTTGAAAGTTTCTTAAAAGTTCATCATTTAACTTCAGTAATCAGAGGCAAATTAAAAAAAGACAAAAACTGGATTGATTTACTAAAAGCTTGTTGGCCTGGGGGCTCTATAACTGGAGCACCTAAATTAAGATCATGCCAGAGACTTTTTGAATTAGAAGAATATGAACGTGGACCATACTGTGGCTCATTTTTAAAGCTTGACTGGAATGGAGAGTTTGACAGCAATATACTAATAAGATCATTTTTAATTAAAGACAAAAAAATCAATATATATGCTGGTTGCGGAATAGTTATTGACTCAAACCCTGAAGAGGAAACTAATGAACTAAAGTGGAAACTTTTACCGTTAATTGATTCACTCAAATGATTGAAACATTAGGCTGGCACAAGGATCAATGGTTGGATATTGAAAGAATATTTATTGCTGCTAATAATAGAGGATTAAAATTTGCTGATGGTATATTTGAGACCATTTTGATAAAAGAAAACAAACCTATTCTTTTTGATGAACATCTGAAAAGGTTAGAAAAAAGTAGCAAGATTTTAAATATTAATCTCAAAATAAATAAATTAACTTTGAGACAACTTATTCACGATGGAATTAGAAAGTTATCGCTTAAAAATGATCAATTTGCTTCAGTTAGAATAAATTATAGTCGAGGAACTAATGAAGGTCGAACCCTAACAATTGATAGCACTTCAGAGACAAAAGATTTGGATAATATATGGCTTGAGTTCTATAGAATCAAACCAAACTTTAAACCAATAAGTGTTTGCATTAGTCAAACAGAAAAAATAAATGAATTCAGTCTTATAAGTAAATGCAAAACATTTTCATATAATCAGGCAATACAAGTTTTGACAGAAGCTAATGAAAAATCATTTGATGATTCTATCCTTTTGAATACGTCAGGTGAACTTTGTTGTGGAAGTACATTTAATCTTCTAATTAAACGAAATAATCAATGGATAACTCCTAGAAAAGAGAGCGGCTGTTTAGAGGGGATTATGATTTCTAAAGCTTTAAAATTGAAAATTGTAAAAGAAGAATTAATTCCTCCAAAATTTCAAAATGATGACATAATAATTGCGATTAATAGCTTATCTTGCAGACAAATTAATCAAGTTAATGATTTAAAGCTTAAACCTAAATTCGACCCAATTTATTTTTGGGATTTATTATATAGTTGAACTTTATTAATATCTGGTAAAAATACATCAGAAACTTTAGTTATATTATTATTAGCCTTAAATTCAACAATTTTTCCAATAATGATAATTGATGGAGCTAAAAATTCTTTATCTTTGATTTTAGCTGGAAGATTATCTAATTTCTCAATCAAACATTTTTGATTTTTTAAAGTTGCTTCTTGAATCACAGCGCATTTAGTATTCTTATCTAAACCACCTAAAAGTAATTCTTCCACAATATATTCAATATTTTTTATACCCATAAAAATTACTAAACTATCTGATGATTTAGCTAAATCTCTCCAATTCACTGTATTTTTTTCCTTATCTACACGCTCATGTCCAGTGACGAAAGTTACTGAACTAGCAGCATCTCTATGGGTTAGTGGAATACCAAAATATGTGGGGGCAGCTATCCCAGAAGTAATACCAGGAACGATTTCAACTGAAATTCCATTTTTTTCTAAAATCGATACCTCTTCACCACCTCTAGAAAAAATGAATGGATCTCCCCCTTTAAGCCTTACGACATTTTTGCCTTCTTTTGCCAATTGCAAAATAAGATCATTAGTTTCAGCCTGAGGTACAGAACACTTCCCAGCTCTTTTGCCTACATGGAAAATTTCTGTATTTTTTCCTGCCTCTTTTGTTATTTCATCCGGGATTAAAGCATCATGAACTAATGCATCACAGTTTTTTATTAGACGTAAAGCTTTAAGAGTCAAAAGCTCAGGGTCACCAGGACCTGCTCCAACTAAATAAACAATGCCGGGCACATTAATCTCCATTAACAAGTATGGTAGTAAAAGTTAATCGCAATGAAGGTAAATATTGTGAAAGAAAGTTTATTAAAACCAAATAAAAAATTTACTCTCCTTAGTGCTTTTATCACTCTTCTAAATGATCGTTTAAGTGAAAGTATACTGTTACCCATATTACCCTCTTTTGTTTTACTTTTTGACTCTAAAGCAAGTACATATGGTTTATTATCATGCACTTACCAATTAGCTCAATTTACAGCTTCTCCTTTTATAGGACTTATGAGTGATAGATATGGAAGAAGACCTGTCACTCTTTTTTGTATTACTGGTTCAGTAATAGGAATATCAATATTATCTTTTACAGTTCTTTTTAATTGGTCAAATTCAATAGCCGCTATCCCGTTATTTTTCTTATTTTTAGCGAGACTTATTGACGGTTTAAGTGGAGGGACTGCAGCTACTGCAACAACAATTCTTGCAGATATTTCGAGCCCTGAAAAAAGAGCAAAAACATTTGGTCTTATTGGTGTAGCTTTTGGCTTAAGTTTTTTCTTAGGTAATATTTTTGTTGTAATTTTTGCAAAAAATACAAATAATAATTTTATTATTCCTGTTTTGATAGCCTCAATCATTCCAATAATAAATTTTCTTCTTGTATTTTTTTACTTACCAGAAACCAAGCCTAGTAGTGAAATAAATAAATCAAAAACTGCTTTAAAAAACCCTTTAAAAGCTCTATTTTCAGTTTTCAAAGAAGAAAAGATTAAAAAATTATCATTAGCTTTCTTTATTTACTTTATCGCTTTTACTGGATTGACAAATATCCTTATATTTTTCCTCCAAGAATCTTTAAACTGGACGACCAAAGCATCAAGCGGAACTCTGGTTGTAGTAGGAATCATTGCGATTATCGTTCAGGGAGGATTAATTGGGCCTCTGGTTAAGCAGTTTGGCGAAATGCGATTAACACTTATCGGATCAGGCTTTATTCTTGTGGCGTGTGCTCTTTTAATAACTGCTCCAAAAGAAAATGCGACAATTAATATTTATTCAGCTGTTTCATTTTTAGCTGTTGGGGCAGGATTAATTACGCCCACGTTAAGAGCACTAATATCAAAGAAATTAGACGTTGATAAACAAGGCTCAATTCTAAGTAACCTTCAAGGTCTGCAGAGTCTTGGAGGGGTTTTAGGAATTGCAATGGCAGGAAGGGTTTATGATAGTTTTGGTCCTAAATCACCTTTTATAGCTGGTTCCGTTATCTTACTTTTCATGATATACCTTATTGCAGAGGGTAAAAATAATAATTCTTTTAACAATCAAAATTCAAAAGTATCTTAATGAAAAGCCAGGTTGATGTTTTTATTAATAGAGAATTAAGTTGGATTGAATTCAATAAAAGAGTACTCCTAACTGGTATGGAAAAGGAGTACAAAATCCTAGATAAAGTAAAATTTTGTTCAATTTTTAGTAATAATCTAGATGAATTTTTTATGGTAAGGGTAGCTTCCTTAAAGGCTCAAGTTGAAGCAGGAATTACTAAAAGAAGTATTGATGGACTTACCCCTAAAGAGCAATTAACAAAAATAAATAAAGAAGTAAAGAATTTAACTATTCTTCAAGAAAACTATGTAAATAATGAGTTAAAAAATGAATTAAAAGAAAAAGGTGTAATTTTAAAAAAATATAAGCACCTAAGTGAAAATCAAAGGAATTGGTGTAATAACTTCTTTACCACATCTATTTTCCCTTTATTAACTCCATTAGTTGTTGATCCGGCACATCCATTTCCTTTTATAAGTAATTTAAGTCTAAATTTAGCAGCTTTAATAAAGGATGAGGAGGATTCTAAAAATCAGTTTGTCAGAGTAAAAATACCAACAAAAAATATACCCCGATTTATACGAATTCCCAATGAAATTAATCAACTTAGTGATGAAAGTTCTCACTGTTTCATAATTGTTGAAGATTTAATTGGGAATAATATAAATACTTTATTTAAGGGAATGGAATGTATAAATTACTCTTTTTTTAGAGTGACAAGAGATGCAGATCTAGAATTAAAAGAACTTGAAGCTGATGATCTACTTTTAGCTGTTGAACAAAGTTTGCAAAAAAGAAGATTAGGTGGAGACGTAGTTAGATTAGAAGTGGAGTCAGATATGCCAGAAAATATTCTAAAGTTACTTATTGAAAGTATCTCAATACAGAAAGAATATATATACTTTTGCAAAAGTTTATTAGGCCTAGACGATTTAAATCAGCTTACAAAAATTGATAGAGATGATTTAAAAGAAAATCTACTAATTGGAAAAACTCACCTAGAATTAAAACATTTAGATCGGCCTTCAAACAAAAACTCTAATTCTATTTTCAAGATACTTAGAAAAAAAAATATTCTGCTTCATCATCCCTATGACTTATTTAAAACTTCAGTTGAAGAATTTATAAACAGAGCAGCTGATGATCCACTTGTAATGGCTATAAAAATTACTTTATATCGAGTTTCCCAAGATTCCCCTATCATTGCAGCTTTAATGAGAGCTGCAGAAAATGGGAAAGAAGTAATGACTCTTGTTGAATTAAAAGCAAGATTTGATGAAGACAATAATATTCAATGGGCAAAACAACTTGAACAAGCTGGAATTCATGTTGTATATGGAATCATCGGATTTAAAACACATACAAAAATTGCATTAATAGTAAGAAAAGAGAAAGGACGATTAAGGAATTATTTCCATATTGGAACAGGAAATTATAACTCTAATACTTCAAAGTTTTATACAGATTTAGGATTACTTTCAACTGATCCTGATATTGCATCAGATTTACTTGAGTTATTTAACTACTTATCTGGTTTTTCTAAACAAAAAAGTTATCAAAAGTTATTAGTTTCTCCCTCATCAATGAGGGAGAAATTTATATTTCTGATTAAGAGAGAAATTAAAAATGCAGAAGAAGGCAAAAAATCCGAAATAATTGCAAAAATGAATTCTTTAGTAGACCCAGAAATAATTAAACTTCTTTATTTAGCTTCAGACACAGGTGTAAAAATTAGCCTCATCATAAGAGGTATTTGTTGCTTGTATCCCCAAAGAAAAAATTTAAGTGAAAATATTAAAGTTATAAGCATTATTGGCCATTTTCTTGAACACTCAAGAATTTTTTGGTTTTGTAATAACGGGGATAATGAAGTTTTTATAGGGAGTGCAGATTGGATGAGAAGAAATCTTGATAGAAGAATAGAAGCTGTTACTCCTATAGAGGATTATGAATTGAAATCTAAAATATACACGCTTTTGCAAACTTACATTAAAGATAATTACTTTTCTTGGATAATGAAAGATGATGGTTCATATTCGAAATATGAATTAGATTCATCGCATAATCGTTCGCAAATTGACCTCATAGAAAAATAGAATTAATATTGATTTTTACAACATTTAAAAAAATACTTAATATTTTAAATTTTTTTTATTTTTTATAGAATCATTTCATATCAATGGATTTCAAGAAATAAGCTTTAAAAACAATTTTTTTGTCTTTAAAATTTCAACGCAAAAGTAGTTTTTATTTCAATTTCAGTGCTAGCTTTTTAAAAAATCCATTATTTAGGAGGCCAGGGTGATGGGGATCCCTCTGGAATCTGCGAAAAGCTCTTCAGATAATAATTTTGATGAGCCAAGATTACCAAACACTGCGGGCAAGTCTCGCAAATCGAAATCCAGTCTTACGGCAAAACAAAGCCAAAAAAAATCTGGCAGACTAGCTTCAGATTCTATTGGCTATTACTTAAGTAGCATTGGAAGAGTACCTCTTTTGACTCCAGCAGAGGAAATAGAGTTAGCTCATCATGTTCAGAACATGAAAAAGTTGCTACAAATTCCTGAAACTGATAGAACTCAACGAAATCTTTATCAAATTAAGATTGGCAAAAGAGCAAGAGATAGAATGATGGCAGCTAATCTAAGGCTAGTTGTCTCGGTTGCAAAAAAATACCAAAACCAAGGGCTTGAACTATTAGATCTTGTCCAGGAAGGAGCTATTGGCCTTGAAAGAGCTGTAGATAAATTTGATCCTGCTATGGGATATAAATTCTCAACTTATGCTTACTGGTGGATTAGACAAGGCATGACGAGGGCAATTGATAACAGTGCTAGAACCATCCGTCTGCCTATTCACATAAGTGAAAAACTGTCCAAAATGAGAAGAGTCTCTAGAGAATTATCACATAAATTTGGCAGACAACCTACAAGATTAGAAATGGCAACTGAGATGGGAATTGATCAAAAAGATTTAGAAGATTTAATTTCTCAAAGTGCTCCTTGCGCCTCCCTAGATGCACATGCAAGAGGAGAAGAAGACAGAAGTACTCTTGGAGAACTCATACCTGATCCAAACTGTGAAGAGCCTATGGAGGGTATGGATAGAACTATTCAAAAAGAGCATTTAGGAACTTGGCTTTCTCAATTAAATGAAAGAGAGCAAAAAATCATGAAGCTCAGATTTGGGCTAGATGGTGAAGAACCATTAACACTCGCAGAAATAGGAAGACAAATTAATGTTTCACGAGAAAGAGTAAGGCAACTAGAAGCTAAAGCAATATTAAAACTTCGAGTAATGACAACTCATCAAAAAGCAGCTTAACCAAATTGATAAAATTTACTGTAATTTTATTATATTTATTTTCAATTTTTTTAATATCAATAATTTTTAAAAAATATAATGAAGATAGCAGAGAAATCGTCAGAAAAATAATACATATTGGAATAGGACCTTTAATACCAATTGCTCAATTTTTAAACATTAATCAAAACTCTGCTCTAATTTTTACAGGAATTGTTTCATTAATGGTTTTCATCAATTACAACTATAAATTATTTCCAATAATTGAGGATGTTGAGAGAAAAAGTTATGGGACATTATTTTATTGTCTAAGTTTATTTATTTTGATTTATCTTTTCTGGGATAAAGATCCATATGCACTAATTAGTGGATTTTTCATAATGACTTTTGGTGATGGATTAGCTGGATTAATAGGAAAAAGCTTTAACTCAAAGAGTTGGATTTTTTTTAAACAAAAAAAATCTTTATATGGAACCATAACAATGTTTTTAACAAGTTTGATAGTAGTTTGCTCAATAGGATACTCTCAACAAAATAGTCTAAATTTAAATTATTTTTCAATAGCTTTTATTGCGACTTTGCTCGAACAATTTAGTGTTCTAGGAATAGATAATTTCATTGTTCCAATCTGTTCAGCATTATTTTTTAATTTTTTTATAACTAGCTAAGTGAATCGTATAAAATAGCAATTAATTCTTTTGTTGTTTCTATATCTATACATGCATCTGTAATGCTTCTGCCAAACTGGAGATCTTCTTTTTTTAAAAGTTTTTGATTTCCTTCCTTCAAATGACTTTCAAGCATAACTCCTAAAATATTTTTTTCACCATTACTAATTTGAAAAGCTACATTTTTTAGCACTTCCGACTGTTTTCGGAAATCTTTATTGGAATTTCCATGACTACAATCAATCATCACTTTATGGGGAAGATTACACTGCCTCAATTCTGCTGAAATTCTTTGTACATGATCACTCTCGAAATTTGGGCCTTTTGAACCGCCTCTTAAAACTATATGTCCATCTGGATTACCTGTTGTATTAACAATAGAAGCCATTCCATTTTCATTTACACCTAAGAAATGATGAGATTTTGAAGCAGACTGCATTGCATTTATCGCAGTATTAAAAGAACCATCTGTACCATTTTTAAAACCTATAGGCATTGATAATCCTGATGCCATTTCTCTATGAGTCTGACTTTCTGTAGTTCGCGCACCTATGGCTGTCCAACTTATTAAATCGGCAATGTATTGAGGAACAATTGGATCTAGTAATTCTGTAGCAGAAGGTATGCCACGAGTTGCTAAATATGAAAGCAAACTTCTTGCCCTTCTTAAACCAGTATTAATATCATAAGAATCATCTAGATGAGGATCATTTATCAATCCCTTCCAACCAATAGTTGTTCTTGGTTTTTCAAAATATACTCTCATAATTATTTCTAATTTATCTTTATACATTTCTCGGAATTTTTGAATATATTTTGAATATTCCTTTGCCGCCTCAAGATCATGAATTGAACATGGACCCACAATGACTAAAAGCTTCTGATCATTATGATGCAAAATATTTTGTATCGATCTTCTTGTTTTAGATACTGTATTAGCAGAGTCGAGATCTAAAGGTATATCATTATGTAATCTGCTTGGAGGTATTAATGGACGTGTTTCAAGAACATGTAAATCTGATGTCTTTTCTAAAGCTGAATTATTTGATGATGTCGTCATTGATTAATTAAGAAGTTTGAATATTTAAAAAAGCATTTATGAATACTCTCCTTTTCAATATTAAAAATAACAATAGATTAGGCATTAAACCTTACTAATGAAGAATTTGGAAACATTGCTAAAAGATTATGCAGATCATGTAGCTGAAAGAGCTGCCAAAGGTATACCCCCTTTACCTTTAAATGCTGAACAAACAAATTGTATTACAAAATTATTAGAACAAGATAGTACTTACGATTCATCTTATTTACTTGATTTACTAATAAATAGAGTACCCCCAGGAGTTGATGAGGCTGCTTACGTAAAAGCAAGCTGGCTTACGGCTATTGTTAATTCCGAAAAATATTGCAAATCAATTAATCCCGAAAAAGCAATTGAAATACTAGGAACAATGATAGGCGGATACAATGTAAATTCTTTGGTTGAAATACTTAAAGAAGAAAATAGTTTGCTCGCAAAAAAAGCGGCAGAAGTTTTAAAAAATATTATTCTTGTTTACGACTCGGCTAATGAAATTTATGAATTATCTCAAAATAATATTTATGCAAAAGAAGTTGTAAATAGTTGGGCAAATGCAGAATGGTTCACAAATAAAAAAGTTCTAGAGAAAGAGATTACTTGTTTAGTATTTAAAGTTGATGGTGAGACAAATACAGACGACTTATCTCCAGCTGTACATGCAACAACACGCCCGGATATTCCAATGCATGCATTAGCTATGTTGGAATTTAAAAAACCTGATGGACTAAAGATTCTTGATAATTTAAAAAAGCAAAATTTACCAATAGCTTATGTTGGAGATGTCGTTGGAACAGGGAGTTCTAGAAAATCTGCTATTAATTCACTCATTTGGCATATAGGAGAAGATATCGCTTTTGTTCCCAACAAAAAAACAGGTGGAATAATAATTGGCAGCAAAATAGCCCCAATTTTCTTCAATACTGCACAAGATTCAGGAGCTTTACCTATAGAAGCTGACGTATCTCAAATGAAAACAGGAGATGTTATTAAAATATTTCCCTATAAAGGCATTATTAAAAAAATTGAAAAAGATTCAAATACTGAAGAATTAATAAGCAAATTCGAGTTGTTTCCATCAACTCTTATTGATGAAATTCAAGCTGGCGGAAGAATTAATCTTATGATCGGAAGATCTCTTACGGATAAAATTAGAAACAAATTAGATTATCAACCAAGTGAAATATTTACTAGACCACAAAATCCAACCGAAAGTAGTGCCGGATTTACTCAAGCTCAAAAAATAGTAGGCAAAGCATGCGGTTTAGATGGAGTTAGGCCAGGAATGAACTGTGAGCCAATTATGACCACAGTTGGTAGTCAAGATACGACTGGGCCAATGACTAGAGACGAATTAAAAGAACTAGCTTGTTTAGGATTTACTGCAGATTTAGTGATGCAAAGTTTTTGTCATACAGCTGCATATCCTAAACCTGTAGATCTACTTACCCATAAAGAATTACCTGATTTTATATCTCAAAGAGGTGGAGTAGCTCTTAAGCCGGGAGACGGCATTATTCATAGCTGGCTTAACAGAATGCTTCTCCCTGATACTGTTGGCACAGGTGGAGATAGTCATACAAGATTTCCTCTTGGCATTTCATTTCCTGGAGGCTCAGGCATTGTTGCATTTGCTGCTGCAATAGGATCAATGCCATTAAATATGCCGGAATCTGTGCTGGTTAAATTTAAGGGAGAATTATTACCAGGAATTACTCTTAGAGATTTAGTTAATTCAATTCCTCTCTTCGCGATTAAAAAAGGACTATTAACTGTTGAAAAAGAAAATAAGAAAAATATATTCAACGGGAAAATTATGGAAATTGAGGGATTACCAAACCTAAAACTTGAACAAGCTTTTGAACTTACTGATGCTACTGCAGAACGCTCATGCGCTGGTAGCACAATACTTTTATCCCAAGAAACTGTTCAAGAATATTTAAAAAGCAATATTTGCCTGCTAGAAAAAATGATCGAGAGCAATTATGAAGATTCAAAATCGATTTTAAGAAGAATAACTGATATGAAAAATTGGTTAAAAAAACCATCATTAATTCAACCAGATTCAAACGCTCAGTATGAAGAAATCATTGAAATTGATTTAGCAAAAGTAACACAACCTATAGTTGCTTGCCCTAATGATCCAGATAATGTAAAAGAAATCACTGATGTTGCAAATACTAATATTGACGAGGTTTTTATAGGTTCTTGCATGACAAATATTGGGCATTACAGGGCAGCTGCAAAAGTTCTTGAAGGAGTACAAAATTTAAAAGCTAAATTATGGATTTGTCCACCAACAAAGATGGATGAAGAAACTCTAAAATCTGAAGGCTACTATAAAATATTTGAAGATTGTGGTGCAAGATTAGAGTTGCCAGGGTGTTCTTTATGTATGGGAAATCAAGCTAGAGTTGATGAAGGCTCTGTAGTATTTTCCACCAGTACAAGAAATTTTGACAATAGACTTGGCAAGAATGCGCAAGTATTTTTAGGGAGTGCAGAATTAGCAGCAGTTTGTGCACTGCTTGGAAAAATACCTGAAATAGAAGAATATCAGGATATTACTAAAAATAAAATTAATCCATATTCAGATGAACTTTATCGCTATCTTCAATTTGATGAAATACACGATTTCAGCTTGACAAAGTAATCATGGACCATGCCAAACTTTATAAAAGATAATATTCAAAAAACAAGTAATAATTCTTCTCGTAGCATCAAAAAATTATTAAAACAAAGATCTCTAGTCGTTGCATTTTCGCTCTTATTAACCGGTTTAGGGGCTTCAATTACAAGCATATCTTTTAAAACTGGAATCTATTTTATTAATAATTGGAGATTAGCATTATTAGACCAATTCCCATCTATTGCGGTCTTGCCTATTTTTGGAGCTCTAGGAGGAGCTATTGCAGGATATTTGATCAAAAATATAGCACCTGCCGCAAAAGGATCGGGTGTGAGTCAAATAATGGGTTTCTTAAGACATAAAAAAGTTCCAATGAATTTAAAAGTAGGATTAGTAAAACTCATATCAGGAATTATTGCGATTGGTAGTGGATTCCCTTTGGGTCCAGAAGGTCCATCAGTTCAAATGGGGGGATCCGTAGCTTGGCAAATGGCCAAGTGGCTCAAAGCTCCTACAGCTTTCAGAAGAGTAATAGTAGCAGCAGGTGGTGGTGCTGGAATAGCTGCAGTATTTAGCGCTCCATTAGGAGGTTTTATCTATGCAATAGAGGAATTATTAAACTCTGCTAGACCAGTAATTTTATTATTAGTAGTAATTACAACTTTTATTGCAGATTCATCTGCTGATATTATTCAAGCCTTGGGTTTAGATCCTAAAGCAGGAGGATTTGATTTTAACCTCGGATTTTTGATTCAAAAAGAATATGATCCATCAGTTTTTTTCTTACCAGTAGATTTTATTTACTTAGTTTTACTAGGAATAATTATTGGGATATTTGCAGAATTGTACAGTAAATATGTTTTATTAATGCAAAATCTTGGGAAAAAGTGGTATAAGAATAAATTTATTTTAAAAATGAGTATTTGTGGACTTATTTTAGGAAGTATCTACTCTTTTTTACCGAGTACATTTCATAATTTAGATGAATTACAGAAAATAATAGCTGAAAAAAATACAAGTATTGGAATTGCTTTATTAGCAGTTTTAGTACTATTTATCACGACAGGTTTAGCTGCAGCATCCGGAGCTCCTGGAGGATTATTCTATCCAATGCTTACTTTAGGAGGGTCAATCGGACTAATAATGGGGAGCTGGGTAGAAATTGCTACAGGACATGCACCAAGTACATACATTTTTGCGGGAATGGGAGCTTTCGTAGCAGGATGTTCGCGAACGCCAATAACAGCAATGTTTTTAGCTTTTGCTTTAACAAAAAATTTATTAATAATGAAACCTGTGTTAATCAGCTGCATTGCCAGTTTCTTGATAGCAAGGGCTTTTAATGAAGAATCAATTTATGAAAGACAAATACAAATAGAATTAGAAGACTAAGAAACTATCTTCAATCAAAAACCGCAGTTTTGCTGTTATAGACAAATACTTGATGATTTAGATGTAATCTAACTGCTCTTGCTAAAGCTATTCTTTCAATATCTCTTCCTTTTCTAATCAAATCATCAACTTCATCCCTGTGACTTACATTAACTGTACATTGCTCTATTATCGGGCCTTCATCAAGATCTTCAGTAACATAGTGAGCAGTAGCACCGATTAATTTAACGCCTCTCTTCCACGCTCTATGATATGGTTGCCCGCCCTTAAATGCAGGTAAGAAAGAATGATGAATATTTATTATTGAAGAAAACTTTTTTAAAAAAGAGTCACTCAAAATTTGCATATATTTGGCTAATACAACAAGATCAATGTCATATTCTTTTAGTAAATTTAAAAATTGATCTTCAACAATAGTTTTATCAGTTTTAAAGGTATCAATATGGACAAATTTTGCATTAAAGTCATTTGCGATATTTTCAAGATGAGAATGATTTGAAATTATTAAAGGAACTTTCATTTTGAGTTCTCCATTTCTTACTCGCCAAAGTAAATCAATCAAACAATGATTTTGTTTACTCACGAAAATAGCAACATTTGGGATTTCATCAGAATAATTAACGTTAAATTGCCCATTTACTTCATCTGCAATTTTTTCAAATTCATTATAAATTTCATCCCTATTAAAAGATTCATTGTTATTATTCCATTCAATTCGACTAAGAAACAAACCTGCATCTTGATCTGTATGATGATCAGAATGTTTTATATTGCCACCGTAATTTGAAATCCAACTTGTAAGTAAACTTACAAGGCCAGGACGATCGGGACAAACAATTTTGAATATAATTGAAGGATGTTCCAAAAATCTTTAACTATTAAGTCAAATAAGCAAGTATATCTAATATATCAATGAAAAGCTTAAAAGAAAATTTTCAAAAAGCAAACATAGTTATTATAGGATCAGGGATTATTGGAAAATTTAACGCCTTAGAATTATCAGAATTAGGTTTCCAGGTGACGATAATAGATCCAACTCAACTCCAAAATAGTAGCAATGCAGCTTTAGGCTTACTAATGGGTAATATGTATCAAAAAAGAAGGGGTAGAAGCTGGGATCTCAGAAAACAAAGCATTGAATTATGGCCACAATGGATTACATTTCTACAAAAATTTAATTATGAATTGAATATCGAAAAACCATTAATAAAACTAACTACTAATGAAGAAAAGTTTAAAAAATTAGAGAAATTTGTTAATGAAAATAATGATCCAACGTTACTAATTTTAGAAAGAGACTCAATATTAATCAAGAATATAAATAAAGCCTTCCAAACAAAAAATATAAAAGGAATGATCTCCTTCAAAGATGGAAGAATAAATGCTTTATCGTTACTTCAAACATTAGATAAATATCTAAAACATAAAAAAGTAAATTTTTTACAGGGAGAAATAATTAAAATAAGAAAATCAAACAATCAATGGATTTCTACAACAAGGAATAATGAAAATATCAAATCTGACATGGTTATTTTGTGTAATTCACTAAAAGCGATTGATTTAATAGATAGCCAATCTCACAACATCAAATTAAAGCCTGTTTTAGGTCAAGCTATGGAAATTGAGATTAATGATGCAGAAGTTGATTTGTTATCGCTACCAAAACAATTTAGTATAAATGGTAAAAATATAATTCCAAAATCAAAAAATAAGCTAATTATTGGATCAACTGATGAATATAGTACTAAGCCAGAAAAAAATACATTCGAAAAACTCACAAATTTTCTAGATAAAAAACCAGATTGGCTGGAGAAAGGAAAAATTTCAAAAAAGTGGTACGGAATTAGGTCAAGACCAGACAGTGAGCCTTCACCAATAATGAAAAATCTTGAAGATGGACTAATTATATGTACAGGTTTTTACAAAAATGGAATTTTACTGGCTCCCGCTTGTTCTAAGTGGGTTGCTAATGAAATTAAAAATTACCTCTACTAATCTTTTGTTTCAGTAAAGTCTGCATCAATCACATCATCTCCACCTTTTTCGTTTGAATCACTCTGCTCAGGACCGCCTGCTGCGCCTGGTGATGGTGGCTGATTGCCTGGTTGCTGATAAACAGATGAACCAACTGCATAAAGTTCTTGCTGGAGTTCTTCAAGAAGTTTTTTCATTGATTCATAATCTTCTTTTGAAGTTGCTTCTTTTAAAGCATTACTTTTTTCTTCAACTTTAGACTTTGCTGCAGCATCAATTTTGTCTCCTAACTCACCAAGTTGCTTTTCTGTCTGGTAGACAAGTGTTTCAGCTTGATTTTTTAAATCAATTTTTTCTCTTTTTTCTTTATCTGCAGATGCATTTGATTCAGCATCTTTTACCATTTTTTCAACTTCATTATCAGATAGAGTAGAAGCACCAGTGATAGAAATACTTTGCTCTTTACCACTTCCTTTATCTTTAGCAGTCACACTAAGAATTCCATTTGCATCGATATCAAATGTAACTTCAATTTGGGGAACTCCTCTGGGTGCTGACGGTATTCCATCCAATCTAAAGGTTCCTAAGCTTTTGTTATCAGAAGCCATTTCTCTCTCACCCTGTAAAACGTGTATTTCAACATTTGTTTGACCGTCTACAGCAGTTGAATATGTTTCAGATTTCTTTGTAGGTACGGTAGTATTTCGATTTATCATTTTTGTCATTACTCCGCCTAGAGTCTCTACACCTAGAGAAAGTGGAGTAACGTCAAGCAACAATATATCTTTAACCTCTCCTGCTAAAACTCCTCCCTGAATTGCGGCTCCAACAGCTACTACCTCATCAGGATTAACGGTTTGATTTGGATCTTTACCAATTATTTTTTTAACTAAATCTAAAACAGCAGGTATTCTAGATGAACCTCCGACCATAACAACTTCATCAATTTCACTAGTAGAAATTTTTGCATCGCTTATAGCTCTCTCAACTGGGGTCTTACACCTATCAATTAAAGAAGCTGCTAATTCCTCGAACTTTGCTCTAGTAAGGTTCAAATCTAAATGTTTTGGTCCTTCAGGCGTAGCTGTAATAAAAGGTAAATTTATCTCACTTTGCGTAGCATTTGAGAGCTCTATTTTTGCTTTTTCTGCAGCTTCAGTCAATCTTTGCAAGGCTTGCTTATCTTGTCTGAGATCAATTCCCTCATTTGATTTAAAAGTATTAGCTAAGTGATCTACAATACATCTATCAAAATCATCACCACCTAAATGTGTATCTCCTGACGTAGATAAAACTTCAGTTACTCCATCACCTGCTTCAATAACTGAGACATCAAATGTTCCTCCCCCTAAATCAAAAACAAGAATTTTTTCATTTTCCTTATCCAAACCATATGCTAAAGCCGCAGCGGTTGGCTCATTAACAATTCTGAGAACTTCTAAACCTGCAATCTTTCCAGCATCTTTAGTAGCCTGTCTTTGTGAATCATTAAAATAAGCTGGAACTGTAATTACAGCTTGTGTAACTTTTTCACCAAGGTATTTACCTGCATCATCTGCTAACTTTCTTAAAACTTGAGAACTTACCTCTTCAGGAGAAAACTGCTTATCCAAAATAGGGCATTTTAATTTGACACTAGAGCCAGATTTTTCAACAGAGTAACTAACTTCTTTAGATTCTTCATTAACTTCATCAACTCTTCTTCCAACAAATCGCTTTGCTGAATAAAAAGTATTTTCAGGATTCATTACAGCCTGTCTTTTAGCTATTTGTCCAACAAGCTGATCTTGATTTTTTGTATATGCAACAACTGATGGAGTAGTTCTGAAACCCTCAGCATTTGCTATTACAGTAGGTTTGCCACCCTCCATTACAGCAACACAACTGTTAGTTGTTCCTAAATCGATTCCTACAACCTTACCCATTGGTAAACACTCTATATTTGTTATTCTCCATAATCGGTCATTGACGTCATTATTGTTACTCAAAGATGGGGTGTGGTTCCCGAACAGATCATTATTTTTAAAAAAATTCTAAACATGATTTCAAGTAAGACATCTTTTATAGCATTAATCGGTAATCCAGTAAGCCATTCATTGTCACCTATTATGCAAAATGCTGCATTCAAATATTTAGGCCTAGATTTAATTTATATTGCTATACCTTGCAAAGATGAAGATCTAGAATTAGTTCTGAATTCTTTGAAAAAAATTAATTGCAAAGGTTTAAATATTACAATTCCCCATAAAGAAAAAGTATTTAAGCTATGTAGTGAAATTTCGCCTATAGCAAGCAAACTGAAAGCCATTAATACCCTGAAATTAAATTCTGAAAATGAATGGAGCGCAACTAATACTGATTTAGAAGGTTTTATTTATCCATTAAAAAATTTAAACTTAGCAAAGAAAAAATCAATAGTTCTGGGCTCCGGGGGTGCAGCAAAATCTGTTATTCAAGGTTTAATAAATTTAAATCTTTCAAAAATTTCAGTAATAGCCCGTAACAAATCATCACTAAATGAATTAATCAAAAACTTTGAAAATCAAATTGAACTTCAGAGCTTCTTAAGTAACGATAATCAATGTCAAAATTTAATTGAAGAAGCAGATTTGGTTGTAAATACAACACCAGTAGGAATGAAAACAGACAAAAATGAAATGAATTTATTGCCATACGGAGATTATTTTTGGAGATCTCTTAACTCAAAAACTATTGTTTATGATTTAATCTATAATCCTGCTCCGACTCATCTATTAAAATTCAGCGCCAATAAAGGATGCATGACTATCGATGGTTTGCAAATGCTTGTTGCTCAGGGATTGAAATCATTATCATTTTGGACAAATGGCTTAGAAGTACCTTTTCATATTATGAATGATGCACTCAAAAATCATCTTTAAAACAATGCTAATTTTCAAGGAACTGCACATCATGATGTATCGTTAAAGATGAACAGACGCTCATGACATTAATTATATGAGCCAAAGACCTTGTCTGAAACTATGAACGATCAGCAATTTTATTACGAAACCATGTATATCCTCCGCCCAGACATTGCGGAAGATGAAGTAACTAATCACATTGACAAATACAACAAGCTTTTAGAAGAATTTGGCGGTACTATTCTCGATAGTCAAATGAGAGGTAAGCGTAGATTAGCCTATCAAATAGCAAAACATAGAGAAGGTATTTACGTACAACTAAGTCATCAAGGTGATGGGCAACATATCTTCAAAATTGAAAAAGCAATGAGACTAAGTGAAGATGTTATTAGATACATGACTGTTAAACAAGAGGGTCCTTTACCAACCCCAAGGCCTTCGAACAAGAATACATCTCAATCAGAGAATAAAGATAATCCAGATGCAAAAGTTGAATCTAAAGAAAAACAACCAGTAGCAAGTGCAGATACTTCAGCTTCGAGCAAAGATGATACTGCAACTAAAGAAAATGCTGAATCTTAAATGTTAATCTTTTGTTTTTGAATTTAACTCAGCCCATATTTTATTAGACATACCCCACATATAAATAAAACCCTCTGCTAAAGAATGATTAAAGACATCATCTTTGCTATAAGTTGCCAAATCTTCCCTGTAAAGTGAATTATTTTCGGACATTCTCCCAATGACTATTGCGTTCCCCTTATAAAGTCTAATCTTTACTCTTCCATTAACTGAAGTTTGAGTCGATGATATAAATGCATCTAAACTTTCTTTAAGAGGTCCAAACCAAAAACCCTGATAAACTAATTGACCCCATTTTTTTTCTACTATTCCTTTAAAATCAACAACATCAGGGTTTAATGTGATGCTCTCTAATTCTTTGTGAGCTTTGATTAAAAGTAAGAGACCAGGTGTTTCGTAAATCTCTCTACTTTTAATCCCTACTACTCGATCCTCAATCATATCTATTCTTCCAAACCCGTGTTTACCTGCAAGATTATTTGCTTTTTGAATAATCTCTACTGGATTTAAAAATTCATCATTAATTCCAATTGGAAGCCCATTTTTAAAAACAATTTCTATATCTTGATGGTAATCAGGTGAATTATCAAATGATGATGTCATCGAAAATATATCCTCAGGTGCTTCTTGCATGGGGTCTTCTAATATGCCTGCTTCAATACTCCTACCAAGTAAGTTAACGTCTATTGAATATGGTGATTTTTTTGATACTGGTGCTGGTATACCAAATTTTTCTCCATAAACTATTGCCTCCTCTCTACTCATATTCCACTCCCTTGCAGGAGTAATAATTTTTAAATCTGGACCTAAAGCATTAATTGCCAAATCAAACCGAACTTGATCATTCCCTTTGCCAGTACATCCATGAGCTACTGCATCAGCATTAGTCTCTCTAGCAATATTCACGAGATTTTCTGCAATTAAAGGCCTAGCAAGGGCTGTTGATAAGGGATATTTATCTAGATATAGTGCATTTGCTCTAATGGCTGGAAAAGCGTATCTCTCAACAAAACTATTAACTAAATTGCCAACGATTGATTTAGATGCACCAGAATTTAAAGCTTTTTGCCTAATAAGTTCTAAATCCTCGCCTTGACCAAGATCTGCTACAAAAGTAACTACTTCTGAAATTCCATATTCATTCTTTAAATATGGAATACACACGCTCGTATCTACCCCACCAGAATACGCTAGTACAACTTTTTTTATCTGCTGCATCTAAATTTGCTCCATAAATTTAAATTTTTGAGGTAATTAAGAATTTGAAAACTTATTAAATAATAATATTATTGTAACTAAAAGAGCTGGACCAAAAACCAGTAACAAGAGAAGAAAGTTATTAATTATTAAAACATTGGGATTCAAATATCCAATAAGTTTTAATAATCCAGACAGCAACAATGAAATTAGCCAGACAAAAAAGTATTTTAAATTTGCTTTATCAAACAAAGTTTTTCGTGTGCATCATTATGTATTATCTTATATATAGAACATAGCCTTTAATGAATTCAAATAAATTAAAACTTAGATTAGACGACATTTCTGAAGTCAATCCAGCTTTAACTTGCTATCACAGAGATGATCCAGCTCCTGTCTTGCCATTAAGAGAGGAACCTGACCTTCTATCTTGGCTGGAAAATACAGGTAGACTTGTTGCAGAAAAAGATGGAGATTCACAAGAGATTAGTACAATAGAAGAAGAAGAACTTTCAGCACTTATGGGAGAAAAAGAAGATTATAAAACTGAAGAAGATCCTTCATTAGAAGATGATTGGGAAGATTAAAAAGTTTAACTTTGAATCTTTATTTATATTAAATACTTTTGCTTTAATAGTTACCTCCTATTTTTTTAATAATTTTATTTTTACAGGAGTTTACATACTATTCTTCTTTATTTCTATTTTTACAACAAAAAATGGTCTAAAGATTATCAAAAAATTTAATTTACTTCAAAATATTAGGAATGAAGGCCCAGCTAATCACTTTAAAAAAAGTGATACTCCAACAATGGGTGGGATTTTTATGATAATCCCTTTTTTAATTTTACTTTTGATAATAACTATCAATTTAGGTTCTCTAAAATTATTTCTTTTATTCCTTACTATTTTAGGTTTCTTTATTACAGGATTTTTAGATGATTATTTAAGCATTAAAAGAAAAGAGAACACAGGTTTAAAAACAAATGAGAAATTTATCTTACAAAGTGTCATCTCAATATTTTTTATATTGTTAGCCTATGAAAAAAATTTAATCAATCCACTAATAACAGTTTCTGACTCCTGGGGAATAAATATGAATATTTTCATTTTGCCAGTTTCTTTTTTAGTACTTGTGGGCCTAAGTAATTCAGTAAATTTGACTGATGGACTAGATGGATTAGCAGCTGGATGCAGTGGGATTGTCTTTTATGGATTAGGAACAGAAATATTACTGAAAGAACAGCAAGAACTTTTTGTTTTTAGCATCTTATGTTTTTCGATGTGCGGCATATGCTTAGGATTTCTAAAATATAATAAATATCCTGCAAAAATATTTATGGGCGACACAGGATCTCTAAGTATTGGAGCAATTCTGGGTTCTATAGCGTTATTAACCAATAGTGTTTTTACCTTATCTATTTGCTCAGGAATATTTATTGTTGAATCGTTATCAGTAATGATTCAAGTAGGGTTTTTTAAAATTACAAAAAAATTATTTCATAGAGGTAAACGCATATTTTTAATGGCTCCTCTCCACCACCACTTTGAACTTAAAGGAATGAATGAACAAAAAATAGTTGAAAATTTTTGGAAAATCAACATTTTACTTGTAATTTTAGGTATAGTTTTAAAAATCAATCTTTGAAAAATTTGTTATGAATTTTTTTACATGGAAAGATAATGGATTAACAAGTGACTGCTCAAGTCTTGATGCGATGGCATCAAGATTTGAAGAAACTGCTAACTTAATGAAAAAACTTTCTAAGAAGGGCTTTAAACTAAAGAAAACTCAAAATAATCAACTAATTCTTCACCCTGATCCTGAGGTTTTTGATCAATGGGGTTTTATAAGTGAGGAAGTCCCTTTTAAACAACTTTGTTTAATATCAGAGGAAGAATAACTATTTGAATTTGAAAATTCTTCAGTGAGTACTGATAAATAATTGCGTACATGAGTGTTCCAACTAAAATGTCTGTTAACGCCCTCGATTCCATTTCTGCTCCATAATTTCCACTGATTATTATTTGATATTCCTTTTTCAAGAATAACTTTCAACTCATTAATATCATTAACATCTACTAGAAGTCCATTTTCACATTTTGAACAAATTTCTTTTGGCCCTCCATCATTTGTTGAAATTATTGGCAATCCACATGAAGAAGCTTCAAGAAGAGTTAAACCAAAAGGCTCTGTTAAAGCTGGATTTACAAATACACCACCTCTGCTAGCAGCCCACCTATATAAAGCAGGAATCTGACTTGGAAGATGTTTTTTTGGATAAGCTACTTTTCCATATAAATTATATTTATCAATTGTTTCAAAAATATTATTGAAAACATCTTTTTGTTGAGGGTCAAGTTTTGAAGTATTCTCTCTACAACCTAAAATCAAAATTAAATTAGTTTTTCTTTTTAATTTTTCAGATCTTCCATATGCTTCAATCAAAGATGGAATATTTTTTCTTCGTACAGCTCTAGAAATAGTCAAAAATGGAGGTTTAGTAGAATCCTTTAGAAAAGGTTTCATCATATTATCAATTTCGGCTGTCTCGCTTGTGGAGTGAATATGGTGAAATTTATTATGATCAACACCAGGAGGAATAACTTTAGCTTTGTGAGGTGAAAAAGAAGAATATTGGGAATATTGATACACTGATTCTTGTTTAGTGCTTGTAACGACAATATCTGCAGAATTCAATGCTTTTTCTTCTGCCTCAATTCTTTTACTTATAGAATAAAGTTTTTCTATTTGATTATTTTTTAAACCAGTATCAAGCAATTTCCTTTTTTTCTCTCTTCCTAAAGAATGACCTGTAAAAATAAGAGGAACGTTTAAGGATTTACTTAGTTTAACTCCTACATATCCAGCATCTGCATAATGTGCATGAATAAAATTAGGCTTTTTGTTTTTTGTATAGTAAGAAATTAGTCTTTCAGTTAAATGATCTAAATAAGGCCATAGCAATTCCTTTCTTAAATATTTATTAGGTCCAAATTTGAATCTTAAAATTCTCACTCCAGGTTCTACAAATTCTTCATCTTGAGAATATTCATCGTCTACTTTAGGGTCGTTTATTAAACGAGTAACTAAATCTACTTGATCAACTTCTGAAGTATTAGCCAAGCTTTTAATTAACTCTAAGACATATTGTGTTTGCCCTCCTGTATCTGCATCCCTGCCTAACTCAAGATTTTTAGAACGTATAAGACCATGTAAATGTAAATGTAAAAATTTCAACCTCATTCAGTAAAACCTCCGATCAGCGGCCTTTAATACAAATAAGCTGAATTTTCTAATGAAATATTAAGAAAGCATTATGATTTGAAATTTTTTTATATGAAAATTTTCAAGAAAGCAGTTATAGAGGAGTTTTATACCCCTTTAAAAAAGAATTTCATATTGCTGAAATAATTAAAATAAAAAGAAATGCAACAAGGATTTTCTTATTTCAGAACCTTTTTAAGATATTTTGCTGTATGACTTGTAGGATTATTAGCTACATCCTCGGGAATACCTTCTGCAATGATTTCTCCTCCTTTATCTCCTCCGTCAGGTCCTAAATCGATAATCCAATCTGAACATCTAATAACATCTAAATTATGCTCAATAACAATCACTGAATTACCCTTATCTACCAAACGTTGTATCACATCCATTAATTTATGAACATCATAAAAACTTAATCCTGTAGTTGGTTCATCAATCAAATATAAAGTTTTTCCAGTAGCCCTTTTTGACAATTCCGTGGCTAACTTAACTCTTTGGGCCTCTCCACCAGATAATGTAGGAGCTGGCTGGCCTAATTTGACATATCCTAAGCCAACATCAACCAATGTAGATAATCTATCAGCAGCTTGAGGTATAGCAGAAAAAGTTTCTGCAGCTTGTTCAACAGTCATCTCTAAAACATCAGATATATTGAAACCTTTATATTTCACCTGAAGAGTTTCCCTATTAAAACGAGCTCCTTTACATACTTCACATTGAACATACACATCAGGTAGAAAATTCATTTCAATTACATTGACTCCCTGACCTTTACAAGCTTCGCATCTTCCTCCTTTCACATTAAAGCTAAATTGACCAGCCTGATAACCTCTTGCTTTTGCTTCTACTGTGGCAGTAAATATCTGTCTTATAGGATCAAAAGCACCAGTATATGTAGCAGGATTTGATCTTGGAGTTCTTCCTATTGGAGATTGATCAATAACGATAACTTTATCAATTGCCTTTATACCCTTTAACTCTTTCACACCTTGAGGAAAAGGGACTTTTAATCCTAGAGAATGACATAATGCAGGATGAAGTAATTCATTTATCAAAGTGCTCTTCCCACTTCCACTCACACCAGTTACAGAAACTAATCTTCCTAAAGGAAATTCAACAGAAATATTTTTTAAATTATTTTTAGAGCAATTATTTAAAATTAAACTTTTTTTTACAGATGATCTACGTTCTTTTGGAGTAGGAATCGATTTCCTGCCACTAAGATAAGCTCCAGTTAATGACTTTTCTGAATTTAAGACATCTTGATAAGATCCTTTAGCAATAATTTCTCCACCATAAACACCTGCCCCTGGACCAATATCTACTAAATAATCTGCGGATTTCATAGTATCTTCATCATGTTCAACCACAACCAAAGTATTTCCCAAGTCTCTTAAGCTTTTTAGTGTTTCTAATAATCTGTCATTGTCTCTCTGATGCAAACCAATACTTGGTTCATCTAATACATATAAAACGCCAGTAAGACCTGCACCTATTTGTGTAGCCAATCTAATACGCTGAGCCTCACCACCAGACAAAGTCATAGCTGGTCTATCTAAAGTTAAATAATCTAAACCTACATTAATTAAAAACTTCAAACGTAAACGAATCTCTTTTAATACCAATTCACCTATCTGCTTTTGTTTTTCTGATAAAGATATATTTTCTTTCTTTGTCTTACCTAAGCCCATGATGCGCTCAACGTGATTTAGGGTTTCAGAAACGCTTATAGAAGTTAAATCAGTAATGTTGTATGGACCAAGTTTAACTGCCAAAGCCTCAGGTCTTAATCTTTTTCCAGAACATGTCTTACAGGGAACCAATTCTAGATACTTTTCTAATTTTTGTTTAACTGATTCTCCATTGGCTTCATTCAATTGCCTTTCTAATATTGGCAAAATCCCCTCAAAAGGTCTTTCAAAACCACTAGATGTTTTAAAACGACTATCAGCTTGAATTAATATTGGTTTATCTGATCCCAAAAGTAGAACTTTTTTTTGCAAATCACTTAAATCTTTCCATGGAGTTTTTAATTCAAAACCATAAGCTTGTCCTACAGAATAAAGTAAAGAGAAGTAATAAGTATTATCTTTTTCACTCCAAGGAGCTATTGCAGCATAAACAGGTAATGTTTTATCAGGTATAACTCTATCCGCAGTAAATTTTTTTAAATAACCAATCCCATGACAATCTGGACAGGCCCCATATGGGCTATTAAAAGAAAATAATCTCGGAGAAAGTTCTTCAACAATAGATCCATGTACAGGACATGCATAATTTTCTGAGTAAAGTTTTTCTCTTTCTAAATTAGAAGGTAAGTTTTCTCCTTTTTTTGGAACAACTTCTACTATTGCTAAGCCATCGCCTCTTTTGAGACAAGTTTGTAGAGAATCATTTAATCTTTCTTGTATGCCTTCTCTTGCAATTAATCTATCTACTACTACCTCAATATTATGAATTTGATTTTTATCTAATTCAATACTATCAGCAAGTTCTCTTACCTCTCCATTGATTCTTACCCTAGCAAATCCTTCAGCAGCTAGTCCGCTTATTAATTTTGTATGTGTTCCTTTCTTACCTCTTACAACAGGAGCCAACAATTGGTACCTTGTTCCTTCTGGTAAAAGAAGAATTTGATCCACCATTTCATCAATTGTTTGAGGCGCAATTGGAATCCCACAATGGTGACAATGAGGCTCACCAGCACGACCAAACAATAATCTTAAATAATCTTGTATTTCCGTTACTGTTCCAACTGTTGATCGAGGATTATGACTTGTAGATTTTTGATCAATTGAAATAGCAGGTGATAAACCTTCAATATTGTCAACATCTGGTTTATCTACTTGACCCAAAAATTGCCTTGCGTATGCAGAAAGACTCTCAACATATCTTCTTTGACCTTCAGCAAAAATAGTATCAAAGGCCAGAGAACTTTTACCACTTCCACTCACACCTGTAAAAACTATAAATTTATTCCTAGGTAGAGAAAGATCAATATTTTTTAAATTATGCTGACGAGCTCCCCTAATATTAATTGAGTTATCTTCTCCAAAACTACTATCAACTCTATTAACCATGTTTAAATCTAAATTATGATTTAAAAAGGTTATTATAGTAGAATTTTTTTTATTTTACGCAACTGAGCGATCAAGAAGTCTAGAAGCATATTCATTTACCTCGCATGAACCTCCACCTATAAGTTCTATTAGTTCATTTTTTCTTTGATTTTTTGTAGTTAGTTTTGCGATTGAAGTATAAGTTATCCCATTAATTACTTTTTTATTAACTTTGAAATGAGCTGATCCCCTAGCAGCGAGGAATGGCTGATGTGTAATACATAAGACTTGTTGATTTTTAGAAATTTCTTTTATAAGCTCCGACAAAGAAAATAGAGATTTGCCACTTAAACCACTATCAATTTCATCTAAAAAGAAAGTATTGGGTTTTTTAGAAATACTAGATTTAATAGCTAACAAGAATCTTGACATTTCTCCGCCAGAAATAACATTTGATAATGGAGCAAGCTTCTGATCAGGATTAGCGGAAAACAAAAAATTTATATCGTCAATTCCATCGCCAGAAGGCTTGCGCTCAGAAAATTGAATTGAAAAATTTGCATTTTCTAAACCTAGATTACTTAAAATTGACATTACTGAATTTTGTAAGTGTTTAGCAATTTTTTTTCTTTCAGTAGATTGAATAACAAATAAAGAATTTAGATTACTTTGTAAATTCTCAATTTGAGCTTTAATCATGGAAATCTCATTACCTTGATCATTTTTTTGAAAATACGTTTTTAATTGATCGCGCTTTTCAATTAATTGAGTTAAATCCAATGAAAAAGTTCTCTCTAAGTTTTTTAAAAAGAATAATCTTTTTTGTATTTCTGGAAGATTAGATTCATAATTTTCTATGTCTTGCAAATATAATTTTAAATCAAAAATTAAATCTTCAACATCAGCATGAATATTTAATAACTTCTCTCTAAATTTTTGAATCTTTAAATCGAAATCTGCTGTTTTATTTAAGATCTTTAGTGAGTGATTTATAAAAGAGGTTACTGATGGTTCATCATGACTGAAATTATTTAAATTTTCTAATGATGATTGAATTGAATTATTAATTTCAAGATTATTTACAAGTTTATTTTCTAGTAACTCTAGTTCTAAAATTTCTTCACTTGAATTTAAATCAGCTTCTTCTAAACTCTTCAAAATATGTTTAGTTGCCAAATTTTTTTCTTCTTGCTTCCTAGAAAATTCTATTTTTTCATCCATTAAGCCTTTTAAAACTTGAGTTTCTCCCCATATACTTTTAATCCTTTCGCTAGTAACTTTTGATTCTTGAGAACATAAGTCATCAATAATTAGTCTTCTCTTATCTAAAGAATCAAAGATAAAAGTATCAGATTGACCTGCAAAATCTATTAGAAATCCTCCAAGTTTTTCTAACGTTTTTCTATTAATTGGTAGATCATTAAGGCTATATTTGGATATGATTTTTTTATTTTTTTTATAAGATTTTCTTTTAATTTGTAGTTCTGAAGAAGTTATTTCAAAACCATTACTAATTAACCAATTATTAATTTGGGAAGAAGAAGAAAATATCCCCTCAATAACGCAAAAATCTTTTCCTGGACGTATTAAATGTTTTAGAGGTATATTAGTTCCACCAAATAAGGCATTTAGGGAATCCAAAATTAATGATTTTCCTGAACCTGAATCCCCAGTTATGATATTCAAACCTTTTTCGAAATTAATTTCTATAATTTCTATTAAGGCAATATTTTCTATTTTTAGTTGTATTAACATGATAAATCTTCCATATAAAAAAATTAACTTCTTTTTTAAAAAAATAAAGGTTTTAAATATATAAAGTTATGAAAGAAGATTTTACTGATTTTATTGAGGTATCTGGACTCTTAAATTATGATCCTGATACAATTTCTAAAATTTACAAAAAAAATCCTAGAAGACTTTTAAAAAGACTTTGGCAAACACTCATACCTATTTTTACTTACATCTTCTCCGTTGGATGGGATAAATTAACTGGAAGGTTAAAAAATGAACACCAAGCAAGATTTAGAGCTAGAGAATTAACAAATTTATTAGTAGAACTTGGACCTGCATTTGTTAAAGCAGGCCAAGCTTTATCAACAAGACCAGATATAGTTCCAGGAATTCTTCTAGAAGAATTATCTGAATTACAAGATCAACTCCCTGGGTTTGATGGAAATAAAGCTATGGAATTAATAGAAGAAGATTTAGGATCCAAAATAGATGAGATTTTTTTAGAAATTGATAAAAGTCCTATTTCCGCTGCTTCTTTAGGGCAAGTTCATAAAGCCAAATTAAAAAATGAAGAGATCGTTGCAATAAAAGTACAAAGGCCAGGTTTAAGAGAACAAATCACTTTAGATCTTTACATAGTGAGAAATATTGCTTATTGGCTAAAAAACAATATCGGATTAATAAGAAGTGATCTAGTTGCTTTGATTGACGAATTAGGCAAGAGAGTTTTTGAAGAGATGGATTATTTAAACGAAGCTGCAAATGCAGAGAAATTTAGAGATATGCATAAACATAACAAAATGATTGCCGTACCAAAAATTTACAAAGAATTAACTTCAAGAAGAGTTTTAGCAATGGAATGGATAGACGGTACAAAACTAACAAATTTAGAGGACGTAAAAAAATTAGGAATTAATCCTGATGAAATGATTGATATAGGGGTACAGTGCAGTTTAGAACAACTTTTAGAACATGGTTTTTTTCACGCAGACCCACATCCGGGTAATTTATTAGCCTTAAAAGATGGAAGATTATGTTACCTAGATTTTGGAATGATGAGCGAAGTTTCCAGAGAGTCTAGGTCAGGATTAATTCAGGCAGTAGTTCACTTAGTAAATAAAAACTTTGATAAATTATCTCAAGATTTTGTAAAATTGGGTTTTTTATCAGAGGAAGTTAATCTCGAACCCATTGTTCCAGCATTTCAAGATGTTTTTATTACCGCAGTTGAACAAGGAGTTTCAAAAATGGATTTCAAGAGCGTTACAGACGACATGTCTGGTGTTATGTATAAATTTCCTTTCAGGTTACCTCCATATTATGCACTTATAATTAGGTCATTGCTTACACTAGAAGGAATAGCTTTAAGCGTAGATCCAAACTTTAAAATATTAGGCGCAGCTTATCCATATTTTGCGAGAAGATTGATGGAAGACCCTGATCCACAATTAAGAGAAAGCCTTAAAGAAATGCTTTTTGATAATAAAAAATTTAAATGGGACCGCTTAGAAGATCTGCTTTCTAATGCTGCAAAGCAAACAAATCTCGATTTAGAAAAACTTTTAGATGAAGTTATAAATCTTCTCTTTTCTCAAAATGGGGGATTTCTAAGAAATGAGATAGTTGAAGGTTTAACAAATCAGATAGATTTACTTAGTCTAAAAATATTGAAAAATTTGAATAACTATCTTCCAAAATCAATTAAATTAAATACTAGTAACGAAAATAACAATTTGAATGACCTTATAATGTACGTGGAGCCTTTAAGAAACTTTTTAGAGATTTTACAAAAAGTTCCTGGCTATTCAAATGACATTTTTATAAAAAGGGTTCCGAGACTTATAAATGAGCCTTATACAAAAGAAATGGGTATAAAAATTGCGAAAAAAGTAACTGAAAAAGGTGTTGTAAGACTTGTTAAGATTGCTGCTGGTACAAATATCTAAATGAAGTTTAGTAAATTTTTAATATTTAAAATCTTCTTTATTTTAGTAAGTTGTCCATTATTTTTTAATCTTCCAAAAGCTAAAGCTGCCGAAGAAATTAAAATAACATACAGCATATTTTCAAGAACGATTAAAGTAAATTCTTTAAAAACTTTTGCTAAAGAAGGCAAATCAACAAGAAAATTAAAAAGAATTTTGAGAGCAACCGGGTCTCCCAACAAAGAAATTAGAGCAGTTTTAAATAAAGATTTTGAAGTTCCTATTACGATTGCAAGTAAATTAGTATATTCTGAAATAGGAAATGTTTTCTTAACAAGACTTTCATCTATTATCCACCCACCCAGAGCAAATGATGAAAGAACAGGTATGTTGGCACTTAGAGCAAGCGTAATTCAAGGAATTAATCTAGGAAATGGAAAAATAAATCTGATAAATTTTTTTGAAGGATATCCAACTAAAACTGTAATTCTAGATGTCAGCGCTTTGAGCAAAGTTATGAATAAAGTAGAATCAATTTCAGAATTATTAACCTTTTTCACCAATTCTCCTCTAGAAAAAATTAAAACAAATTAAACAACCATGGTGTTATTAAATAAAATCAAAAATAAACTGCGTATTAACTATAGAAAAAAAAGATGGCCAGGCCTAATAAATGCTTATAAACAATATCTCCCAGTTACAAAGCAAACTCCTATTATTTCTCTCAATGAGGGAAATACACCACTAATTTTAAGCGAATCAATAAGCAACTTAATTGGAAATGGAACAAAAGTTTTTTTAAAATATGATGGCCTTAATCCAACAGGATCTTTTAAAGATCGTGGTATGACTATGGCAATTAGCAAAGCAAAAGAAGAAGGTTGTGAAGCAGTAATTTGTGCAAGCACTGGAAACACTTCTGCTGCTGCTGCTGCATATGCTTCTAGAGGAGGATTAAAACCTTATGTTTTAATCCCAGAGGGATTTGTCGCACAAGGAAAACTTGCGCAAGCACTAATGTATGGGGCTGAAATAATATCTATTAATGGAAACTTTGATAAGGCACTTGAAATAGTCAGAGATTTATCTTCAAAACATCCTGTAGAACTTGTTAATTCAGTTAATCCATATCGAATACAAGGACAAAAGACAGCAGCTTTTGAAATAGTTGATGACTTAGGTGTAGCTCCTGATTGGCTTTGTATTCCAATGGGCAATGCAGGAAACATAACTGCTTATTGGATGGGATTTAAGGAATATTCCAAAATAAAAAGAAATTTAAAATTACCAATTATGATGGGTTTTCAATCGGAAGGCTCTGCTCCATTAGTAAAAAATATAATAGTTAAAGATCCAGAAACAATCGCTACTGCAATAAGAATTGGGAATCCTGTAAATAGAGAAAAAGCAAAAACGGTAAAAAAAGAGAGCAAAGGAAACTTTCAGTCAGTTACAGATGAAGAAATTATCAATGCTTATAAAATCCTTGCCAAAGAAGGAATTTTTTGTGAACCTGCCAGCGCAGCGTCAGTTGCTGGACTAATTAAAAATAAAAATAGAATTCAGAAAGAATCTACTATTGTTTGTGTTCTTACTGGAAATGGATTAAAAGATCCAGATTGCGCCATAAAAAACAATGATGCTATTTTCAGAAAAAATATTGAACCTTCATTAAAAAATATTACAAAAATCTTAGGATATTAGAATCAAAAAAAATAGTGTCTGTGGAAATCAATTAAAAACAAACATTTTTTGTTGAAAAATACATAATAAATAATTTTATTTGTTAGATAGTTTTTTTTGTATTCAAAAAATTCAAATTTATTCAACAATTAAAGAAATTTTTCCACATTCATAATATTGGTAAACTGAAGAGAAATTCTTTTTTAATTTAAGAATTCCACAGTTCCCACAATAACTACTACTACTAATTTCTTTATTTTATTATTAATTTTTATATTAGATAAAGTAAAAAAATAATTTATTGAATTTCATTTACGAAAAAAGTATATTGTATTTGTAAAAAGTTCCAAATTCCGATGGAAATTATTTGTAATCAAAATGAATTAAATAATTCTATACAACTAGTGAGCAAAGCAGTTGCTTCAAGACCAACGCATCCTATTCTTGCAAATATACTTTTAACAGCTGACGAAGGAACCAATAAAATTAGCTTGACAGGATTTGATCTTAATTTAGGGATTCAAACTTCTTTTGATGGAACTGTTAAAAATAGTGGAGCTATTACAATACCCTCAAAACTTTTATCCGAAATAGTAAATAAACTTCCGAACGAAACTCCTGTGTCTTTAGAAGCTGAAGAGAGTTCGGATAATATTTTAATAAAAAGTGACAGAGGTTCTTTTACTCTTAAAGGGATCCCATCTGATGAATATCCTAATTTACCATTTGTCGAAAGTGGTACTTCTTTGAATATTGATCCTACTTCTTTTTTAAAAGCTTTAAAATCTACAATTTTTGCAAGTAGTAATGATGACTCAAAGCAATTACTCACAGGCGTCAATTTTACATTCAAAACAAATCACTTAGAGTCTGCTTCTACAGATGGTCATAGATTGGCTGTTGCTTTAATTGGTAACGAAAAATATACCGAAAATAAAGAAAACTCATCTTCAAATGATGGTAATTTGTCAGTAACTATTCCAACTAGATCATTAAGAGAAATTGAAAAACTAGTATCTTTGAGAAGCTCAGAGAATTCAATAAAGCTTTTCTATGACAAAGGTCAGGTGGTATTTATTTCTTCTAATCAAATAATTACGACAAGAACCCTCGAAGGCAATTATCCTAACTATTCACAATTAATTCCTGATACTTTTTCTAAGATTTTGAATTTTAATACAAAAAAATTAATTGATGCATTAGAAAGAATTGCTGTCTTAGCTGATCAGCAAAGTAGTGTTGTAAAGATTAAATTGGATGATACAGATTTAGCTTCAATCAGTGCAGATGCCCAAGATATTGGAAACGCAAATGAATCAATACCTGTTTCTTATTCTGGAGAAAATTTTGATATTGCATTTAACGTTAGATACCTTTTAGAAGGTTTAAAAGTTATTTCTTCGGAAAATGTAATTTTAAAATGTAATATCTCAACTACACCAGCTGTTTTTGTACCAGAAGATAATCTCAATTCTTTTACTTATCTAGTTATGCCTGTTCAGGTTCGTTCTTAACTTGAAATTACCAAAAGAAATTTTATTAAGTGAATTACTAAACTTTAGTGTTAAGGGTAATATGGTCCTTAATTACGGAAATGGTGAAAATGTTTGGATGCATCCTCCAGTTCATCGAATTTTAGGATGGTACTCTCGTCCTTCAAATTTTGATTTAAAAAGAAATGTTTGGCGATTAAATCAAATTACTCAAATAATAGATAATGAAATTTATGTCAAAGGTGATCCAGCTATTTCTGATTTAGCAACTTTAAATAGATTTCCAACTTTAATAGAAGCTAATCTGGTAAATGTAAATGGATCAAAAATAGGAGTTATTGCAGATTTTTTATTTGAAATGAAAACGGGTAAAATTAAATATTACTTAGTTTCTAGATCTAATCCTAAGATTCCAGGTTCTAGTAGATGGCAATTAAATATTGAAAATATTCATGATCAACAACCTGGATTGGTATTTTGTCAAATTAATTCTTTAGATGATTTATTTTTAATAAAATCAAGTATTAAAAATCAATTTCTTAAAAAAGGAAAAAATATTATTGAAAGATTTGATGATATGAAGAATATTGCTTCTAATAGATTAGAGGAATGGCTTGAAGAAGATGAAGATATTAGCCAAAACTTAGATTTTAAACAGAAAAGTTTTTATAATAAAAAAAAATCAATATCGTTTAGTGAAAACAAAGAAGATGACCCTTGGATATAAAGAATGGTAAATCAAGAAAATCATGATCTTAATGATCTTAATGATGTACTTAAAGTTGAAAATTTAACAATTAACGATTACGAAGAAATTTGTAAAAGATTAAAGAGAAAACCTAATAGAACTGAATTAGGCATGTTTGGCGTTATGTGGTCTGAACATTGTTGTTATAGAAATTCAAAACCTTTATTATCTAAGTTTCCCACTGAAGGTAAAAATGTTTTAGTTGGACCTGGAGAAAATGCTGGCGTTATTGATGTTGGTAATAATCAAAAACTTGTTTTTAAAATAGAAAGCCATAATCATCCTTCTGCTATTGAACCCTTTCAAGGTGCAGCAACAGGTGTAGGAGGAATTTTAAGAGATATATTTACAATGGGTGCAAGGCCTATCGCAGTATTGAATTCATTGAGATTTGGAAACCTTGATAAATCATCAAATGTTGATTTACTGCGAGGAGTTGTATCCGGTATTGCTCATTATGGAAATTGTGTAGGTGTGCCTACTGTTGGAGGTGAAATTGATTTCGATGATAGTTACTCTGGAAATCCTCTAGTAAATGTTATGGCTTTAGGACTTCTAGAAACTAATGAAATTGTTTGTTCTGGAGCAAAAAATGTAGGATCACCAGTTTTATATGTTGGTAATACTACTGGTAGAGATGGTGTTGGTGGTGCTAGCTTTGCTAGTTCAGAATTAACTACAACCTCATTAGACGATAGACCAGCAGTTCAGGTGGGTGATCCATTTATTGAGAAAAGTCTTATTGAGGCCTGTTTGGATGCTTTCAAGACAGGAGATGTAATTGCAGCTCAAGATATGGGTGCTGCAGGTTTGACATGTAGTAGTGCAGAAATGGCTGCAAATGGAAATTTAGGTATATCTATTGATTTAGATTTGGTTCCTTCAAGAGAAAATGATATGTCTTCATACCAATATTTATTATCTGAATCGCAAGAAAGAATGTTGTTTGTCGTTAAAGAAGAAAAAATTAATGAACTTATTGAAAAATTTAACAAATGGGGATTATATGCCAATGTAATTGGTGAAGTAATAGAAACTAATGAGGTAATCATTTCTCATAAAGGTAAAATTGTGGCGCAAATACCTACTTCTGCATTATCTGATGATACTCCTGTCAATTTTCATAATGTGATTAATAATCCGCCTGATGATCTTTTAAAGAAATGGGAATGGAAAGAAAGTGATTTACCAGAAATTTACGAGCAAAAAATATTTTCATTGAAAGATAATAAGAATTTTTCTTATTCACAAATCATTTTAAAACTACTTTCTAATCCATCAATAGCTTCTAAACGATGGATTTATAAACAATATGACTCTCAAGTTCAGGCAAATACTGTATTTAAACCTGGAAAGTCAGATGCAGCCTTAATAAGATTAAGGGAACAAAATAAAAAAAATAAAAGTAAAATTTTTTCTGGAGTCGCTGCTTCAGTCGATTGCAATAGTAGATGGGTTGCTCTCGATCCTTTTAGAGGATCTATTGCAGCTGTCGCAGAGTCAGCTAGAAATGTCAGTTGTGTTGGGGCTGAACCATTAGCAATTACAAATAATTTAAATTTTTCCTCTCCTGAGAATGAAATAGGATATTGGCAACTTTCATCTTCTTGTAATGGAATTGCTGAAGCCTGTAAAGCTTTAGAAACTCCTGTTACAGGAGGTAATGTTTCTTTATATAATGAATCTAAGAATAAAGATAATGTAATTACTCCTATCAATCCAACTCCAGTTATTGGAATGGTTGGAAAAATAGATAATATCGAAAAAGCTATAAATAGTGAATGGAAAAATATTGATGATCAAATTTGGATAATTGGTTCTTATAATTCAGAAATAAAAATCGCAGCTAGTTCTTATTTGGAATATTTTCATGGAGAAATTACAGGTCGGCCTCCAAAAATAGATTTGTTGGATGAAAAGTTTTGCCAAAGTTTTTTAAGAGATGCGATTTCAAAAAGTCTTGTAGTTTCTTCTCACGATATCAGTGATGGTGGTTTAGCCATAGCTTTAGCAGAGTCTTGTATTTTTTCTAAAAAAGGTGTAACGATAGAATTGAAGAAAGATTTAAATAGAGTTGATAATTTATTGTTTGGTGAAGGAGGTTCTCGAATTATTTTTTCAGTTAGCAAAATAAAACAAAATGAATGGGTTAATCATTTAAAACAAAATCAAATTAGCTTACCATCAAGTGTTTATGTAAAAAAAATAGGACATGTATGTGGTGACAAGCTTAATATAAAAATTCAAGATAAAAATATCTGCAATATTAGGGTTGAGGAATTATCCGAAAAATTTAATAATAGTATTTCAGGTTACTTTTAAATATGAAAAATATTTCTCAACTATTAAAATTTTTTAGATATTAAGTTATGTGCGGAATAGTTGGAATCGTTTCTTCAGATGATGTAAATCAACAAATTTACGATAGTCTTTTGCTTTTGCAACATAGAGGTCAAGACTCAACAGGCATAGCTACAATGGAAAATACTGTTTTTCATATACATAAGGCTAAAGGTCAGGTTAATACTGCTTATAGAACGAGAGATATGAGGAATCTAATCGGCAAAATTGGATTAGGTCATGTTAGGTATGCCACAAAGGGATCAGCAGAAAGCGTAGAAGAAGCACAGCCTTTTTACGTTAATGCTCCTTATGGAATTGTTTTGATTCATAATGGAAATTTGACGAACACCAGAGATTTAGAAAAACAATTATTTAATATTGATAAACGGCATACAAATTCTTCAAGTGATACTGAAATGTTGTTAAATGTTTTAGCAACAGAATTACAAGAACAAATTCATAATCAAGAATTAGAACCTGATATTATTTTTAATGCGGTCAAATCTTTACACAAAAGAATTCAGGGATCATATGCTTCAATTGCATTAATTTCAGGACATGGTTTATTAGCATTCAGAGATCCTTTCGGTATTAGGCCTTTAGTTATAGGAAAAAGACATTCAGTAAATACAAAAAAAGAAGAATGGATGGTTGCTAGCGAATCTCTAGTGCTTGAGAATAATGATTATCAAGTAGTGAGAGATGTAGATCCTGGAGAAGCTGTTTTTATAAATTTTAATGGAGAGTTTTTTTCTAAGCAATGTTCAGATAATCCTATGTTATTTCCCTGTGCTTTCGAATATGTTTATTTAGCCAGGCCAGATTCAATTATGAACGGAATTTCAGTTTATAAAGCTCGTTTAAAAATGGGAGATTATTTGGCAGAAACAATAAAAGAGACAATTAATTCTGGAGAAGTTGATGTAGTTATGCCTATTCCTGATTCTTCTCGACCTGCGGCAATGCAAGTTGCAAGACAGTTAGGGATAGAATATAGGGAAGGTTTTTTTAAAAACAGATATGTTGGCCGAACATTCATAATGCCTGGACAACAGAAACGTAAGAAATCAGTAAGACAAAAATTAAATGCCATGAGTGCTGAGTTTAAAAATAAAAATGTATTAATTGTTGATGACTCGATTGTAAGAGGTACTACTTCAAAAGAAATTGTTCAGATGGCTAAAGATGCAGGAGCAAATAAAGTTTTTTTTACATCAGCAGCTCCTCCTGTTCGTTATCCTCATGTGTATGGAATTAATATGCCTAATAGAGATGAATTAATAGCGCACGATAGAACAATAAGAGAAATTGCTGATCAACTTGAAATTGATAACCTTGTTTATCAAAGTGTGGAAAGTTTACGTAAATCAATATTAAGTGATTCTCCTATTAAAGATTTAGAGATGAGTTGTTTTACTGGTTCTTATGTAACAGGGACAGTAAACCAAGAATACTTAAATTGGGTTGAAAATGAATATAAATCTTAGTCGAGAAAGTTTTCGAGTCGGAAACAATTTTCAAGGAATTCATCCTTATCTAATTTTAAAAAATCAACTAAAAAATTTGATTTATTGGATTTGAAATTTAATTTATTTAGGTCCAATCTTGCAGATTTATTTTTATTAGTTTCAATATCAAGGAAATGGTCACTTGTAATTATTTTGAGGAAGTAATCGTTTTTAAGTTGGGTTTTTTCATTTAAATAACCCAAACTGTATTCATTTGAGTAATTGATTTCATTACTATTTATACAAAAGATTTTTCCTTGTCTAGATATTAAAAAAATATTTTCTCCATTATAATATGTACAACATGAAACGATTTTTTCAGTCGGAAACAGTTTTGTAAGTATTAATCCTTGTGATTGTTTAGAAGTAGGCGTTAAAAATTTATTTGATAAATTAAAGTTAAAAATTCTTCCTATCGAGGTTAATATCATTAAATCTTTGTTTTCATTAGAAATAAATGAATCAATTGTTTTTAAATTATTTTTTAATTTTGAAATTGTGAATGATCTATTACTTTTAAACATATCTTCATCAAATAAAACTTTTTTAAATCTTCCATCTGAATTCAAAATACATAAATAATTTATAATTCCTTTTTTAATTGAATGAAAATTTATTATTTCATTAGGATGAATATTTCCAATACTTTTATTATCTAATTTAAAGTCTTTATTAATATTTGATTCCCAATCAATGTTAAAAACTTTACCCGTATTTGTGATTCCAATTAATTTTATATTTTTTTCAATATTGCATATAAATTTTTGAACATTTTTATTATCTATAATTTTATTTACAGTTTCAAATGATTTCTTGTAATTACTTAAAATCATCTTCTTTAAATAAAGTCTATTATCTACATATAATTTAGTCTTTTTGTTTATAAAGTCTTCTAATATATTTTTATTAAGCGTTTCTAATTCCTCATTTTGATTTATATTTCTAATTACTTTTGTTTTTCGAACAACATTATATTTTTTCTTTAAAATTAATAATTCTTCTGTAAGTAATTTAAGTAATAATTTTCTTTCATTTAATAATTTCTGAAAATAATTCTTTTTTTCTTCCAAATTTTTTATTTCATTATCAATTTGATGCTTTTCTAGATTTGTTAATTTTCTAAGTGGCATATCTAAAACTGAAGTTGCTTGCTTATCACTTAAGAAAAAGTTTTCAATTAATTTCGATTTAGCTTCTATAGAATTTTCTGATTCTTCAATAATTTCTATAACTTCTTTAATGTTTTTTGTGGCCTTAGATAAACCTTCTGATATTTCTAGCTTTTCAAGAGTGTTTTTAAGAAAAAAATAAGTTCTTTTTCTAATTGTTTCTTCTCTAAATTCAAGAAAATAGCTGAGATATTTTTTTAGGTTTAGTTGTACAGGCTTTCCTTTAATTAAAGCTAAGAATATCGCTCCAAAGTTTGTTTGTAGAGTTGTTTTTTTATATAAATTAGAAATAATAAGTTCAGAATTAGAATCCTTTTTTAGCTCTATTACAATTCTCATTCCATCTCTATCACTCTCATCTCTAATATCAGAGATCCCATGAATTTTTCCTGAATTAACAAGTTCTGCGAGTTTTTCAATCCAACCTGCTTTATTGATTTGGTAAGGTAGTTCAGTAATGATTAGTGCGTTCCTTCTATGTTTCCCTTTGCCTAAATTTACTTCTTCAGTATTAAAAACTCCTCTTATTGTTAAAGATCCTTTTCCTGTTTCATAAAGTTCTTCGATTGCTTGATTATAAATTAATTCTCCGCCTGTAGGAAAATCAGGCCCTTTAATAATGTAAGAAAGCTCTTTATCACTTATATTTTTATTTTTCACTAAAGCAACTAAACCATCTACAATTTCGCCTAGGTTGTGAGGGGGTATGTTTGTGGCCATGCCAACCGCAATACCTGATGAGCCGTTCAACAACAAAAATGGAAGTTGGGCTGGAAGAACATCTGGTTCTTTTTGAGAACCGTCAAAGTTATTTGAAAAGCTTACAGTTTCTGATCCAATTTCTTCAAGAAATCCTTTGTGAGCTATCGGGGCCAATCTGGTTTCAGTATATCTCATTGCTGCTGGCGGATCATTATCTACAGATCCAAAATTCCCATGGCCGTCGAGAGTAGGATATTTAGTAGAAAAATTTTGCACCAGTCTTACTAGTGCGTCATATACTGCTTGATCTCCATGAGGATGGTATTTTCCAAGTACATCTCCAACAACTCTCGCACACTTTCTAAATGGCTTATCAGGTGTTAAGCCTAATTCGTGCATTGCGAATAGTATTCTTCTTTGTACAGGCTTAAGACCGTCTCTAGCATCGGGTAGTGCACGTCCAACTATTACGCTCATTGCATACTCCAAATAAGAACGTTGCATTTCTTCTTGAAGTGAGATAGAAGTGAAGTTTCTCTTATTCATCAGAGCGCAAGATTGAAAATTATTGATTAACTAAATTAAGACTAATAGGTAAAAAAATATTTACCAGTATTCAAAATTAAGATGATTCAATTATTTTAGATTTCGCCAGTATTACATCTTTTTTAAGTTGTTCATCTTGTAAAAGAATTTCTGTAGAGGCTTGCAATTTTTCTCCCCATAACTGTTCTTTTCTATATTCATAATTGACATATTTGGGGTCTTTAGTCAAAGCTTTTTTTGCTAGTTGAATTGCTAATTTACTATCATTAATTCTTATACATGAGGCCAGTCCTAGTAAAGGTTCAGCATTTTCCTCAATTGAGATAGCACTTTCAAAAAGTTTGATTGATAGATTTATATTGTTTTTCTCGAAATAAGCCAAACCTTTATTATTGATTGCTTGCCAGAAATCAGGTTTAATTTTTATAGATTTATCAAACAATTTGATAGCTTCCAAATAATTTTTTTCCATTAATAAAATATTTCCTAACTGAAAAATAGCTTTGTGGTTATTAGGTTCTATCTTTATTCCTTTTTCTAAAGCACTCTTTGCTCTTGATTGTTGGGAAATTTTTAAGTAAATGTTACTTTTAGCAAAATATATTTCGCTAATATTTGAATTTATCTTTTCTGCTTTTTTTAGAGAATTTAATGCATTTTTGTATTGTTTGTTAGCTATTTGTGCTTCAGCTAAAATTAACCATAGTTTTTCATCTTTTGCATTTATTTTTGCAGCTAATTTGGCTAAGTTAAGACTTTCCTCATATTGTCCTAAATAAAGTAGTTGATACGCATTTTTGCCAATATATAAACTTTGCTCTTGTAAATTTTTTATTGTTGGGAAATAATAATAGGGAATAATTGCGTGAACTTTTTCTATTTGAAGAAAGTAAAAATTTATCAAGAAGATACAGATTATTTGTTTTAAAAGCTTTTTCATATTTTAATTTTCTTATTATTAAGATTCGCTTTTATATTTCTTTTCCACATCCATGGTTTAATTCTTTTTAATGTAGTTCCTTTAAGATTTTCTTTCCAAGTTTTATCATCCCAATTTAACGATTCAACATTAAGATTTGTAATCCATTCTTTCGGCCTAGTTTCAGAATTATTGTTAAATGGCACCGACTTATTCCAAGGGCATACATCTTGACAAATATCGCATCCCGCTACCCATCCGTCTAAATTTTTTTCTATTGTCTTCGGAATAGTTTTGTTTCTATTCTCTATTGTGTGATAGGCAATGCATAGATTTGATTGTATTACAAAGGGTTCTACTATTGCCTTTGTAGGACAATGTTCAATACAAATATCACATTTTCCGCAAAGTGATTGGTGAGGTTTGTCAGGCACTAAATCTTCTGTAAGGATCATAAAACCTAAAGTAAACCAAGAACCAATTTTTTTGCTTATTAAATTACTATTTTTACCTATCCAACCAATTCCTGACTCTTCAGCCCATGCTTTTTCAAGTAGCGGAGAGGTATCAACACATATTTTCCATTTACAATCAGGAAGTTCTAGGTTGATCCATTTACCAATATTCTTTAATTTCTTATGAATCACTTTGTGATAATCTTCTCCTTGACTAAATTTAGCCACCTTGAGGAAATTATTCTTGTTATTTTCTGAATTATTGTAAGCAAATCCAACGCTTAATACACTTTTTGCATCTTCAAAAAGTGAGTCTATATTTCTTCTTTTTTCTGCTTCCATCCATTTCATTTCAGCATGGTGGTTGTTCGATAACCATCTTTCTAATGCATTAGTCCTTAATTTTATCCGTGAACTACCTGGAATTGAAGCTATTCCAGCAATTGTAAAACCTTCAAAAATAGCTCTTTCTTTTAACTTTTTACTTATTTCTTTTTTCTCTTGAATCGTATCCATCATTTCTACATTTTGTCTGGCATTTCTCTAAAAGTTATTTTTGAAGAATAAACTTATAAATAAAATAGATATATTAAAAAAAAATATATCCTAACTTAGTAAAAACAGCTAAATTATTAGTAAAGTTAATATAGTTAGAAACGTTATTTTGGTTGAAATTAATCAAAATCAAGATTCAAATTTGGGATCTAGGCTTCAACAAGATCTAAAAAATGATCTTATAGCTGGCTTGTTAGTTGTAATACCACTGGCAACAACAATATGGCTGTCATCATTGGTTAGTAAATTTGTTTTAACATTAGTTACTTCTGTTCCTAAGCAACTAAATCCTTTCATTAATTTAAACCCTTTATTACAAGATTTGATAAATCTTACTTTAGGTTTAACTGTCCCTCTATTAGCGATTTTGCTTATAGGCTTGATGGCGAGAAATTTCGTAGGAAGATGGCTATTAGAATTTGGAGAGGGTACTTTATCAAAAATTCCAGTGGCTGGAGCGGTTTATAAAACTCTTAAACAATTGTTAGAAACTTTCTTAAGTAATAATTCTAATAGATTTAGAAGAGTTGTTTTAGTTGAATATCCTCGTGAGGGACTGTATAGTGTAGGCTTCGTAACTGGAGATGTAGGACCTTCTCTCCAGCCAGAATTGGAAGAAAAGTTACTTAGTATATTTATACCTACTGCTCCAAACCCAACCACTGGATGGTACACACTTGTTCCTGAGTCATCAGTGAAGGATTTGGATATTTCTGTTGAAGATGCTTTTAAAACAATAATTTCTGCTGGGATAGTTAATCCAGATGAGAAAAATAACACTACAAATCCAACATTCTCAAAATTGTTTTCTCAATTACGAGCTTCTACTAATACTTCTTCTTAATTGATGCATAATAGATCCCTTTCAAGAGAATTATCTTTAATTTCTCTTGGCCTCATAAAAGATAAAGGTGGTTTTAAATTAAATAAATTTCAGATAGAAGAAATTGTTGAATCTGCTTTAGATTCTTTAATAAACCATTGCAGAGAGGAATTAGATACTTGCGAGATAGAGTTAGAAAATGCTTCACAAAAAATATTAGACAGTGAATTGCAAGAGGGTGTTGATTCCTCTTATTCAAATGTGCGCGATGAGTTAAAACAATCTCTTATAAAAATTGAAACTGTAATGAATACACTCTCAATAACTCTCGATTTTCCAAAATTAATTGTTTCTAGCGGTCAAATTGACATTAGAGAGGACGTTAATCAAAGGATTTGTAATTTAATAAATAATCTTAAAAGTATTGATTCTGATATCGATCAGGCAATGGATGGTTGGAGATTAAAAAGATTACCAAGAATTGATAGGGATATTTTGCGTCTGGCTTATGTGGATATCAATTTTTTGAATACACCTGTCGCTGTTGCTTGTGATGAGGCTGTTAATTTAGCTAATAAATATAGTGATCTGCAAGGAAGAAAGTTTATTAATGGAGTTTTAAGGAGATTACAAACAATTTAATTGACATGATTATTTGATATAAATAAATAGTGTTTTAAAATTGTTAATTACGAATTATTGATAATGACTAATATTGATTCCGATAATTCTCGTGAGTGGGCTGCACAAGCCTATGCACTTTTAAAAAAACGACAAGAAGAGCAAAAGCAAGAATTGCAGAAACAAGAAGAGCAAAAGCAAGAATTGCAGAAACAAGAAGAGCAAAAGCAAGAATTGATTAATATTGCTTATAAAGAAAATATTTCTGGACAGCCTAAAACTATTGCCGAACCTGAATTAGGAGAATTTGATGATAATTTTACTTGGTCAGCAATGGTATTAGCTGCTCAAGGAAAAAAATTAAATCAAATATCGATTGATGAAATTGATTGGTTAACTAAACTACGCAGAGGATTAGAAGAAACTCGGAAAGGATTTGTTACTGAATTATTAGATAAATTGGGAGATGATCCTCTTACTCCTGAATCTCTTGATGACTTAGAGACTTTATTAATAAGAGCTGATGTAGGGATTGATTCAACTGATAAAGTTATAAGTTCTCTTAGAACAAAATTAAACGAGGAAGTGGTGGGTGCAGAAGCAGGAATAAAGTTCTTGAAGAAGGAATTGAAATTAATTATCGATAAACCAATAAAAAATTCGGGTACTGATATCTTAGTTCCTCAAAAGGGTAAGTTAAATGTTTGGCTATTAGTAGGAGTTAATGGTGTTGGTAAAACTACTACATTAGGAAAGTTAGCATATTTATCTTCCCAAAGTAATTATAATACTTTGATAGCTGCGGCTGATACTTTTAGAGCGGCTGCAGTTGAACAACTTAAAGTATGGGGAGATAGAAGTAATGTTGACGTTATATCTAATCAATCAAAAAATACTGATCCAGCTGCTGTAGTGTTTGATGCAATTAATTCTGCAAAAAAAAGAAATGTTGATTTATTACTCGTTGATACAGCGGGTAGATTGCAAACAAAAAATAATTTGATGGATGAATTAGCAAAAATAAAAAAAATTATTGATAAAAAGGTTCCAGATGCAATTGTTGAATCATTGTTAGTTTTAGATGCAAGTCAGGGTCAAAATGGCTTAAAGCAAGCAAAAAGTTTTGCTAAATCAGCAGATTTAAGTGGTGCAATTATTACTAAATTAGATGGGACTTCTAGAGGAGGCGTTTCTTTAGCTGTATCTGAAGAAGTCAATTTGCCTATAAGGTTTATTGGTGCTGGAGAAGGTATAAAAGATTTGAGACCATTTAATAGTTATGAATTCGTAGAGGCTATGCTTGCGGATAAATAAATATTTAATTAATTTTTTTTAAAAATTTAAATTTAATGTTAAAACATACTTATCTATTAGATTTGTTTTGACAAATAATCAAAAAGAAAAAATATTTTCGAACAAATTTATTCAAAATTTTTTAGAAAATGATTCTACCGTTACTTTAAAAAATAAATATAAATTTGCTGAAATTGCATCTTCACTAGCATATTATTTAAAATCATTTTCCAATATAAATAAATTACTGGATTATATATGCTTAATTTTAAAACATATTTTTTCTGAGAATTTAATCTTAATTATTCCTTTAAATTATGAGGGGGAGATATGGAACGATAATATAAAAATTTCTGCTAATGAAGAAAACGTCATAATACAAGAAGAAATTAGTAGTTTTTTAAATCAATTTCAATTTTCAAAAAATTTTAAAATAAAAGAAATTTTTACTTTTGAAAATGCTTTAAAAAATAACTTTAAAGAATATAAAATTGAAACAAGAAAAATACTATCTAGAGGTAAATGTAGGGGATTTATTTACATTTTTAGCAAAGATCTTTTTGGGCAGTCGATTACTGAAAATAGTAATTTTAATTTTATTGAAAATTGTCTAGCTGTCGGATTAGAAAATTACTACTTAATAAAAACAAAAAAAAATCATGAAAACGTAGATAGAGAAATTTCCATTGGTGCTGAAATTCAATCTCAATTACTCCCGGATTTTTGTCCAATTATCCATGGTATAGACTTAGCTGCGCATTGCAGACCAGCTCTCCAGCTCGGTGGAGATTACTATGATTTTATGTGCTTAAAGACCAATATATCTGAAAAAAGAAAAGAAAAATCAAGATGGGCCTTCGTAATAGGTGATGTCATGGGCAAAGGGATTCCAGCTGGTCTTTTAATGACTATGTTGAGAGGAATGTTACGTGCAGAGGTTCTCACAGGCCTGCCTCCGGATAGAATTTTGCATGATTTGAATCAACTAGCAATCAATGATTTAGATCAATCACATAGATTTGTGACATTGTTTTACTCAGATTATGACCCTAGAACTAGAAAATTAAGATTTGCTAATGCAGCACATAATCCTCCTCTGCTTTGGAAAAATTTAGATCAAAAAATTATAAAATTAGATGCAGAGGGATTTGTACTTGGACTACAAAAAGATGCTGAATATAAATGTGGCGAAATCAAGCTTAATGAAAACGACTTAGTTCTTTATTATACAGATGGAGTAATAGATACTTCTAACTCTTTGGGGCAAAGATTTGATGAGGAAAGGTTAATTAAAACCCTTTCAAGATTATGCAAGCAATCTTATACATCCCAAGAAATTTTAAATAAGATTTTTAAAAAGTTAGATGATTTTACAGGGCAAAATAGACACCTAGAAGATGATGCATCGATGGTTATTTTTCAATTGAAATAGATATTTTTGTCACTTATATAAAAAAATGCTTTATTAGAGATACTTAAAGTTACTAATTCATATGGCAAAAGTTTGGAGTAAAAGGTTTGATAATGCACTTGACCCTTTTATTGAAAAGTTTAATGCTTCAATTGGTTTTGATAGAAAGCTTATTTTAGAAGATTTAGATTGCTCGATTGCTCATGCGAAAATGCTTGGCAAAACCAAAGTCTTATCCCCTTCTGAAGTAATGCGAATTATCAATGGTCTAGAGTCAATAAAAATTGAGTATTTAGAGGGTAAATTTTCTCCTAGTCCACCTTCTGAAGATATTCACTATTGTATAGAAGAAAAACTGATAAGTTTAATTGGTGAAACTGGAAAAAAATTACATACAGGTAGAAGTAGAAATGATCAAGTTGGTACAGATATAAGATTGTGGCTAAGAAAAGAGATTGACAAAGTTGAAATTTTACTAATCGATTTGCAAAAATCGTTCTTAAATCTTGCGAAATCTAATATTTATACCTTAATTCCTGGATATACTCATATGCAAAGAGCTCAACCATTATCTTTAGCTCATCATTTATTGGCTTATGTAGAAATGCTTCAAAGAGACTATGAAAGGTTTAAAGAAGTACGTGCAAGAGTCAATATTTCTCCTTTAGGAGCTGCAGCATTAGCTGGAACAAAAATAAAAATAGATAGACAATTTACAGCTGCAGAATTGGGTTTTGAAAAGATTTATAAAAACAGTATTGATGCGGTTAGTGATAGAGATTTTAGTATAGAGTTTGTTTCTGCATCTGCTTTATTAATGTCTCATTTAAGTAAAATTTCAGAAGAAATAATTTTATGGGTAACTGATGAATTTTCTTTTGCAACATTAACAGATAAATGTGCCACAGGAAGTAGCTTAATGCCGCAGAAAAAAAATCCTGACGTTCCAGAATTGATAAGAGGTAAGACCGGAAGAGTGTATGGAAATCTTCAGGCATTGTTAACTATGGTCAAAGGGGTGCCACTTTCATACAATAAGGATTTTCAAGAGGATAAAGAGCCAATTTTTGATACTGTAGAAACAATATCTTCTTGCATTAAAGCAATGACTATTTTAATTAATGAAGGTATTGAATTTAATATTAAAAACTTATCTGATTCTGTAGAAAATGATTTTTCCAATGCTACTGATTTGGCAGATTACTTAGTTGGTAAAGATGTTCCTTTTAGGACAGCCTATCAGGTTGTAGGTGAGATAGTTAAATATTGCCTCGAGAGAAAAATGTTATTTAAAAATCTTAAAATCGATGAATTAAAAAAATTTCATCCTGAATTTGATGAGGATGTTTTTGTGGATCTTAAACCTCTTAATGTAGTTAAATCAAGAAATAGTGAAGGTGGTACAGGTTTTGTTCAGGTAGAAAAAGAGTTAAATAATTGGCAAAAAAAATTGTTACTTTGAATCTAAATTATTTTTCTACAACAAGGGTATGCTTTGAAGTAGAATAATGAAGCAACGCTATGGGACTACTTATTGTAGTTTTTTTATAAGGTAAATTTTTTGTTGAGTTTAAAGTGAGTATTTTTGTTGGCAATTTGCCGTTCCGCGCAGAGCGTGAAGATGTTATACAGTTATTTGCCCCTTTTGGTGAGGTTTCAAATTGCTCTCTTCCCTTGGAGAGAGATACTGGTAGGAAAAGAGGTTTCGCATTTATTGAAATGGCAGATGAAGTAATTGAGTCAAAAGCTATTGATGGTTTGCAAGGTACAGAACTTATGGGTAGGCCATTAAGAATTAACAAAGCTGAACCAAGAGGCTCTGGTGGATCTCGTAGAGGAGGAAGAGGTGGCAATAGTAGTGGTGGCTATGGAGGCGGCGGCTACGGCGGCGGCAATAATAGTGGCTATGGAGGTGGCGGCTACGGCGGCGGTAATGATGGATCTAATAGCTCTAATCCTAATAAATCTTCTGGAGCAGAAGGTTGGGAAGACAGAAGTTATGGAAATTCTTCTGACAACTCTGAATATGAAAATGGTAGAAGTAGAAGAAAAAGGGGAGTGTCCAATGAGAGGAATGCTTCAAACGAGACAAATTAGTAACCCATTTCTTCAAGCGCTGTCGTTAATTTAAATAGATATTCAATATTTAAATCTTTTTTTATAGATTTATTTGAAATTTGATTTCTCCAAATTTTAGCTTTTGGTATTCCTTCAACTAAATTTATAAGATGTTTACAAATATCCCAAGATTTTCCTCCATTACTTAAATGCGCTTCTATGTATGGAATTAAGGAGAAAATAATGTTTGAAGCAGATTTTGAATTTTTATCAATTCCATAAATCTTTTGATCAATTTCAGACCATCTTAAGGGATGTTTATAAATTGACCGTCCAATCATGACTCCATCAAAATCATTCAAGGCTTTTAATGATTCATCGATATTTGTTAAACCCCCATTGATTTCTATTAATAATTCTGGATTTAATTTTTTTAATTTTTTTACTACATCAAAATTTAGCGGAGGTATGGTCCTATTTTGTTTCGGATTTAGACCTTTTAATATGGCTTTCCTTGCATGAACTGTAAACCTATCTGCACCAGCTTTTGCGACAGTTCTTACGAAATTATTTAAGTTGACGAAACTATCATCATTGTCTACACCGATTCTATGTTTGATAGTAACCGGTAATGTGCAGTTATTTTTTAAGGATTCTATACATTTTGCTACTTTTTCAGGTTCTTTCATAAGTGAAGCGCCAAAATTTCCAGAACATACTCTTGGACTCGGACAACCAACATTAAAGTTTATTTCGTCATAACCCCAATCCTGTGCCATTTGGGCTGCTTCTTTAAGAATTTTAGGATCGTCCCCACCAAACTGAATCGATATCGGGTGTTCTTCATCATTAAAATCTAGAAAAATTTCTTTTTTATTGGTATACACTAAACTCTGGGCCACAATCATTTCCGTATACAAAAGAGCTTTAGAACTTATTTTTCTCATTATCATTCTGAAGTGCTTATCAGTACAATCCATCATGGGAGCAATACTTAATTTATGAATATTTTTAATAGAATCAGATTGAATTAATTTCATTGCTTTTTTTGATTTAAATATATGAATCAACTTCTATCGAGAAGAACTTTTATTCTAATTCCTGCTATGTCAATCTTAAAAAAAATCTTTAAGCCTATGAAAGTATTAGCATCTTCACTTGTTTCTAAAGAAGAGTGGAATTTCTCAAAAGAGGAATGGAAAACTAGGCTTAGCCCAGAATCCTATTATATTTTGAGGGAGGAAGGGACTGAAAGAGCTTTCAGCAGCCAATTAAATAATGAGAAAAGAAAAGGGATTTTTTACTGTGCAGGATGTGATTTGCCACTTTTCTCCTCAGATAAAAAGTTCGATAGTGGTACAGGATGGCCAAGTTTTTGGGATTCAATTCAAGGGTCAGTAGAAACAAAAGTTGATTTTAAATTAATTGTCCCTAGAACAGAATATCATTGCTCTAGATGCGGAGGTCATCAAGGTCATGTTTTCAATGATGGGCCACTTCCCACTGGCAAAAGATACTGCAACAATGGGTTAGCATTAAGATTTGTTCCTGACTAAATATTTGTGCGGCCTTCCGCAACTTGTTTTGTGCATCACTTTATTGGAAAATAGTCTTATTAAATTTTAGAAAAATGATTGAAAATCAATCAGACAATATTGATAATAAAGAAAATGATGATTGTAATCAGGATAATGCCCCTGAAGATATATCATCTACCCAAAATTCAACTACTGAAAATGATGAATTATCTTCTCAAAAAACAGAAGAAATTAATACTGAAGAATTAAAAAATACTATTTCAAATAATGGTGCAAGATTAGAACAATTAGAAAAAGAGCATGAAACATTAAAAAATCAATATGTAAGGATTTCAGCAGATTTTGATAATTTCAGAAAAAGGCAGTCTAGGGATCAGGACGATTTAAAAATCCAACTTGTATCCAAGACTTTAACTGCCATACTTCCTATTGTTGACAATTTTGAGAGAGCAAGACAACAACTTAAACCAGAAAATGAGGAAGCCCAAGCTCTTCATAGAAGTTATCAAGGTTTGTATAAACAACTAGTAGAAGTTTTAAAACAACAGGGAGTGTCACCCATGAGAGTTGTTGGGCAGCAATTTGATCCAAACTTGCATGAAGCTGTATTAAGAGAACCTAGTGAAGAGTTTGAAGAAGATTTTATTACTGAAGAATTGCAGCGAGGATATCATCTAGAAGGTAAGGTTTTGAGACATGCATTGGTTAAGGTTTCTATGGGACCTGGTAAACAAAATTCACAACAGGAAGTAGAAAAGGATACAGTTGAAGGGGATGCTAATTCAGAGACAAATTCTTCTGAAGATGTATAAATTCCAAATTCTTATTTGAGCATTTTCTAATGGCTGATTTTTACCAAATACTTGGAGTTTCAAGAGATGCTGATGCGGATACCTTAAAAAGGGCTTATAGAAAATTGGCCCGACAATATCATCCTGATGTTAATAAAGAACCTGGTGCGGAAGATAAATTTAAAGAGATTGGTAAGGCTTACGAAGCATTAGCTGATCCTGAAACTAGAGCAAGATATGACCAATTTGGAGAAGCTGGCCTTGGAGGTGCAGCTGGAATGCCTGATATGGGAGATATGGGTGGCTTTGCAGATTTATTTGAAACTTTTTTTAATGGTTTTGGGGGGCAAAATCCACAAGGAGGAAGAACACAAAGAAGAGGTCCTCAACAAGGAGATGATCTAAGGTATGACCTAAATGTTGACTTTAAAGATGCAATTTTTGGTCAACAAAGAGAAATTAAAATTCCTCATTTGGAGACATGTGAAGTCTGTAGGGGAACAGGCGCAAAACCAGGAACCGGACCCAAAACTTGTTCAACATGTGGTGGAAGTGGACAAGTTAGAAGAGCTACAAGAACACCTTTTGGTAATTTCACACAAGTAGCTGAATGTCCTTCATGTAATGGTGCTGGCCAGATAATTGCAGATCCATGTGTAACTTGTGGCGGTAACGGCGTAAAGCAAGTTAGAAAAAAATTAAGAATTAATATTCCTGCAGGAGTTGATACTGGCACTAAATTAAGAGTTTCCGGTGAGGGAAATGTTGGTTTGAAAGGAGGCCCACCTGGAGATCTTTATGTTTTTATAAAGGTTAAGAATGATTCAAAACTTAAAAGAGATGGTGTAACTATTTACTCAGAAATAGCAGTGAGTTATTTACAGGCTATTTTAGGTGACACTGTAAAAATCACTACAGTTGATGGAGATGTTAATTTAAAAATTCCAACTGGTACTCAGCCAAATACAACTCTTTCACTTGAGAATAAAGGGGTACCTAGACTTGGTAACCCCGTTGCAAGAGGAAATCATGAAGTTTTAATAAAAGTAAAATTACCAACTCGTATAACCGACTCAGAACGAGAGCTTTTAGAGGGTTTAGCTTCTCAATATTCAGATAAAAATATTAATTCCAGTAGTGGACTTTTTAGTAAATTATTTGGTAAAGAATCTTAATGACTTCCTTAAAGCATTTGGATCTTAAATCTGTTCCATGTCCTTTAAATGTTGTCAAAATTAAATTAGCTTTGGAGAAGTTATCTAAAAATGAACAACTTATTGTTGAACTAGATAAAGGTGAACCAGAAGAAATGGTATTAAACAATTTAAAAGAGATGGGACGTTTGTTTAAACAAATCAAAGAAAATGAAAAATTTATAAAAATAAAAATATTTAATGAAAACTAATAGTAAATATTTAGGATTAGTTACGAAAAAATTTAATGATTTTTTTTTAGTTGATTTAAAAAATCAAGAAAACTCTGGAAATAGCGAGAAATTTTTATGTAAGGTTAAGAAGTCTATAAATTTCAAGGATCAATTAATTTATGTTGGAGACGAGGTAGCGATTGAAAAAATTGATTTTAAAAGTAAACGCGCAGTAATAACAAGTCTAAAAAAAAGAAAAAATCTTTTAGTTAGGCCCTCAGTTGCAAATATTTCTAACATATATGTTACTTTTTCCGTCGACGAACCAGAGTTAAATTTATCTCAAGTTAATAGGTTTTTGATATCAGCAGAATCAATGGGAGTTGAAGTCTCATTAGTTTTGACAAAGTGTGATTTAATTTCTGATAAAAGAAAATCATATCTATTTGATAAATTTGAGAAATGGGGTTACCAAGTAATAACCTTAAATTTACAGGAATCTGATTGCTTTAAAAATTTATTAGTCGAGTTAAAGCAAAAAGAATGTTCAATTTTTATGGGTCCATCCGGAGTTGGCAAAACTACTTTGCTAAATATGATTATTCCAGGTCTTCACAATAGTACTTCTCCAGTTTCCCATAAAATTAAGAGAGGAAAAAATACTACTCGAAATGTTGAGTTATTCGCTGTGTCGAATCAAAGTTATATTGTGGATACTCCTGGTTTTAATATGCAACCTCTAGAGGTTGATATTAAGTTGTTACCAAATCTTTATTCAGAAATATATAAACAGATAATCGAAGAAGGTATCAAGTGTAAATTTCGTAACTGTTTACATTTAAACGACGAGGGATGTAATTTAAATAAATCCTTTGAAAGATATTCTTTTTATAAAGAAATGATTGAGTCTTTTAAGAGTCACTATTATCAAAACCAGGAAGATTAAGATTTAATCCACCAGTCAAATCATTCATCCTTTCTTTCATAGTTGTAGTTGATAATTCATGAGCTTTTTGAATAGCCTGTAGAATACTCTGCTCTATTTGTTCTTTATTTGCATTTAAGATACTTTCTTTTACTTCTACCTTTAAAGGAAGTTGGTTTCCACTTATCCAAACTTTTATCATTTCATCATCACTTTTGCCTTCAATCTCCATATTTTCAAGTTCATCTTGTAATTTTTGAGCATCTTGCTGAATTTGTTTAGCTTTTTTAAAAGCTTCTGTAAGTTGTCCAAAGTTAGGAAGTCCAAAACCCGCCATTTTGTAAAAACGTTTCTTTAGTTAGGATAGTCAAAACCAATCATTCTTACTTCCGGTTGCAAAAAAATCCCTTTGTTTTGTAGTACTTTTTGTTGAATTACCATTATTAATTCATAAATATCTTTTGAACTTGCTGAAGAAGTGTTAATTATAAAATTTGAATGCATTGTAGAAATTTCAGCACCGCCAATTTTAAATCCCTTTAAACCCATATCATCAATTAATTTTGCTGCATAATTATTGTCAGGATTTTTAAAAACACTACCAAAACTTGGTTGATGATATGGTTGTGTTTCTGTTTTTAATTTAAGGTTATTTTTGGTTGTTTGAATTAATTTTTCTAGATTTCCATTAGGTTCAAAATGTAATCTTGCACTAATAATTGTTAAATCATTTCTTTGAAAAGAGCTAAATCTATACTCAAAATCGATATCTTTTTTTTCAATTTCAAGTTTTTCATTAGTTTTATTATTAATAACTTTTACGGAAATAAGATTTTTTGCTAGCGATAAATTACCTGTGCCAGCATTCATATAAATTGCTCCTCCCAATGTTCCTGGAATACCAACAGCCCATTCCCCTCCTTGTAATCCATTTTTAGCAAGAGAATTAGATAATGCTGGGAGCATTACACCTGCTTCCGCTTCAACAATTCCTGAATGTGGCTCTATCTTAAGTGATTTCAATTTTTTTGTACAAACAACTAAGCCTTTTATGAAAATATTATTTATTAAAAGATTTGAACCTGCGCCAATTATTTGACATCTTTGTTTATTTAAATTAGCCCATTTTATTAGATATAAAAGTTCTTCAACTTTTCTTGGCTCAGCAAAGTATTGAGCCACTCCTCCCACTTTTATAGTTGTATAACTACTTAAATTACAGTTTTTAGAAAAATTTTTTTTATTCATAAATTATTTATTTATTTTAATTATTTTTCATTTAAAATTGGCCATAAATTATGACAATCACCAGCTCCCATATTCAAAATCAAATCCCCTTTTTGAGTTAATTCATAAAAATTATTTGTAATTTCATAATAATTATTTATGTAACTAACATTTTTATTTTTTTTATAAATCAAATCAGTAATAATTTTCGAAGTAATTTTATCTTCGTTTCTTTCTCCTGCTCCATAAATACTGGTTACATAAATAACATCTGCTTTTGATAATTCCTCAGCGAATTCTTCAGTAAATTGCTTTACTCGAGAGTATCTATGAGGTTGAAAGATAGCTATTAATCTACTTTTTTGACATTCATTATTATGTTTTTGCTGAATCAATAATCTTCCTAATTTAATAGTTTCTTTTATTTCGTTTGGGTGATGTGCATAATCATCATATAAACTTCTTTCATCTATTTGGCCTCTTAACTCAAATCTTTTTTTTGGGAGTTTCAGAAATTTTATATTTTTCTTAATTTCTATAAAATCTACCCCTACCATTCTTGAAGCTGCTATTGCTGCCGTGATATTAGATAGATTGTGTAATCCTGGAATTGGAATATTTAAACTACTAATAAAATTTTCATTTTCATAATATTTTCCAATTGTATAGTTTGAATTAATTTCAGTAGGAATTATTGCATAAGCTACGTTTTTAGCCGTAGTGTTTGACCACTGACAATTAGAATAAAAATTATTTCTTGAGGTTTCACAATCAAAATTAACTAGTAATTTTTTAGAGTTTTTAGCAAAGCTTTTAAAAGAAGATATGACTTCACTTAAATTAGAAAAGTGATCGCAATGATCAAAATCAATGTTATTGATTATTCCGATATCAGAATTATATTTGTTAATTGTCCCATCAGATTCATCAACTTCAGCTACTAAGAATTTTGTATTTTCTAAATGACAATTAGAGTTGTAAATAGGAATTATTCCTCCAGTTATTGAAGAAGAATTACGTGTACATAACTCAAGTATTGTAGATAGAAATGTACTGGTTGACGTTTTTCCGTGGCTGCCGGCTACGGCCAATGTAGTATAAGTGCGCATTAGCATTGCAAGTATCTCTGAACGATGTTTTATTGATAAATTTTTTTCTCTGCAGTACAAAAATTCTTCATTTTCTGGCTTGATCGCGGAGCTTACAACAAAATTGATCAATTTGTTGGTAAATTTTGAAATAACAAATTCAATATTTTGTCTAATTTGAGTAGTAAAGATTACTGCTCCTAATTTCTCCAATTTTTTAGTTTCGTCGTTTTTAACTAAATCAGATCCTGAAACTGAACAACCTTTTTTAAGTAAACCTATTGCTAATGCTGACATCCCAATACCTCCAATCCCAATAAAATGAAAATGACTTTTCAAAAGTAATTTTTTATCCAATGTTTATCTTTTACTTAAATCAAAATAACTTCTAGGTAGAATTTTGCTATTTTTTCTTAAAAAAAATGTTTTTTTTCCTTGAATTAATACAAAACTAGACTTATTTGCTTAATAAATCAAAAAAACCTTACGTTATTGCACAAAATTCAGTATGATCAGCAACTTAGGTTAATCATTTAGAAATTATTAGTTATGACTTTGCGTGTTGCAATTAACGGCTTTGGCAGAATTGGTCGAAACTTTATGCGTTGTTGGCTTAGTAGAGGGGCTTACACCAATATTGAAGTCGTTGGAATTAACGTTACCTCAGATCCTAAGACTAATGCTCATCTATTAAAGTATGATTCAGTTCTTGGTCAACTTGATGGTGTTGATATTCAATATACTGATGATACTTTTGTAATTAATAACAAGACAATTAAATGTTTCTCTGATAGAAACCCAATGAATCTTCCTTGGAAAGACTGGGGGGTAGATCTGGTTATTGAATCTACTGGAGTATTTAATACAGATGTAGGTGCAAGTAAGCACTTAGAGGTAGGAGCAAAAAAAGTCATCTTAACAGCGCCTGGTAAAGGTGACGGCGTTGGTACTTATGTAGTTGGAGTCAATGCTGATACATATAAACATAAAGATTATGATATTTTGAGTAATGCTAGTTGTACAACGAATTGTTTAGCTCCGGTAGTTAAAGTTTTAGACCAAACATTTGGGATTAACAAAGGCTTGATGACTACAATTCATAGTTATACAGGGGATCAAAGAATTTTAGATAATAGTCATAGAGATCTTAGAAGGGCTAGAGCCGCTGCTACAAACATCGTTCCTACTTCTACAGGAGCTGCAAAAGCAGTAGCTCTGGTATACCCTGAAATGAAAGGCAAATTAACAGGAATTGCAATGAGAGTTCCAACTCCTAACGTTTCCGCAGTAGATTTTGTTTTTGAATCTTCTAAATCTGTTACAGCTGAAGAAGTTAATAATACGCTCAAGGAAGCATCTCTAAGCTCAATGAAAGGGATTATTAAGTATGGAGATGAACCATTAGTGTCAAGCGATTATGCAGGTACCAATGAATCATCAATTGTAGATAGTGACCTTACAATGTGTATCGGAGATAATCTTGTAAAGGTGCTTGCATGGTATGACAATGAGTGGGGTTATAGTCAGAGAGTTGTAGATTTAGCAGAGATTGTTGCAAAAAATTGGGAATAATTAAAAGTGCTTAAAAGGTGTTTTTTTTAATAATTTGTTTTTGTTACAATCTTTAAATTCTATTGATGGTTCACCATCAGTAAAAAACCCAATCTCGTTAATATCTTTATCAAGTTTAGATAAACTCTTTGCCCACTTTTTTGGCAGGGAGAAAACTAATTCGTAATCTTCACCTCCAAAAAAATAATATTCGTCCCATTTATCTCCTCTTGGCCAATCCTTGTCTTTGGGTATTTTTTCATAATTAATAATAGCTTTACATTTGCTAGCACTTGCTAAATCTTGTAAAGCTTGAAATAGACCATCACTGCTATCAGTACATCCTATACTCTTGATTTTTTTATTTGAGCGAGTTTTTATAAGATTTTTTAGAAAATTTGGGTAAGCTTTAGGGCGACAAAAATGTTCAATGGATTTACTGATTAATCTTTTATTAAGAGAAATATCATTATCTAAATAAATTTTATTTTTAATTAAAAACCCTAGTTTGCTAAGACCATGAATTCCTGTAGTTAAGATGATATCTCCTGGTTTACATGCGTTTCTTCTTAATTCAAGTTCACCTTGAATCCCAAAGGCAGTAATTGATATGGCTTTTTGATTCCCTTTTGAGCAATCTCCTCCAAGAATTATGCCGCCATATTCTTTTAAAGCTTTATTTATTCCTCTATATAACTCTTCAACCCAAATCCATTCAGTGCTAGAAGGTAGAACTAGGCTTATTGTAATACCTACAGTTTTCTTGCTTCCACTGGATAATAAGTCAGAAATGTTACTAACAACTGCTTTCCACCCAAGGTCCACAGGACAAATAGTTGTGTCATTGAAATGAACATTTTCCACCAAAGAATCTGTATTAACAAGTAAATTTTCATTTTTAGTTTTGATTAAAGCGCAATCATCTGAAATTTGATTTTTAGGCATAAATTTTCCTAGCCTATTTATTAATTCTTTTTCCCCTATATTTTCTAATATCTCTTTATGCATTTAATTTGAGGTTTTCAATCCCTTCTAAAACATCAATTGAAATAATTTTGTCATCTCTAGTAAGCTCTTCTAATACATCAAATCCATCAACAACGTAACCAAAGGCAGCATTCCTTCCATCAATTAAATTGCGACCTGCTGGATTTAATTCTGCTTCATATAAAAAGAAGAAAAATTGCGATGAGCCATCATCAACTGCGGTATTTGAATGGGACCATCCCAGAGTTCCAAGTGTTGCAAAAGGTAATATTGGCGTCTCTGTGTAAAGCCCTAAATCTTCAAAAGTTTGATTATAAAAAGTATCTTTTTCATCAGGAATTCTAATTTCTAGGGGAACGTGACGAACTTCGTTTGTTTCAGGATCTATGTAACCTATATCATCCCCAATTGGATCACCTGTCTGCAGTACAAAAAATTCTTCTGCTCTGTTGATAGGTAAATCTTTGTAGAAATTTTTTGAAGATAAATCTATAAATGCTCCTGCCGTAAGTGGCGCGTTAAATCCATCCACAATAGCTTGCATATCACCTTTGGAGGTTTTTATATTGACTTTTGCTCTGCCCAGTAATCTTGGTAAATTATCAAATTCCTGGGGAATAGAGTATGGAAATTCATTTGGTAGAAAATATTCTTCTAATCCACCTATTTTAGTTAAAGCATCTCTTCGGGTCGCTATAAATGAGTATTTATCCTTTGATTTAGAGAAATCTTGAAGACTATCAAAATTTTCTTTGAGCTCTAAAAATGTTTTTTCGGCAATTTTCTTTTTATCGTTTGGTAATTCTTGAATAATTTTACTCTGGTATTTTTTTAGTAAAGATTGACATTTTGTAACAGTTTTTGTAAGAGCGGGCCATCTCCCTCCTCTTACAAGGTCACTAGTGTCTTCCAATTTGTGTTGAAGTTCTTGCAACTCAACTTGCTTGATAGGGAGTGCGTTTCTGAGGATTGCACTAGGGTCTTTTACCGCATTTCCAGTAGGTAAATCAGCTAATACTTGAATAGGTTTTAAGAGAAAAACCTGTAAAATTACAATCGATAGAATTAAGAAAAGTTTGTTCTGATTTGATAAGAATTTTTGCATAGCACTCTTGCAGGTTTATGATCCTTGGGGATGTAATACAGGAATGATTTCCAGTAACGATTTTCGCACAGGTACTACCATCGAATTGGATGGACAAGTTTGGCGTGTTGTAGAATTTCTACATGTCAAGCCTGGCAAGGGTTCTGCTTTCGTGCGAACAAAATTAAAATCAGTTCAAAGCGGCAACGTGGTTGAAAAAACTTTTCGAGCCGGAGAATCAGTACAGCAGGCTATCCTTGAGAAGTCTAACCTGCAGCATACTTATGTGGAGTCTGGTGATTATGTTTTTATGAACATGACAAGTTTTGAAGAGACAAGACTCACCTCTGAACAAATCGGTAAAGGTGCAAAGTATTTAAAAGAGGGAATGGAGGTTAATGTAATTTTTCATAATGGTAAAGTTTTAGAAGTAGAACTTCCAATATCTATTACTTTGAAAGTTACAGAGACTGATCCTGGAGTTAAAGGTGATACTGCTAGTGGGGGCACGAAACCAGCTATTCTAGAAACAGGTGCTCAAATTATGGTTCCTTTATTTATTTCTGTGGGAGAAATGATTAAGGTTGATACTCGTAATGACAGTTATCTTGGACGTGAAAATTAATGGCTATGAAATTAGATCATGATGACTTAGATCGCTTAATAGAGAAAATCTCTACAAGTGATATACAAGAGTTCTCGCTAGAGGGAGAAGATTTTAAACTCGAAATTAAGAGGAACGTATTTGATCAGAATCAAGTTATTAACAATTTAGTTTCTAATACTTCATTTGATAAGCAGACAGTTGCTAATCAAAAAACTATTAATGATAACCTTCCTGTTGTTAACGAGCCTGAAGCACCTCAGGTGGCGCCCCCAGGACGTTCTGATCTAACTGAAATAACTTCTCCTATGGTTGGGACATTTTATAGGGCTGCAGCGCCTGGTGAAGAGCCATTTGTTGAAATAGGGAATAATGTTAAGGTCGGTCAAACTATTTGTATTTTGGAAGCAATGAAATTAATGAATGAAATTGAATCTGAATTTAATGCTGAAATAGTAGAGATTCTCGTTGAAAATGGAACACCAGTAGAATTTGGCCAAGTTTTAATGCGTGTTAAGCAGTCTTGAATTGTTAGTCATTTCTACGGCAGCCTTAATAGCCTCAATCATGCTTTGAGATTGAGCAATTCCTTTGCCAGCAATATCAAATCCTGTTCCATGATCTGGAGATGTTCTTATAAAAGGTAAACCGATTGTGGTATTTACTGAGTAATTAAGAGCTATCACTTTCATTGGTATTAAACCTTGATCGTGATACATAGCAAGAATGCCATCATGCTTTTCAGCATTTTTGTCATTCCATGCTTTTACCGAAGAATTCCAGCAACTATCTGGTGATAATGGGCCTAATAATTCAATACTTCTATTCTTTTTATTCCAAGTAATTAATGCATCATTGAGCCAATCTCTCTCTTCATTACCTAAAATACCCTCTTCGCCAGCGTGAGGGTTTAATCCTGCTACTTTTAAACTAGGTTTGTCAGTATAGGTATTACAAAAATCTTTGAAAAGATCCAATTTAGAGTGGATTAATTCTGTAGTTAATTTCTTGGGAACCTCAGAAAGGGCTATGTGGGTTGTAGCTAGTAAAGTATTAAATCTCCAACCTGTAATTGGTGATTTTGCTGTAAATAACATGCCAACGTTCTTTACTCCACATGATTTTGCTAATACCTCAGTTTGACCAGAGAAGAAATGACCTGCTAGGGACCATGATTTCTTGCATATTGGTCCAGTTACAAGTGCTGAATTGGGGGATTGTTTTACAATTTCTATTGCTTTTTTTAAATATTGGAAACTTGAATTACCGTAACTTGATTTAGCGTCATTATATGATGAAGAAATTTTGAGATCATGTATATTTAAATTTTTAGGATTTGCAAGTTTTTCTAATCCTAAGGATCTAAGGTCTTTATATATATTTTGTAGATTTTTTTTGGATCCAACTAATATATAGTCAATATTTTCTGGTATTGCATCAGAATGTAGCGCTTTTAAGATTATTTCAGGTCCAATACCTGATTCATCTCCTACGCTTAATACTACCTTCGAAATTTTATTTGTATTTTGAAAATTCATAAAAAATTTTTAACTTTTCAGATAGCAATTTTTTAAGCCTAATTTATAGTTTTTATAAATTAGTTTGTATCCGAGTGTTTCGCATAAAAGTTTGTTTGAAACTCTTCTATTTTCCATCCAAAAAGATTGAGCGATAGTTGATAATTCATCTTTTACATCCTCAAATAAAATTGGCTTTGGCATTTTTAAACCAAGTAAATCGTAGCAATATTGGATAACTTCTATCTGAGAACATGGTTCATCGTCTGCAATATTAATAATTTGGTGAAACTTTAAACAATCTTTATTTTGTAATAAAAAAATAATCGCATGTGTAATATCAGCAACATGCACTCTTGAAAATACTTGAGCTCTTTTAAAGATAACTCGAATTTTTTGATTTTTGATTGCTTCAAACGTGGATCTTCCAGGTCCATAGATACCAGGTAATCTAAAAATTTGCACGGGCAAGCTAGATTCAATCCATTTTTTTTCGCAATTTAATCTATTGTGACTTCTTTTTTGAAAAGGATTAGGCTGATCTTTCTCAGAAACCCAACCACCTTCTGTGTTTCCATATACTCCTGTGGTAGATAAATATCCAACCCATTCAAGGGGTAAGTCTTGTAGTTTACTTTGAAGGCTTTCTAGGACGGGATCATTCCCATTTTTGTCGGGAGGTATGCAACTAAGAATATGCGTGACTCCATCAAAAATTTCTTTATCAGGAACTACTCCGCTTTCACTGTTGAAAATAAAACTATTTGGATCTTTACTTGCGGATCTTGAACTTGTTAAAACAGTGCAACCGAATTTTCTAATAGTGTGTGCAAAAAAACTACCGCTAAAACCACATCCCAAGACTAAAAATTTATTATTATTTCCGAGAATACTTGCAGGCTTTTTCATGGTTGGCTATAGTAGTACATATGTATTATTTAACAATGAAGACATCTTTTGGGCCCGATTTAAAATTAAAAACTTTCTGTATTAGCAAAAGTTACCCCCTTCTTATAGGGAAAGAAGTAAGTTTAGTTAATTTTAAATTCTACCAAAAGTTATTTGTCTTTCTTATTTCATTTTCGACAATTTTAATAATCCCAGAATCACCAAAAGAGTTGGAAAATATATGTGAGAGTTATAACTCTAGAAAAATATGTAATGTTTGGTAGTCACGCTGCTTTATATTTTGATTCATCATTTGTGTAATTTTTATTATTTACCTTAAATTTAGGATTAGCCCATTGTAGTAATCTAATGGCTAATCTTAAATCTCCTTCTAACCATGCTCTTATAGCCATTGCTCTTCGGGGATCATAAAATTTTTGCCTTCTATACCAATACAAAGCATTTTCATCTGATTTATCCCCATTACATGAAAGACATGCAGGGACACAGTTTTCTGTTGTACTTAAGCCTCCTTGGCTTCTTGGTATTACATGATCAATAGATTCAGATGGTTTTCCGCAATATATACAACTTTTACCTGTAAATCTATGAATAGATTTTCGCCATTGTCTTAATCTGAACTTAGGACATAAATCCTCTAAAAACACCGCATCATTTATATGCATTCAGAATATTTAGTTAAATAAATAATCGCTTGAATATAATAAAAGTCAACATTTATTTATGCTTTTTAGCTTAAATTGCCACTAAAAATAGGATTTAGTGTGTTTAGATACAAAAAAGTATTTATTAAATTTAGAAAAAATTATTATCTTTTGTAAGCCTTAATTAGTAACTATATCTATCAAGTGTTTCATCGGTAAATTCTTCAGAAATTACATCATTAGTCTCTTCTAATTCTTTTTCTAATTTTTTTCTTTTGTTTTCTCTATCTTTTGCTTCTTTTTCTTTTCTTTCTTCTTCTTTTTCTAATTCTCGTATTAGTTTTCTATTTGGATGAAGATTATCTAAATATTCAACGCAATAACTAAATTTTTCTCTTTCTCTTATAACCGTTTCAGTAATTTGTGCTGCTGCATTTTTAGGTGAAACTTTGAATAATCCTCCCTTTTGTTTCTTTATATATGTGTATGCTGCATCCCAACTACTTTCATGGTCATTTCCACCATCTCTCATAGTACAAAAAATTTCTGCTCCAAATGAACTAGCATTAACTCCTGAAGTAGTAAGGGTTAGAGGAATGAAAATTCCTAATGATAATGTTATTCGTTTTTTCTTATTCAATCTTTGCATTAGGCTTTTATCTTCTATTTAAAAATATCTTTTTTTGTGAATATGTCTATAGAAATTTAAGATTTAATTACTCCAAATAAATTCAAGCACTTTACCACTAAAGGAAGAATTAAAAGAACAGTAATTAGTCTTACTGCGTGTAGAGTTGCTACTGCAGCGCCCACTCCGTATTCGGACCCTACAAGACTCATTCCACTAATTCCTCCTGGCGCAGCACCAAGAATTGTTGTGATTATATCTATATTAAGTAATTTGCTTGTCCATAATCCAATTGCTAGTCCAGTTATAACTAATGTAAAAGTTATTAATATGGCTGGCCTCCACAAGTTTTGAATATCAACTAATGAGTCTTTTGTTAATGATGTACCAATGACTGTTCCAATTCCAATTTCTAAAATTGTTCTTGTGCCAATTGGCCACTCGGCTATGTCGACTTTGCCACTGATGCTAAGCATGCTTGCGCCTATTAAAGCGCCTGCAAGAGGAGCTGCAGGAATACCTGTTTTTAGAGCTAAAACCCCAAAAATACAACCTGCAATTAGATAATAGATTAAGTTTATGTTATGCATAAATTTGAGAGATGTTTGAACATAATATTAGAAAAAATTTTTTTTGTTTAAGTTTATAGTCAAATAATATTTTTGATTTCCTCTCATAATGTCCCCTTTTGTTGGCATAATATAAACTAAAGCATTATTTTTTATGTCTTCACAAATTTCATATAAAGATAATAAAAATCGCATAAAGAAAAAATTATCTTTTTTCGAGGGTGACCATCAGCTTGAAAAATTAGAGTTTGCTCTTGCAATAGCTCAAACCAATGGTGATGAAAAAAAATCAATTGTTCTTAGAAAAAAGATTGTTGAATTAGGCGGAAATGTTGAAGAGCCAGGCACTTAACTAATTTCCCTCAAGATGTTTCGATACAACAACTAATGCTTCACCAGCTTGTTGTGCTGTAATTCTACCGAGATCGAGAAGAGTATTACTTATAGCTGAAACTACCGTAATAATATCTCTATCATTAACATAACCTAAGTGTCCGACTCTAAATATTTTCCCCTTCAAATGGTCTTGCCCCCCTGCAAGTAAAATATCAAAATTATTCTTTATTGTTTTTCTAAATTCTTCAGCATCCATTCCTTCGGTTTTTATTGCAGTTATCGAAGGGCTTAAATATTTTTCATCAGCAAATAATTTTAGGTTTAAAGCCTTTACAGCATTGCTCATTGCTAATTTATGTTTGTTGTGTCTGAGGAAAATGTTATCTAAGCCTTCTTCTCTCATCATTTTTAAAGCTTCATCTAGAGCAAAAACTAAATTAACTGCTGGAGTATATGGATTACTGTTATTTAAAAGACTTTTTCTATAGGATTTCAAATTTAAATAAAACTTTGGTAGATTAGATTTCTCGGTAGCTTCCCACGCTTTTTGGCTCATTGCTATAAAACTTAGCCCTGGAGGAATCATATATCCCTTTTGTGATCCTGAAGCAACGATATCTAATTCCCATTCATCTACTGGAACATTGCAAGCTCCAAGACTTGTTACGCAGTCAATAATTGATAAAGCTGTATTGTGTTTGCGAATATATGAACTTATAGTTTTTAGATCATTAATTACACCTGTTGAGGTTTCAGAATGAGTTAAAATAACTGCCTTTATTTCTTTTTGTTTATCTTCCTCAAGTACCTTTTTGAAATCTTCTGGATCAAGTGGATTTCCCCATTCGGAATCAATTTTTATTATTTCCAGACCAAATTCTTTAGCAACTTTTACCCATCTTTCACCAAATTTTCCATTTTCTCCACAAATTACTTTATCTCCTCTACTTAAGGTATTTATTATTCCAGCCTCCATTGCAGCAGTCCCACTACCTGTGATTGTTAAAACATCATTTTTAGTTTGATGAAGCCACTGTAAATTTTTTGTTGTGCTCTCTACGAGATCTTGAAATTCTTTACTGCGATGGCCTATTGGATGCTTACTTAATGCTTGTAAAACTTTTTCTGGAACTGGTGTGGGTCCAGGAATCATCAATGATAATTTTTGTTGTATGGCCACTTTTGATTTAATAGGTCATTCTTAGATTAGTTCTCATTATATATTTTTCAATTACTTGATTTGAAAAAAGGATTTTCTTTACCTTTGTGGGTTGCTGGAGCTGCTAGGGCAGCATTAAAAAAACTAGTAGGGTTACCATTTAAGAATTATGAACTAATCAAAATTCCTAATGAAAATAAAGAAATAAAAATCGAGATTCATTCTGTTGGTTTACTTAAAGATGAATTGCATGCATTAGGAATTACCTTTGCAAAATCTGGTTTAGATCTTGACATTACACAAAACTTAGAAATATGGACAATAGCCTCTTTAGAAAAAATTGCTTTTGATAGTCCTGTTCAAACAATTCCAATAAATATTATTGCAGGATTTGGTGTAGGTATAAAAGAAGATACATCAGAGATATGCATTTCTAATTTTGCCAAAGAAGTTTTATATGAAAATTTATTAGATAGTATTCCTGCCGGCTTTAATTTGAAATTAGAAATTATTTTCCCAAATGGAGCTTTTTTAGCTGAAAGAACTAGTAATAAGTCATTTGGTATTGTTGATGGATTATCTATTATTGGTACTGCTGCTGAGACTTATTCGAGTGCTTCACCTGATCAATTAAAAGAGGCTAAAAATAATCTAGCAAGGTTAGTTCAAAACGACTTTAAAGGGAAAGTTGTATTTGTTATTGGTGAAAATGGGTTAAATTTGGCCAAAACTTATAATGTTGATTTGCCAATTATCAAAATTGGAAATTGGATAGGACCATTATTAGTTGATGCTGCAATAAAAAAAGTTAAAACTGTAATTCTTTTTGGTTATCACGGGAAATTAATTAAATTAGCAGGCGGTATTTTTCATACTCATAATCATTTAGCTGATGCAAGAATTGAGATTCTTGTTTATTTAGCCGTTCAAGAAAAGTTACCATCTGAAATAATAGTTGAATTATCTCAGTTAGATAATCTTGAGAATGCATTACAACTTCTTGAAGGATTTAATAAATCTTTAGCTGATAAATTATTTAAGAATCTATCAAATACGATCGAAAAGCGTTCTTTTAATTATGTAAATAGGTATGTAAAAACAGATATGGAAATCGCATCAATCATTTTTGATAGAAAAAGGAAAATTAGGTGGGCTGGAATTAATGGCACTAAGTATATTTCTTATTTTCACTTAGATTAATTTGTGATTCATTATGCTTTTGTAAATAATTTGAGTTAACTTTTATACATGAGTCAAACAATTTTACAAAAAGAACGAGACCCTTCAATATTAATTTTGGATTTCGGATCTCAATATTCTGAATTGATTGCAAGAAGAATTAGAGAAACTAATGTTTTTTCTCTTGTAGTAAGCAATTACATTTCAATTGAGGATATTAAAAGTATTAATCCTAAAGGGATTATTTTGAGTGGAGGCCCAAATTCTGTATATGAACAAAATGCGCCTAAGTGTGATGGAAAAATTTTTAATTTAGGAATTCCTATTCTTGGCATATGCTATGGAATGCAATTAATGGTCAAAGAACTTGGAGGATCTGTTATTTCAGCAACCAAAAGAGCTGAATATGGTAGAGCACCAATAAATATAGACCAAGAATCTGACATCCTTTCTGATGTAGAAGATAAATCTATTATGTGGATGAGTCATGGCGATTCTATAAATTGTTTGCCTGATGGATTTAATAAAATTGCTCATACCGAGAACACACTCCATGCAGCAATTTCAAATGATGTAAAAAAATTATTTGGCGTACAATTTCATCCTGAAGTAATTCATTCAGAGTTTGGGATGACGGTAATTAAAAATTTCGTTTATAAAATTTCTTGTTGTGCCGCTGATTGGACAACCGAAACCTATATAGAGGAAACTATTCCCAGGATAAGAGAGCAAGTTGGCAATAAAAAAGTTTTGCTTGCCTTATCTGGAGGAGTTGATTCCTCAACTCTTGCATTTCTTCTCAATAAAGCTATTGGAAATCAGCTTACATGCATGTTTATAGACCAAGGTTTCATGAGAAAAGGTGAACCAGAATTTTTAATGAATTTTTTTGATAAGAAATTTCATATAAAAGTTGAATATATTAATGCAAGGGAAAGGTTTATTGCCAAATTAAAAAATATTACTGATCCAGAACAAAAGAGAAAAATTATAGGTGAAGAATTTATTAGAGTATTTGAGGAAGAAAGCAATAGATTAGGACCTTTTCAGTATTTAGCCCAAGGTACTCTTTATCCTGATGTTATTGAAAGTGCTGGGACTAATATTGATCCTAAAACAGGAGAAAGAATAGCTGTAAAGATAAAGAGTCATCATAATGTGGGTGGATTGCCAAAAGATTTACAATTTAAATTAGTTGAGCCATTAAGAAAACTTTTTAAGGATGAAGTCCGAAAAGTTGGCGCTGCTTTAGGTTTGCCGGATGAAATTATAAAAAGGCATCCATTCCCAGGACCAGGATTAGCTATAAGAATTTTGGGAGAGGTAAATAATGAAAAACTTGATTGTTTAAGAGATGCAGACTGGATAGTAAGAGATGAAATTAAAAAAGCAGAACTTTACAATGATATTTGGCAAGCTTTTGCAGTATTGCTACCTGTAAAAACAGTAGGAGTTATGGGAGATAAAAGGACTTATTCATGGCCAATAGTTTTACGTTGTGTATCTAGTGAAGATGGTATGACAGCCGATTGGTCAAAAATTCCTTTTCAGATTTTGGAGAGGATTGCAAATAGAATCGTAAATGAAGTAAGTTCAGTCAATAGAGTTGTTTATGATATTACAAGCAAACCTCCTGGAACTATTGAGTGGGAATGAAAAATAGGTCATAAACCTAGTTATAGATTCAAATACTTGGTTTCACACGAGGAAATCGGTGATATAATATGCTCAAATGTATTGGTATCATTGACTTTACTAACGTATCTTTTTACCGTGACTATAGAGTGGGAATAATCGTAAAGGCAAGATCGTAGATATAGACTATAAAAAAACATCAATGTGAATCATAAGTGATTTTTTGACAATCTTTTTGTAAGGATTTTCAAGCACACATCACACAAACATCACACTTGGAAAAAGTTACTTTACTTTTAATTCAGGAATGAAAATGATAATGGTCTAGTTAACAATTAAAGAAGGACGATGAGCTGTATTTAAGAATTCCATATTCTTTTGAAATTTTATTAAAGTAATTACTGAAAAGATCAAGTGGTATTCCAAGGCCTACACCTGAGCGACTACTTGTATTGCTGTATTCTTCTGACATACCATGTATTGCAAAAATACCGCCATAAAATCCTGTAAATTCTATTGTTTTTTTTTCTCTTTCTATAGGCATTTTTCCATTTATACCATCATCGTAGTATTCGATGATCTTTTCAGGTACTGTTAATCCTCCACAACTTCTTTGGCCAAATACTCCACCTCCGCTCATCCCTGGAACAGTAGATGAAGCCTCATACACGGCTTCATAACCTTGTTGATTACCTTTTGCTCTTGTTAACATTTTTAAGCTTGATGTTCTAAAAATAGGAATATTTAATGCTTTTGTTGGCAAAGATACTCCCCCAATTATTGGTTTTCCAAGAATTTGCCATTCATTATCGCATTCTAAATAACCTTGATATCCGTCGTTAAATATATCAATATTTCTAATTGAACAAAAATCAAAATCTGGCTTATAATTTAATTTTTTTAAAATATAAGCAACGGGAAATTTAGTATCACTTTCAAAAACCCCAAGAGCTAAATCATAACCTTCAAATTCCTTAGGGTAAATAAATTTTTTTACTTTAATCTTATTTCTTTCATCAGTTACTGAATATATCCAATATTCTTCATTTTTACTAGGTTGACTTTGTGCGACATGCCTAGCTGTTATGAATAAATACTGATTTTTTTTTCTCCCAATTATTACTCCAGAACCAGAAGATCCTGGAGTTTCAATTCCTATAGAAACTGCTTTACTATATTCTTTCAGATAAGCTTTTTTATCTAATCCTTGAGGATGTTTTGGCCATGATTTGTATGCGTAGACAGTCGAGACATAACTTACTAAAAAGAAAAAAAGAATAATTTGTGTTTTTAGGAATTTATGCATTAAGAACGAGTCAGTTTTAATTAATTAAATACTACAAATTTATCCCATTTTTTCCTATGAAAATAAACTAAGAAAAATAAAATAAGCAAAAGTAGCTGAATTTATTTTATGAGAACTTTTTTATTAACTTCAAATAATGGTGATAATTACACCACATGTGGAAAAAGTTGTGTTACTTTTAATTCATCAATGAAATTGATGCTAGTCAATGTTGAGGTCGAAATTTTTTCTAATTTCACTCCTTATTATGGAGTTGGAGTAAGTTAACAAATTTTCTAATAAATTTAAGACTCTTATTTGATGTAAGAAATATTTTTAAATGAGATATTAATCGTAATGAGCGAAAGTATTAAATTAAGTCGATCTACTGTTGAGAAATATCTTAGTTGTCCAAGATGTTGTGTACTAGACAAAAAATATCAAATAAAACCACCATCATTACCATTTACTTTAAATATAGCTGTAGATAATTTATGTAAAAATGAATTTGATTACTACAGAAAAATTCAGGAGCCGCATCCTTTATTTATTGAATATGGTATTGATGCTGTTCCCTTCAAACACAAAGATTTAGAACGTTGGAGAAGTAATTTTCAAGGAATAAGATATAAGTCAATGGAACATAATTATGATTTTGGTGGAGCTGTTGATGATATTTGGCAAAAAAAAAATGGCGACCTTATCATTATTGATGTAAAAGCAACATCTAGAAATAATTTTGATTGGTCTGAGACTTTTAATAAATACGAATATGCAAAAGCTTACAAGAGACAATTAGAAATGTATCAGTGGTTATTTAAAAAAAACGGTTTTTCTGTAGCTCAAGAAGCTTATCTTTTATATTTCAATGGAAAGAAAAATGAAGAGTTATTTAATAACCAATTAAATTTTGATGTACACCTAATTCAATTAGATTGTTCTACTTCATGGGTAGAAAATAAGATAATTGATACGGTCAATTTATTACGTTCGGATGTTTTCCCCAAACCTTCCTCAAATTGCGAATACTGTAATTATTTAAAAAAGCGTTGGCGCTTATCAATGACTTAATTTAATAAAAATAACTAAGTATTAATTGGAAAAATTTATTTGAAATTTCTGGAAAAATAACGAATCAAAGATAATCTTAAGTTAGGTTATAAATTTTTACTTTTGATAAAATCGAAAAACTCTGAAAGAAAGATAACTAGTCATCTTCAACAAGATGTAGTAAAAATAGCTGGCAAAACAATTTTTATTAATCCTTTTTTGTATTGGCGAAGGTTTGATGAAAATACTAATAGATGGCTGCGAGAACCTGGTCAAATGTCAGATGAACAAATTCAACCCAATAGGAATCGTTTTTATCCAGAAGTAGAGTGGGCTGATTTAAGTAATGAGCAAAAACTCATTAAAGATGCGACTGTTGAGATGTTTTTAAAGACTCTTGAATTGATAAGTACATTTCATCCTTACCTTAGTTCTGGACAACTATTAGAAGTTGAAAGAAAAATGGCGATTATAAAAAAGATACCTTTTGAAAAATGGGTTAAAAAATCGTTCGTTAAAAAAGCGAGATTATTAGAAAATGAAAAAAGAAAATTTCAAAGAGAACGGTTTTTGAATAGCTGGAGAGAATGGTTTAGACTTGAAAATACTCAGCAAGCGATCTTACCATTAATCGTTACGATATTTGTTTCTTCATTTATTGGATGGTCTTTAGGTATATCAAAGAATAGTTGTAATCCTTACTTTGAACAAAATATAGATCAATTAAATTAATTTGTTTTTGATATTTTAAGTATCTAAGTTAAAATAATTTTGAAAAAATAAATCTCTTATTTAAAATTATATCAATTAGAATAATTGCTTTAAATAAGGAAAAATTTTATGAGTAGAAACTTGAATTCAAATTATATTGAAAAGGATCATTTTAATGTGAATACTGAAGATAGTGATTATAAAGATTTAATCGTAAAACTTAAAAAAATAAAATCAAATATTGCTTTATTGGAAAAAACAATATTTAAATAAATTTTATATTTTTGATAAGAACAAGTCCCAACAAAAAACTTTTTTCATTAAATAGACAACCTTTAGTCTTACTTATTTTTTCTTCTGTATCCTTTTTATTGATACTATCTAGGTTGATTTTTTTACAACTTTTAAATTATGAATCTTTTAAGAAGATGTCAGATGAGAATAGGATCAGACTTATTGCTTCTCAGCCCATACGTGGAAGAATACTAGATAAAAATGGTTTTGTTTTAGCAGATAGTAGAGTTAAATATTCTTTAATAATAAAGCCTCAATCTGTTAATAAAAGCAACTGGGAAAAACATAAATCATTTATTTCTCATTTGTTAAATATAGATAGTAATGTACTTCAAAAAAAATACTCTGATGGTTTAAAAAATCAGAAACTTTCAGTAATTATTCTTGATGATTTAAATGTAGATCAATTAATAAAATTTAAGGAGAATGAAGGTAATTTAATTAGTTTTCAAATAGCTACAAAATTAATTAGAAATTATCCTTATAAATCCCTTGCTGCTCATGTAATTGGATATACTCAGCCAATTACTGAATTAGAATATAAATTCTTATCTAAGAATGGTTATAAATTAAATGACTTAATCGGTAGAACTGGAATTGAATACGTTTATGAAGATTATATAAGAGGTGAATGGGGTGGAGAAATGGTTGAAGTAAATTCATTAGGAAAATTTCAAAGATCATTGGGTATAAGACCTCCAGTACAAGGTAATGATATTGAACTAACAATCGATCTTAATCTGCAATTAGTTGCTGAGAAAGTGCTTAAAGATAAAAAAGCTGGAGCCATAATAGTAATGGATCCAAGAGATGGTGCAATAAGAGCAATGGCAAGTAAACCTACATTTGATTTAAATTTTTTCTCAAAGGATTTTAAACCTCAGAAAGAATATAATAAAATTTTTAATTCTCCTGAAAAACCTTTATTTAATAGAGCATTAAATGCCTACGATCCAGGAAGCGTTTGGAAAATTGTAACGGCTTTAGCTGGCTTGGAAAGTGGAAAATTTCCTAGAGAAACCATGTTAGATACGAAACCATGTATAACTTATGGGAGTCAATGTTTTAGAGAGCATAATGATTTAGGCTTTGGGGTAATAGGTTATGAAGATGCTCTAAGAGTTTCTAGTAATACATTTTTTTATCAAGTAGGTTATGGAGTTGGAGTTGATGAAATTCATAAGGTCTCACGAAAGCTTGGTTTTAATTCTTTATCTGGAATTGAAATTTCTGAACAAGAAAATATAGGATTAGTAGCTAGTAGTGAATGGGCTAAAGAAGGTAGAGGATGGGGGCAACCAGGAAGAACCCCTTGGGTTCCAGAAGATATTGCGAGTATGTCTATTGGACAATTTGTTGTACAAGTTACTCCTATTCAAATAGCTAGAGCATATGCTGTAATTGCAAATGGAGGTTATCTAGTTACTCCCTATTTAGTTAAAAAAGATGAAGCAAATCTTTCTGATAAAAAACGTATTAAAATCGATATTGATCCAAATAATATTCAGTTGATAAAAAGGGGTCTCAGTAAAGTGGTAGAGTCTGGCACAGGAGTATCAATTAATTATGGTGTTTCAAATTTACCTCCAGTTTCAGGTAAAACTGGAACTGCTGAAGATGGTGAAGGTGGATTAGATCACGCTTGGTTCGTTTGCTTTACTCCCTCTGAAAAAAGCGAGTTACTTGTAGTTGCTTTTGCACAAAACACTCCTGGTGGTGGATCTGTTCATGCACTTCCCATGGCTAGAGAAATTTTAAAAGTTTGGAATGAGAAAAAATGAGATAAATTTTTAGCTATTAAAAGTTTATGTTTTTAATTTTTTCATTTGTAAAAGTCTTTGAATAATATCTTCAATAGTTTTTGTATCTATAGGTTTACTATATGATGACAAAAGTTGTCTCCCTAATACTTGACTTCCTAAATGCACTAATTGAATGCGTAATGAGGTCAGGAGTTCTAACCCTATGCCACCAGAAAATGTTGCAATTGCAATCGGTTGACCATTAAATAAATTCCTAAAGTCATCTCCTGAAATAGAAAGCCATGCTATGAAGTTGGAGAGAATGGGAGGTATAGACCCATTATATTCAGGAGCACAAATCACCCACCTTTCAATCTTGAAAAGCTTTTTTTTTAATTCTTCTATTTCATTTGGAATATTTTCTTTGCTGTGAATTCTTGGATTGAATAATGGAATATCAAGAGTAGTAAGATCTAAAATTTCAGAACTTATTTTAAGTTCATTACTTTTTTCAAGAAATTTTTCAGAAAGTTCTAGATTTTTACCACAACTAGCCGCGATGATTATTAGATCTTTTGTTTCAGTCATAAATTAGATAAATAAATTCAATAGTTAGCACCTGTTTTGCGGTGATGAACTGCCGTTAGACTATCGGATTTTAGTATATTACCGTGTAGAACTTCGGCGTAAATTACCCAATGATCTCCACATTCCATTCTTTCTTTTACAGAAGCATCTAACCATGCGAGCGATTCAGGAATGATTATCTGTTCATTAGGAGTTAATTCAATATTTATTCCTTCAAATCTATCTTCTCCAGGTGCAAAGGGCTTTGTGAATCTTTTCAAAGGTTCTTTAAAATCTTTTTCACTAAGAATATTTAATGCGAATGAATCTCCTATTTGCAGAAGAGATTCTACAGATCTATCTTTTGCTACTGCAATACTTAACCCGGGTGGAGAAAAACTTGCTTGACTAACCCAAGATGCAAGCATAGCTCCTTTAATATTATTCTCATCTTTGCCTTTAGAGGCTGTAAGGACACAAAGTGAACCAATTACTCTTCCTAGAGCTTGTAGCTTTGGATCTGTTTTGCTTGTAATCATTCCAGTATCTGATTTTCTGGGTTTTTTCTTTGCTTTTTTTATAATTTTTCTTCCAAAGTGAGTTCCTATTTCTTCTAACTCTTTAATCTTTGGTTTATTTGGACTGAATTTAATCCTTATAGGGTCAAAACTAAACTTAAAACCACCGTCTTTTAATTTTGTTTCAAGTAAATCTATAGCTTCGCCGCTCCATCCAAAACTGCCAAAAATACCCACTGGCTTATCTCTATTACCTTCTGCTAACAATGTTCCTAGTGCACTAACTATTGGAGTTGGGGCGTGACCACCCAATGTGGGTGAGCCTATTAAATATCCATCAGCATTTTGGATAGATTTTACAAGTACATCATTAGGTGTAAATTCACAATTAATACTTTCAACTTCTACAGAAGTTCTATTTATCCCTTTAGCCAATGCATCACCTATTGATGCTGTATTTCCATATGCACTTGCATATATCAGGGCGATCTTAGGATTATTTGTTGAGAGATTTTCTCCCCATCTAATATAGTCATTTAAAAAGCTTTTTAAGCTGTATTCGATCGCGGGACCATGTAATGGTGCAATAGTTTTAATGTCATAATCTGAAATTTTTTCAGTAATTGATACTACTTGATTAGACATTGGTGCCATCAAACAATCATAAAAATGTTTCCTATCAATTTCTGTACTAACTCGATTCGTTTCAGACCAATATTTAGTTGCAATGTGTGCAGAGAAAATTTTTTCACTAATAAGTATTTCTTGATTACGTTCATAAATTATCAGGCCACCAGGCCAACGTGCTGTTGGTATAGGAATTAACTCAAGTGAAATGTTATCTAATTCTAAATTATGTTCCTTTTTGATTATGTTTATTTCAGGTAATTGAATTTCAATAAAGTTTTCTAATGTAGGATTTCTTTGATTCCAAAGTTCGCTAATAAGTTTATAACCTGGATTAGAGCAAGTAATAGTTGTGTTTTGAAATTGGGTACTTATATTTTTTATAGTTTCAATAATTTGGGGATTAATATGACCAGAAATGAAATTGATTTTATTTAATTTAAATTGATCGCAAAACCTAGAAATTACTTTATTAAAGGTATTTAAATATTGTTTTTCAGGTGGATGAATAATAAAAAGTTCCTCATGACTTCTAATAAAAAAAGTATTAAAAGAGGTTCCTTTTTCAAGGTTAAATTCAAGTTCAAATCTTTCTTTATTTTGGTCTAAGAATCTTACACAAGAAAAATTTTCAGTAATTTCAAATTCTGATAAATTTTGATTTTCTGCAACTAAGCCTATATTAATGTCTGACATTTCAAAGACTTATTTTCTAATAGTGATTAGCAACTTTTCTGTGATGAACTGCTGTCTTACATGATAAGTCAGAAACATTACCATTTTCAACAATTCCGTAAATTATCCAATGGTCTGGAGTCTCTAGTCTTGAACTGACTTTACAATCTAAAAAGGCAAGTGAATCTGAGAGAACAGGTCCTCCTTCAGCGATGTTGCTAATTACATCTACATCCGCAAATCTATCAGCTCCAGGGGCAAATCTTTTTAAAAAATGTCTGAACATTTTTTGATAGTTATCTTCTCTCAAGATATTCACAACAAAACCTTTACCAACTTGCATATATGATTCAATAGCTCTATCTTTTGCTACTGCAACTGTAACACCTGGTGGTGAAAAGCTTGCTTGACTAACCCAACTTGCGACCATTGCACTTTGTCTAAATGTCGAACCTTCCCCTTGACTAGCTGTTACTACATATAATCCTCCACTTAATCTACCTAACGCTTTATCTAAATTTGAATCAAGGCTCTTCATAGAGGCAATATTCTTCTTTTTATTGATCAATTGACCCAAATCAGTTCCAGCTTCTTCGAATTGTTGATAAACAATCGGATCTGGAATATTTTTAACTCTTAAGGGAGAGAAAGCTTCTTTTTGACCAAGTTCTCTTAATTTATTTGCTAAGGAATCTATAGGTTCATCATTTCCACCAAATGCGTCATAAACTGCAGTAAATTGTTTTGGCTTAAGTGCTGCAAATAAAGTACCGAGAGATTCTTTTAGTTCATTATCTGAGTCTACAGGCCATGTGGGAATAACTACTGCTTTTGATTCGGAAATTAAACTTGTTAATTCTTGCGGGTCAGAAGATCTTAAATCTATTAATTGAACCTGTGCATCTGCTTTACTTATTCCATGAGATATCGCTTGACTGAGTCGATCACAATAACCATAGTCGCTTATGTAGCAGACTGAGACAAAATCATTGCCTTTGCTTTTATTGCTACTCCATTCTAGATATTTTCCTTTCCAAAAATTGACCTGATTATGGAGCAAAGGCCCATGACCAACAGCTATTGTTTTTAATTCAGGTAGTTTATCTATTCTTTTAATTGCCTGCATAACGCTTCTAGCGTTTGGACCCATAAGGCAATCGTAATAAAAACGGAAATCATCGTATATTTCTTTTTGATCAGTGTCAAAAAATTCGTCAGAACAATAATGGAGTCCAAAAGCATCGCATGTATAGAGAACATTTGTGCTGTGATCATATGAAAATATGGTATCTGGCCAGTGTAAATTTGGTGCACTTATAAATTCAATATTATGTTCTAAACCACTATTAGGATTAGTTCCGAGATTTAAAAACTCTCCACTCTTAACCTCTAGACGTTTAAAAGGAATATGTATTTGGTCTTCAATAAATTTAAGTGCTAATTTTGATCCAACTATTGTGATATTTTGGTTTAATTCTAGAAGATTACCTATTAAACCAGAATGATCAGGTTCTGTATGGCTAGTAATTAGATAATCAACTTCTTGCGGATTTACCTTTTTCAGTAATTCTTCAAACCATAATTCTTCGAACTTTGCGTGACTAGTATCAATGATTGCTAGTTTCTCGCCTTTAATAATAAAACTATTGTAAGTAGTTCCATTTCTTAAACCAAATTCAATATCAAATCTACTGCGATCCCAATCCAAAGATCTTATGGCACAAGAATCATCAGCAAAGTTTTGAGATTGAACCGTCAACTTGTTATTAGTTTGTGCCAATTTAGAATTACTTGTCTGGGCAGAGGCTATCATAGAATAATTAGCTTTATAAATTAACTTTAGTTATATAGAATATAAATTCGCGTGATTATCTTTGCGAAATAACCGAAATTACGCTTTTCTTTAATTTTTAATCTTCTTATTCTGGATAAATGACATCTCAATTAATAAAAAAAATAGTTACTGGAGATGAGATAAGAAATGCTTTTTTAAAATTTTACAGTGAAAAATTACATAAAATCATTCCAAGTGCATCTTTGATTCCAGATGACCCTACGGTTATGCTCACAATTGCTGGAATGCTACCTTTTAAACCAGTTTTTTTAGGTTTAAAAGAAAGACCATCAAAAAGGGCTACATCTAGCCAAAAGTGCATCAGAACAAACGATATAGAAAACGTTGGAGTTACAGCTAGACACCACACTTTTTTTGAAATGCTTGGTAATTTCTCTTTTGGAGATTATTTTAAACGAGAGGCTATTCAATGGGCTTGGGAATTAGTTACTAATATTTATCAACTTTCTGTTGAAAATATAATTGTGAGTGTTTTTCACGAAGATGAAGAGTCTGCAAAAATTTGGAGAGATGAAATTGGTATTCATCCAGATAGGATAGTCAAACTAGGTGAGGAAGATAATTTTTGGTCATCTGGCAAAACAGGTCCATGTGGACCTTGTTCAGAACTTTATTATGATTTTCATCCTGAAAAGGGTCTGCAGAATATTGATTTAGAAGATGGAGATCGTTTTATAGAATTTTATAATCTTGTTTTTATGCAATATAATCGTGATCCTAATGGAAAATTGACAGATTTAAAATTTAAAAATATTGATACAGGAATGGGTCTTGAAAGGATGGCTCTAATACTACAAAAAAAGCAAAATAATTATGAGACAGATTTAATTTTTCCTATTATTCAAAAAATTTGTGAGATTGCAAATATTGATTATTTTTCTTCAGATGATAAAAACAAAATTTCTTTAAAAATCATTGGTGATCATACAAGAGCTGTTATTCATTTAATTTCTGATGGAGTATCAGCAAGTAATCTCGGTAGGGGATATATATTAAGAAGGCTTATTAGAAGAATGGTCAGACATGGCAGATTATTAGGTATAACAAATGAATTTTTACCTCATCTTGCTACTGTCGGAATTAACTTAATGCAAAATAATTATCCTGATTTAAAAAATAATAATGATTTAATTTTGAATGAGATAAAAATTGAAGAAATAAGATTTAGGGAAACTCTTGAAAGAGGAGAGAAATTGCTAGATGAATTAATTTCTTCAGGGCAGAAATTAATTTCTGGTTTTAAAGCTTTTGAACTTTATGATACTTATGGATTTCCTCTAGAACTTACTGTAGAAATTGCTGAAGAACATAGTATTAGTGTAGATGTAAAGGGTTTTGAAGAAGAAATGAATGTACAAAAAGAGAGAGCTAAAGCTGCTTCAAGTAATATTGATTTGACATTAGAGGGATCATTAGAGCGAGAAATAGATCTTTTTAACAAAACTGTTTTTAATGGTTATAAGTCACTCCTTTCGGAAGCTGAAATAAAGGGTATATTCTTGGATTCAACATTAGTTAAGGAAGCAAGTGAAGGTCAGAAAGTTTTAATTGTTCTTGATCAGACAACTTTTTATGGAGAATCTGGCGGGCAAGTTGGTGATATTGGAACAATATTTTCAAACGATGTTGAGGTCTTGGTTGATAATGTCATGCGAAAGAAAAATGTTTTTTTACATTATGGAACGATCAAAAAAGGAAAATTAACTATTGGACAAAAAGTTAAAACTAATGTTAGCTCCTCTAAAAGAGCTAAGGCTGCTGCAAATCATACAGCTACTCATTTATTACAATCTGCACTTAAATCAGTTATTAATGAAAGTGTTGGACAGAAAGGTTCATTAGTAGCCTTTAATAAATTACGATTTGACTTTAATTCCTCTAATCCTATTTCTAAAGATCAAATTTCTAAGATTGAGACTTTAGTTAACTCTTGGATTATGGAAAATCATGCCCTAGAAATTAAAAATATGTCTAAGAGTGAGGCTCTTGCAAAGGGCGCAGTCGCCATGTTTGGAGAAAAATATGATGATGAAGTGCGCGTCGTTAATGTACCAGGAGTTTCAATGGAACTTTGTGGTGGCACACATGTTAAAACTACATCCGAATTAGGTTCTTTCAAAATAATTAGTGAGGAAGGAATCTCAGCTGGAGTCAGAAGAATCGAAGCATTATCAGGCCAATCAGCATTAGACTATTTCAGCGATAGAAATGCATTAGTAAACCAACTAAGTGATTTGTTAAAAGCAAATCCTAATCAACTTTTTGAAAGGGTTAATAATTTGCAAGCAGAGCTTATTAACAAGAATAAAGAGATACAAAAAATGAAAGATGAAATTGCATATTTTAAATACTCTTCTATAAAATCATCCGCAGAAATAGTAAATTCTTTTTCAACTTTAGTAAATCAGATTGATGGCTTAGATGGGAATTCTTTGCAATCTGCAGCACTTAATTTAACTTCTCATTTAGGAAATAAAGCAATAGTGATTCTTGGGGGAATACCAAATCCAGAAAATAGAAAGTTGTTATTTGTAGTTTCTTTAGGTGATGATGTAGTAAAAATAGGATTGCATGCAGGTAAATTAATTAATGAGATTGCAAGAATTTGTTCAGGAGGTGGAGGAGGAAAGCCTAACTTTGCTCAAGCAGGTGCTAAAGATATTGATAAGTTAAGTGATGCTTTAGATTATGCTAAAAATTATTTGCAAAAAACATTAGCTAATCATTCTGATAAATAACTACTTTTTCTGAGACTAATTTCGATTTGATCCATTAATTTCCTTGCTTCTTCAATAGTTAATTTTTTTTGATCAATTGCTGATTCAGTATTAATTCTTATAGTTTCAACCAAAGAAGCTGAACTGTAATCTAATAATTGTAAAATTTCAGATTTACTGTCCTCTTTAATAATATTTCTGACCTTATATGAATTATCTTGATTTATGTCTATATGAACAACGTTGGTATTGCCAAATAAATTGTGCAAGTTTCCTAATGCTTCTTGATAGGCTCCAGTCATAAAAATTCCAATTAGGTAATCTTTATCTTCTTCTGGCTTATGCAAATTTAGTAGTGATTTAATTTTTCCATTATCAATAAAATTATTTAGTTTCCCATCTGAATCACAAGTTAAATCTGCAAAGTTGCCTTTGCAGAACGGCTCCTCTAAGTGCCTATGTATTGGTACTATTGGAAAAATCTGATTTATTGCCCAGCTATCAGGAATAGATTTAAAGATAGATAAATTTGCATAATAAGTTGATGCAAGAGTTTCTGTAATTTCAGATAAATCAGGGTGATTGATTTCATCATTATCTAGGTTATTAGAAATTTCTTTTGCACAAGCCCAAGTAAGTTCTTCGGCATAAGCTCTTTCTGCCAAACTTAAAAATCCTAATCTAAAAGCGACTAAGCAATCTTCTTTAAACTTTTTTGCATCATTCCATAGTTCAATTATTTTAGATAAATTTATTTTTTTATTTTTAAGTTTTTTTAATTCATAGAAAGTATCAAGTAAATTTGAAATTATTAATTGTTGATTTTTTTTATCAAAAATTTGTAGTTTGGAACTGACATGACTTGTTCCTAAGACATTAAAAATTAAAACTGAACAATGACTAATTATTGCTCTTCCACTTTCTGAGATTATGGTTGGATGCTTGATATTATTTAATTCACATGAATCCTTAATAGTTGCAATTACATCGTTAGCATAATTTTGGAGAGAATAATTAGTAGAAGTGTTGGAGGAGGTTTTAGTTCCATCAAAATCTATTCCTAATCCACCCCCAACGTCGATATATTGCATTGGGGCTCCTAGTTTGCATAGTTCAACATATATTTGACTCGCTTCTTGTAATGCGTCTTTGATCACAGCAATATCACTTATTTGACTGCCTATATGAAAATGGAGCAATTTCATTTCGTTGATAAGATTTGCTTCTTTTAGTTCTTTTATTGTCAACATAATTTCTGGGATTGATAATCCAAATTTTGAATTATCTCCAATAGATTTACCCCACCTACCACTACTTTTACTTGATAACTTTGCTCTAATTCCTATCAATGGAGTCGCTTTAAGTTCTTGAACTGCTTGAATAATTCTTTTTACCTCGTCTCGTTGTTCAATAACTATTATCGGATTTTTGCCGAGTTTTCTGGCCAAAGTAGCAATCTCAATATATTTTTTATCTTTATATCCGTTGCATATTAATAATGAATTTTGGTTTTCAAGAAGTGCAAGGCCAATTAATAGTTCTGATTTACTTCCTACTTCTAAACCAAAATTCCATTGGCTACCAAACTCTATTATCTTTTCTAGGACATTTTTCTGTTGATTACATTTGACAGGAAAAACGCCTTGATAAATGTTCTTATATTTATAGGTTTTTATTGCTTTTAAAAAAGAGTCATGTAATGCATTTATTCGATCTTTCAAGATATCATTAAATCTTATGATTAATGGAGGATTTATTTCTCTACTCTTAAGTTCTTTGACAAGCTTAAAAAGATCAATCTTATTTTCAGATTTTATATCTTTAATTACTGATATATTTCCTTTGGAATTTATAGAAAAATATTTATCTCCCCATTTGTCTATGTTATAAGTCGAAATACTATCTTCAATAGTCCAAATATTCTTTAATTTTTTCGGCTCAAAATTGGTCAATTTATGTCTTAGTGATTAATAAATGTTTTTGAAAATAACTTAAAACAATATCTTTTATTTTAATGATTACTTGCCAAGTTACCACCCAAAAGTTGAATATACATAGAGTGATTATTAACTAAATGACTAAAGAGAGAACCTTTATTGCAATTAAACCAGATGGAGTTCAAAGAGGATATGTTTCTGAGATTATTGGCAGATTTGAAAAAAAAGGATTTAAATTGGTTGGATTAAAGCAATTAATTCCTTCAAAAGAACTTGCTCAAAATCATTATGGAGTACATAGAGAAAGACCCTTTTTTGGTGATTTAGTAGACTTTATTTCAAGTGGTCCTGTTGTAGCAATGGTGTGGGAAGGCGAAGGAGTTATTTTGAGTGCTAGAAAACTAATAGGTGCAACAAAACCTCTGGAAGCAGAGCCTGGAACAATTAGAGGTGATTTAGCGATTGATATTGGGAGGAATATTATTCATGGTTCTGATGGAGAAGATACAGCAAAATTTGAAATTGATCTATGGTTTAACGAAGAGGAATTATGTGAGTGGGAAACTTCTGATTCGAAATGGCGATCTGAAAATTAAAAGTTAAATCGCAAATCTATCTAAACTAAATTTTTCTAAAAAGCTTTTCTCTATTTCTTTGAGATTTTTATTTTGAACTATTTTCAAAAGAAGATCACTTGTTATTGCAGAAAATAAAACTCCATTTCTGTAATGTCCTGTAGCAATATAAAGATTTTCAATTTTTGATTTTCCAATGATTGGTTTTAGATCTGGTGTGCAAGGTCTAAAGCCCCACCAATGTTCCATTTGTGGCCAATTAATAGCTTCTGGCAATAAAGAGCGAATACCTTCTTGCAGTTGTTTTATTCCATTAGGAGTATTACCTTGATTAAATTTTGAATCTTTTTCTACTGTCGCTCCAACTATAATAAGTCCATCATCCCGGGGAACTAGATAAGTTTTTGGACCAAAAATAACCCTTTTCAAAAAATTTGTTGGACCTTGTATTGATAGCATTTGTCCCTTTACAGGAAAGACTGGAATCTTATTAAAAATTTTTTTACTCCACGCACCGCTGCATATAATTGCTTTTTCGCAGTTAATTTTTTTTATTTCCCCAGTGGCACATAAAACTGTTGCACCTGTAATTTTGTTTTTTTCGAATGTCAAATCCTCCACTTCTGATCCCTCTTGAAATTCGACTCCATTCAAGGAGCATGCTCTCTCAAGAGCACGCATCAGTTTTCTTCGATTATCTATTTGACCATCTTGTTCAAAAAGTAAACCATGTTTCCAAATAGAATTCATTCCATTGATTTCTGTTTGAAGATCTTTGTGATTTAAATATTTTCCATACTCATAAGTGGGAAACTCTTCAAGATCTTCTTTGTTTTTAAAAGGAACTACTATGCCACATTTTTTTAAACCGCATTTAATATTACTATCTTGTTCAATACTTCGTATCCACTTTGGAATTAGATTTTGACTTTCTTGGCCAAATTTTAGTAATTCATCTTCGAGCCCTTCGGCATGAGTAGCTAACATTCCTGCAGCAACAAATCCAGCCGATTCATTTCTGTTTTTGCTTAAAACTAAAACTTTGAAGTTATTTCTAGAAAATTCATAAGCAATAGATAAACCTAAAAGTCCACCTCCAATTATTAATATTGAATTTTTGGTTTCTTGTGCCATTTAAAAATTAATATTTTTATTTGTGTTTTGGTCCTCTTTTCCTTTATATCCAATAATATTAATAAAGAGACTTTTAATAATGAACAATTTGGAATCTTGGGAAGCTGTGATTGGTTTGGAAACTCATGTACAGCTTAATACGAAAAGTAAAATATTCACATCTGCGTCAACAGCTTTTGGTGATGCACCTAATACCCATATAGATCCTGTAGTTTGTGGGTTGCCAGGAACTCTTCCAGTTCTGAATGAGACTGTTCTTGAGTATGCTGTAAAAACTTCGTTAGCATTAAATTTAAACGTTGCAGAACATTGTAAATTTGATAGAAAACAATATTTTTATCCTGATCTTCCTAAAAATTATCAAATTTCACAATTTGATGAGCCACTAGCTGAAAATGGTTGGTTAGAGGTTGAAATAATTGAAAAGGACAAAGAACCTTATATCAAAAAAATTGGTATAGAAAGGCTACATATGGAAGAAGACGCCGGAAAACTAGTCCATTCAGGAAGTGATAGGTTAGCTGGCTCTAAGTATTCTTTAGTTGATTACAATCGTGCCGGAATAGCACTTTGTGAGATTGTAAGTAAACCAGATATTAGATCAGGTAAAGAGGCATCTGAATATGCTTCAGAGATTAGAAGAACAGTTAGATATCTAGGGGTATCAGACGGAAATATGCAAGAGGGTTCATTACGCTGCGATGTCAATATTTCAGTTAGAAAAGGACCTAATGCTCCTTTTGGTACCAAAGTGGAAATAAAAAATATGAATTCATTTTCTGCAATTCAAAAGGCTTGTGATTATGAAATAGCCAGACAAATAGAAGTTTATGAAAATGGAGGAAAAATTTTCCAAGAAACAAGGTTATGGGATGAAGGTAAGCAATTAACGAAAAGTATGAGATTAAAAGAAGGTAGCAGTGACTATAGATATTTTCCTGATCCTGACTTAGGTCCAATTGAAATAACAAAAGCCCAACAAGAAATATGGTTTAAAGAACTACCAGAATTACCTTCAAAGAAAAGATATAAATACATTAGTCAATTTGGGTTGTCTGCATATGATGCAAGGGTAATTTCTGATGAAATAAGCATGGCAAACTTTTTTGAAGAAACAGTAGCAAATGGTGCTGAGGCTAAACTAGCTTCAAATTGGGTAACTAGTGATATTGTGGGCTATTTAAAATCAAATAAACTAAGTTTTAGTGAATTAAAGCTTAGTCCTGAAAATCTTGCTGAAATGATTAACATGATTTCAAAAAATATAATTAGTGGAAAAATTGCAAAAGAAATTTTACCTGAACTTATTCAAAAAAATATTTCCCCGAAAAAATTAGTTGAAGAAAAAGGGTTGGCAATGATATCTGATTCTTCAAGTATTTCACCAATAATTGATGCACTTATAAATGAACATCCAAATGAAGTTCAAGCATTTAAAAATGGCAAAACTAAGTTACTTGGTTTTTTTGTTGGTCAACTTATGAAAAGAACAAAAGGTAAAGCTGACCCTAAACTCGCAAATAAACTTCTTATGGAAAAATTAAATAGCTAAAGCTTAAATAAGCTCTTTTATCGTATTGATCCATTTATTTTGATCATCCGAATTCTCTAAAATGATATCTGAGAATTTTCTTTTTTCTTCAAAACTTAATTGAAAATTTATCAATTCATATGCTTCTTTTTCGCTAATTTTATCTCTTGTGATAAGTCTGTTTTTTTGTATTTCTTTAGGACATTTAACTAACCATATTTCAGTGCAAATATCTTCAAATTTTGCTTCAAACAATAATGGAATAACCAACATTATCGTTTGATTATTTCTGTATTGACTGCATTCTTCTATCATTCTTTCTTTAATTAAGGGGTGCAGTAGTTTTTCAATCCATTCCTTGCTTGCTGAATGTTTAAAAATAATGTTCCTTAAAAGTTTTCTGTTTATTTCCCTTTCTGAATTGCTTTTATTATCAATAATTTTATTTCCAAAATAATCTAAAATTTTCTTATATCCATATGTGTTTGGTTTGATTAATTCTCTTGAAAAATGATCTGCATCTAATATTGGTATGTTTTTATGTTTTCTTATGTAATTAGTTATGGTTGTCTTCCCACTTGCAATACCTCCTGTTAAACCAATCCTTCTTTGGTTGTTTTTTAATTTTTGAAGAATATCCATATAATTAATAATAATCTAATTACTTAGTTTCTTTAGTATTAAAGAGTAGTTAGTATGAATTAAAATACCAAAATTTTGAGCCAGTTAGATTCCAATTGGTCGTTTGTTGATGACAGTAAGGTAACACCTAAGGGGTTTCTTTTTGCTGGGATATCTGCTGGTTTAAAAGCTTCTAATAAAAAAGATTTAGCACTAATACTCGCTCCAGAAGGAAGTATTTTTAGTGGGATGTTTACCCAATCAATAGTTCGAGCTTCTTGTGTGGATATTTGTGAGCAAAGGATTAAAACAACTTCAGGTTTTGGAAGGGCAATACTAATTAATTCTGGTCAAGCAAATGCATGTACAGGAAATCTTGGTATTCAACATTTTCAAATTGCTACAGGAAAGATTGCGGAACTTTTAGGAATAAAAGAAGAAGAAGTTTTAATGTGCTCAACTGGTGTAATTGGTGTTCCAATACAAATAAATGACTTAGTAAAAAATTTACCGAATTTAGTTAGTGATTTAAAGGGTAACAATTTTCAAAGTGCAGCAGAAGCAATTTTAACTACTGATTTGACTTTGAAAAAAGTGTCAATAGAGACGGTTATCCTAGGTAGAAAAATAAAAATAGCAGGATTTGCAAAAGGTTCAGGAATGATTTACCCCAATATGGCTACAATGCTTGCCTTTCTAACCTGTGATGCGGGTATTCAAAAAGAAGAATGGGACAAAATGATTGCTATTGCAGTTAAAAAATCTTTTAATGCAATATCAGTTGATGGAGAGACAAGCACAAATGATTCTTTTGTTGGAATAAATGCAGGAGAGAAAATTGAAAAAAGGTTTTTTCCAATTATCCAACAAGGGATTGATATTGTATGTCAGAACTTGGCAAAAAATATAGCAAGGGATGGAGAGGGAGCAAATTGTTTATTAGAAGTTTTGGTTCAAGGAGCAAAAAATACAGATGATGCAATTATGCTTGCGAAATCTATTTGTAATTCTGCCTTGGTAAAAACTGCGATACATGGTTGTGATCCGAATTGGGGACGAATCATTTCTGCAGCAGGTAATTCTGGAGTTAAATTTAATTTAAATGATGTTGACTTGTATATAGGAAACGTTCAGATTTTGGAAAATGGCAAGTTAAATAAATATGATCCACAAAAAGTCACAGACTATATTAAGTCCAGAATGAAAGGTAGATATTTAGTAGATGATATTGTAAAAATTATGATTAATCTAAATTCTGGCGAATCGAAAGGCACAGCTTGGGGGTGCGATCTTTCTAAAAAGTATGTTGAAATAAATAGCGAATATACAACTTAACGCTAAAACATAGTTATATCAACTGATTTGAAGATTATTAATATGTTGCTTACGGTCTGCTTACATTAAATTAGAACTTATTATTACTAATTTAATTTAGTCGCATTAGGTTAAACATATCCATTAACTATGGTTGGATGTTCTTGGTTTTTGAACATTTTTCTATAATCATCATGCAATCTTTCAGTTGCCAATTTTCTTTTCTTCATTGCATCTCGGATTAAATCCATTTCATTGAATTTTCGATTGAGAATGGTGAATGGAGTAGTTAGTTTCATAAAACCTCTTTTTTTAATAAAGACTAAAAATTAATAACTCAATCGCAGTAAATTAAACAATTTTGATTTGTTGGATGTTCTCTACATTCTTTCTCCCAAAAGTTTTGAAACTCAGGATTGCACTTCTCAAGTTCTTTTGGGGTTTCGTTTAGATTTAATCCTGCATAGTTAAACGCAGTTAAGTATCTTGGAAGAATGTTAAATTGATTGAATAGTTTCATAAGACCTCCTAGATCTATGTCTATATTGTCCTCCTATTGACTTGAAATTCATAGAGTATTATTACCCGAGTAAAAGTGCTTTGTGGTTGTTACGACTATCTTTTCTCGTTCAGTAGGAGTAGAAATAATTCAGGAGTCAAAAGCACTTCATCGACTTTGTGGACAGCGAGGTGCATACGACTCGAAGAGGGCAAACAAATGCCCTCTTATTTTATTTTCAGGAAACTTTTACTGGTTTTCTTCGCTAAATTTTAAGGATATTAAGCATTTAGAATGTAAATAGTTAGATTTATAAAAATAGAAAAAATTATGTTTGTAAGTATTGATTTATGTTTAGTCCCGATTGGGGTTGGAACTTCTTTATCACCTTACATAAAAGAATGTATTGAAGTTATAAAAAGTGAAGGACTTTCCTACGAATTAGGTGCTAATGGAACTGCTATAGAAGGAGATTGGGATAAGGTATTTGAATGTGTTAGAAAGTGTCATGAAAAAATTCATGAAAAAGGCGCTCCTAGAATTTATACAACGATGAAAGTAAATACAAGAACTGATAAAGAACAAAAATTTTCAGATAAAGTTAAAAGTGTATTAGAGAAGTAATGAAAATGAAAAGAGAGAGAGGAATGAATCAATGACTCAATGGAATGACAAATCTTGGCAGAAAGACTTCTTGAATATGAAGTCACATTCTCCTTCAGATGCAAAACTCTTAATGGGGGGTGTAAAAGGTTTGAAAGATGCTTGGCGACTAGGTGTTCTTCACGTTGAATATGAAAGACTAAAGAAAATACAAGAGCAGCAACAGCAATGAAAGAAGAAATAGATTGGAAAAAAGAAATTCTTGAGAGTAGAGTCTTCAACAGCAAGTTTCAAAAGAACCTTTTAGAGGATGGAGCAAAGAATTTTATGCAGGGAATCTATCTTGGTTATATGTATTCCAGATGGAAGAAGTTGAAAGGATATGACAAGTTTGATCCAAAAGAAAATACAGGGCAAATGCAATCATCATTAAAAGAGTTTTGGAAGAGAACTAAATGAAGATAATTGCAAAAGTTCGATATTTAGATTTTCAAAAAAGATCTCACACAGTTGAAGTGCAAATTGCTATGCGTTATAAAATAATTGAGCATTTTAGTGATCATCTACAAAGCAATTTTCATGAATAAGAATGTCATTATTTAACAAATTCTCGATTGAAGATATGATACTTTCAAGCAAAGAGGCATATAAAAAGGAACTCAAGAAAGGTGTGAGTTCACAAATAGGAAAGTCATTATTTAATAAATTCTCGATTAACGAGATCTTACTTTCAAGCAAAGAGGCATATAAAAAGGAACTCAAGAAAGGTGTGGGTTCACAAATAGGAAAGTAATTAGATTTCCTCTTTAAAGTATGGTTGCAGTGTTTCCGAAAATGGTTTAGTGAGAATGTGCTTCTCAAGTATCTGAGTATTGGTTTCAGAGGAAGTCAACTTGCTTACGTTTTGCTTATAGTTACAAAGTAGAAATTAAGTTATTACTTAATTTTTAACTACCGCTTAGACTTTGCTTACAGTTGTATTCATTTAAAAAAGTTAGTTATTGCAGTCTTTTATAGTGATTATCTTTCTATAGAAATAAATAGCGAATATACTATATAGTCTGAGATCAACTGTGCTGCAGTTGAAGTGAAGGAATAGTAAAACGATATGACACTAATATGACAGTAGATTTCAATGAATTTATTAATTTCAACTAATTAATTTAAAAATTTTATTTAAGTTTATAAATTGCTAAATCTTTTGATTTAATTTCTTTAAGTGCAATTTTTTCAAGTCTTTCTAATCTTGATAATAGTTGCTTATTTTTTCCCTCGAGAGATTCAATTTTGTTCTTTAAATTTTCCTTCTCTTTCATACTGATTTGAGTTGGTTTTATGGCCTTACCTAATTTCCATACAAATCCTGCTCTTGCAGAAAAAGTATCTTCAAAATTACCTGCATAATCTTGACCAGGCATAGTTATAGATGCAGCATAATTAATTGAAAATTTTTCATTTAATTTTGAGGCACAACCTCCAGAAAAAGCAAAATCTCCTCCGTGAGTTCCAGTCCCCAAACCGCAAGCAAGAGTTGTTTCAGTAGGGACTGTTGGTAAACCTGTAAGAGCAGCGCTTAAAGCTCCGACATTATTTATTGATTGCTCTACATCTCTTCCGTTAATAAGAAATTTTGAACCTTTCACATTTATTGGAATCTTCTTCCCATTAGCATCTTGTCCCCAAATATTTTGTTTGCCATCTTCTTCTTTAGTTACAAAAGAGTTTTCCCCTAGATGATATTCACCATTAGTTTTCTTTTTAAGGAGAATATCATCTCCATATCCGACATTTATAGTTCCATCAGTAGATGCACTCACTGAACTTCTGGCCTCAACAACTGTGTAATCTCCTCTCCATTCATCTCCCCTGGTTGTCCAGGTATCAGTTTCTAAATTGTAAGAATATATTTCATTGGCAGGTGTGGTGAACCATAAATCTCCACTAGTAGGATCTACGTAGGCAGAGTCGCTACTCAACCCTGTCTCACATTGCCCACCATAATTAGGCATTACCCAGCATTTAGTATCTCTTAATGTGGCTTGACCAGTATCATTATTTATTGTGTAAAAGTCATATCCTTTACCTGTTGCATCTGAATTCGTTTTTATTGCCCAAAAGTCCCAATCTGCCTTAACTTGAGTTGAATATGGTATCAGTATTGATGAAGTTATGATTGCAGTAAAAAGTTTTTTTGAAAACGCCATAATTTTTACTTGTTGAAAAGGAATTCCCTTTTTTTTGGTTTGAATATAAGTTTTTATATTTAATAAATAGTAATTTTTCTTACAAAAATATATATTTTTATCATTAAAAAATTTTTTATTAACTGCACGTTGACAAGAAGTAGTAAATTTCCACCCCCCATCTCAATGCTGAATATTCACCTTTGGTATAAATGTGATTATTCTGTGATTACTCCTAAGATCACAGAAATTGATTCTAATTATTTAAGTGGGGTTTGTATTGGAAAATCTAAAACTGTGATTATTTTTTAGAAACTGCCAATATTCATAGCAACGTATTACAGCAAGATGTATATACTAAATGCTTAGGGTTTAAATTAATAGCGAATATTCTACTTAAGTTTTAGTAAATCTAATGGTAGATATTCATTCACATAAAAAAACAGTATTGTTAATGTTCCAATTACAGAGCCTATAAAACCTCCAAAAAAATTAACTAATAATCCAGATTGTCTAATTATTGCTTCTTCGTTTTTTTCTTCTTCTTCAAAATTAGGAGAATCAACTACTTTTAAGCGCTGATTGGTTGTTGGTTGTTTAAGTTGTTGGTGTCGGATGAGGGCTTCGAAATCAGGCATGGAATTTGTGAGGCAATTGAACAATAAGCAGACCAGCCCGTCATTCGACGAGGATCTGATCTACCTAAATCGTCTACAGCTTCAAATACAGCATTGCCCGAGGCTTCTGCTTTATCAAATGCTGAAAGTAAGGGTATAAATGTATCAAAAACATATAAACCAAAATTTTCTAGAGCTGCTTTGGCTTGTTGCGCTGCTTTTTGCTGTCTAAAATCAACTTTTACTATCGCTACTGCATGGTTAACTTTTAAGTTGCTTAATAAATTAGCTAGTTCAACAGTTAATTCTACTGATCTTGCTTTTGCAGTTGTAGGTAAGATAACTAAATCTGAACCATACGCTAAGTGTTTAAGTTCTTCTTGATCACTGCTAGCCTGGCCGTCAGTTATTACAATTTCGGATGATCTTGATGCTTTAGCAGCTGAACTGACGGGGAAAACTGGAAATGGAAGATTGCCTCTTGATGCGTATGCTAAAGCAGATCTATTCTTGTCGGCATCAACTATGCAAACTTTTTTACCTTCAGAATGCCAAACACTAGCAAGGTGAATACTTGTGCAGGTCTTGGCCACACCCCCTTTTTGTCCGCAAACGGTAATGAACAATTTTTTATTTTTATTTCTCTTACTTTGGAGAATAATTTCTTAATGTCAAGAGAAATTGATTTTTAATGCTTTAAAACTTATTCTTTGAAATATTTTAAAGAAGTCAATATTTTTAGATAACCTTAGAAAGTTCCTTATTTAAATTGGTTAGTGAAGAAAAGAATTGGATTAGGTACGTGGTCTTGGGGGAATAAGCTTTTCTGGAATTACCAATCTACAAATGATGATGATTTGCGTGAGACATATAATGAAGCGTTACGAAGAGGTTTCGATCTAATTGATACTGCAGATTCTTATGGTACTGGGAATCTTCAGGGTAGAAGTGAATTGTTGATAGGAAAATTTTTATTAAATACTCCTTCAGCAAAGAAAAAAAGAATTCAAGTTGCAACCAAACTTGCACCTTATCCCTGGAGAATAGGTAACAGAGGTTTTAATAAACCTTTTTTGAAAAGTTTAGAAAGACTTAATAACAAATTAGATATAGTGCAATTACATTGGTCAACAGCAAAATACAATCCTTGGCAGGAATTACAGCTGTTGAATAATCTTTGCGATTTAAAAGATGAAGGCTTTGATTTTCAAATAGGCTTATCAAATATAGGCCCTAAAAGATTGATGAAATTAATTAATTTCTTGGCAAAAAGAGATCAGAGACTAAATAGTGTTCAGATACAGTTTTCTTTGCTTGCTCCCGATTTAGGAAAACAATATCAGGTAAAAAAAATTTGCGAAGAAAATAATATTGATTTCTTTGCTTATAGTCCTTTGTCCTTTGGAATACTTTGTATGGATCCAGATAAAGAAGAGAATAAAGAAAAAAGTTTTATTCGCAATGCATTATTTGAAAACTATAAAAAACCAACATATGAATTGCGGAGGTGTTTAAAAACAATTGCAAATCAAAGATCAGTTTCCCAAGCGCAAGTAGCAATTAATTGGTGTTGTTATCAAGGAGCTATTCCACTCGTTGGAATGCGAAAAAAATCTCAAGTTATTGATGTATCGAATGTATTAAAGTGGAATTTAAATAAAAGTGAATTTAAAGAACTTCAGGAATTTTCAAAACAATGTTTAAAAAAAATGCCTAAAAATCCTTTTTCGAGTATTTAATTAAATTTTTAGCTAGATATTTTCTTATTTTTTTTAATTTGACAACCACTATTCCATAGTTCATTGGGAAATTTTTCGCCAGTGAATCTAATAATTTTTGGTTTGAGATTTATTATCAAGTCATTCAGTTTTTTATTAGATTCCATTTTGCAAGATTCGATTTTTTAATAAGATAAATTAATTTAAAACTTATCTTCTCAGTATTTATACTTATAAAATTAAAAAAATTCTTTTTAATACAAGCATTTGCAGCAATATTTACATATTAATAAATTATCTATTACAACTTCTTAGTTATTTAAAAAAGTGGAGTCCTTCCAGACTCCTAGTATCATTTGGTTGATAAGGCTGATATAACCCCATCTCCTTTAGGATCAAGCAGCAACAGGTGCTGTTTGACGGGAGAAACTAACGATTTTGTTAGCATTTGTGTTTTTGCTCTAACCGAGCAGGCTTCAGTCACCTTCCTTATGCCCCGTCGAAACCATTACAACCCCAAATAGTGGAGTTGAGCGGAATCGAACCGCTGTCCGAAACATCGGTTGAGATCACCTAGTCCAATTGGACATTTATATTCTGACAGGCAAAATGGTTATTGAATAGTTTTTTTTTATTAAGTTTTAGCGTATATGAATGTAGTGGCATCATCTCCGGAGGGACTAGAGAAATCTTTAGCAGAAGAAATTTCAAATTTAGGCGGCTTTAATATTAATACTTTTAAAAGATTTATTAATTTTGAATGTGATTTTGAAACTTTTTATAGAGTTCATTTCTTTTCCAGATTAGCTTTTCGTTTTTATAGACAAATTGCAATTTTTAATTGCTACGACAAGCAATCTTTATATGCGGGGGTTAGAGATTCATTTGATTGGTTAAATTGGTTGCACTTTGATAAAACGTTTAATGTTCAAGTAACTGGTAGAACATCTTCTTTAAGTCATACGCATTTCACTGCTCTTGAAGTAAAAAATTCTATAACTGATTTGCAACAGGCAGTTTGGAATAAAAGATCAAATATTTCTCTTGATAATCCTGATTTTATAATTCATCTGCATTTAAATAATAATAAAGCAATTCTCAGTCTTCAAAGCAGCGTAGACAGCTTACACAAAAGAGGATACAGACCCGCAATTGGAAATGCTCCATTAAAAGAAAATTTAGCTTCTGGATTGATAAATATGACTCAATGGAATGGCAAAGTTCCATTAATAGATTTTATGTGTGGCTCAGGAACTTTTTTAATTGAGGCAGTCAACCAATTTCTTGGAGTTCCCATAAATATTGATCAAGTATATCTTTTTGAGAATTGGTTGGACTTTAGGGAAGATATTTATCTTAATGAAAAAAATAAGGCAAAAAATAAAATTATAAATTATGAAAAATTACCAACAATAATAGGGTGTGAAATTAATAAAAAGGTTTTTGAGCAGGCGAATATAAACATATCATTAGCTGGACTCGAAAATTATATTGAGCTTATAAATAATGATTTTTTAGCACTACAATTACGTTGCATTCCTGGGATAATCATATGTAATCCTCCTTACGGCAAAAAATTAGGCGATGAAAATGAATTGATTTGTTTATATGAACAAATGGGAATCTTCCTAAAGAAAAATTTTTCAGGTTGGGAATTTTGGCTGCTAAGTGGAAATGCAAAACTAACAAAATATTTGAAAATGAAATCTTCCTTAAAAATTCCTGTTAGTAATGGGGGGATAGATTGTAGATGGATAAAGTATTTAATTAGGTAATTTATTTTTTGCCTAAAACGGCCTTTGTTGTCTTGCCTAAACCCTCTAATGTTTGAGGAAGATATGGTCCTTTGGCTAATTTTCCTCCAAGCTTCAAACTTAAGCCTGCAAGAAATAAATCGATCAATATTATTAGCAATAAATTATATTCAATATTCCAGTTATTATAATTTTTTAGAAAAAGATAAAAAATAATATGAATGCAAATTAGTACTAATAATAGTAATGTGCTTCCAATTGCAAGAAATATTCCACCACTAATTAATCTTCTTTTTTCTCTATCCACTTCTTGAAGAGCTATTCTGACGTGTAAATCCATGACTGAACTTGCGATAGCCGAAATTCTAGAAGCTGTATTTGCAAAGTTTTTATTTTTGGGTTTTTCCATATTATTTTTTGCCACTGTTTAGGATAGATCCTATTAATAAACCAATACCAGCCGCAATAGCAATAGATAATAGCGGTCTTTTTCTAATTGGACTTTCTATTTTGGGTCTAAGTGTATTGTTCAGTTCTTCTAATAATTCTTCTAATTGACTTTCTATAGGCTCAATTTTTTCTGATATTTCCCAATTGTTTTCTCTTATAGAATCAATGATTTCAAATAGTTGGCTTTTAATTCCAATTGCTGAGGTTCCACTATGGCTAGCTATCACTTCAACTAAATCATCAATACTTCCTTTTGTGGCTTCAAGGGTTTGTTGTGCAATGTTAGGCCATTTTTCTTTTATTAAAGGTATTAAACTGTCAATTTTTTCAAGTAACCATTTTTCTGAGATAACTTCTTTTTCAGGAAGATCAGAGTTATCTTTTTTTTCTTCTACTTCTTTGGGAGGATGGTAAGTCTCCATTATTTAAACTTATTTATTTTAAGATTAGACCCTATTTTCTTAATTTGGAACCCTTACCTAAAGAATTGTGCGATTTATATAGAATAAAAACATATAAAAGTTTATTTACATTTTATTTATCTACTCGGTTCTGTAAGAAGGTTTTGTTAAGCTATTACTGAATTTATTAAATGAGTTTAAATTTCATCATGGATATTACATTTGCATCATTAATTTTTGCATCTCGCACAATCCCTACAGATTTTGGATTAGTAGCTGCAGCTATTGCAGGAGCTGGAAGTTTGCTATTCATTGCTTTACGATTTGTTCCTGATGCAAGTAATTAAATAACAGGAACCATCTATAAGAAAATATATTTTTATCTCAACTTTGTTTTGAAAATAGATTTGATTTATTTATCAACTAGATAATGAATAAATGGGTTTTGCTTGAACATAAAGTTTATTTTGCTAACTCTGTAGATATTCATTATGATTTTCTTGTTGAAAATGGAATAGATTGTTTAACTTGGAAATTTTTAAAACTACCTCTATTAAATCAAGCTTCAATAGAAATTTATAAGCAGCCAAATCATAGACTTGTATGGTTATCCAGGATAGAACACGAACTTTCTGATAATAGAGGGTTTGTAAAAAGAATTGATCATGGAATATTTAAAAACGTTTCTGATAAATTTGACTCTGAATATTATAGATACATTTTGGATGGTGAACTCCTTTATGGTTTGTTTGAAATTTCGGCTAATTCTTGCCGATTGAGCAAAAATTATTAATATTCATTTATAAATAAACGTAATATTTCTATTGAGAATTTTTGCAAATTAGTTATTCTTATTTAGCTATTGAGACTTGAGATTGGTACATATCAATCAGGTCGAGTTTGAAAATTTTAAATCTTTTGGGGGAAATGTAAAAATTCCTCTTGAAGAAGGATTTACGGTGGTTACGGGTCCTAACGGTTCTGGGAAAAGTAATATTTTAGATGGAATTTTATTCTGTTTAGGTCTAGCTAATAGTAGAGGGATGAGGGCTGAAAGATTACCAGACCTCATAAATAACTCCAAAGTTAAAGAGGGTAAGTCATCAGAAACATCTGTATCGGTAAAATTTAATATTCAAGATTGGTCTCCTAAAGAGGACCTTCCGCCTTTGGAAATAGAAGAAGAAGAAATTGCTCTGAATAAAGGTCAAAAAGAATGGATAGTTTCTAGAAAATTAAGGCTTATGCCAGGTGGTTCTTATGCTTCTACTTATACTTCTGATGGAAAACAATGTACCTTGCAACAAATACAAAGAATATTAAGGGATATTAGTGTTGATCCTGAGGGCAGCAATGTTGTTATGCAGGGTGATGTAACAAGAATTGTTTCAATGAATAATAAGGAGAGGAGAAATCTTATTGATGAATTAGCAGGAGTCGCACTTTTTGATACAAGAATAGAACAAACTAATGCAAAATTAAATGACGTTTTCGAAAGACAAGAAAGATGTGAAATTTTAGAAAATGAATTGCAATCTAGTAAACATAAACTTGAAAAAGAATGTGAAAAAGCAAAGCGATATAAAGAGTTAAAGGCAAAACTATTACAAATAATGGAACTTGAGAAAGTTCTTATTTTTGAAAAACAAGTTAAGCATGTTGAAGCTATAGAAAAAAAAGAAAGTGAAATTGAAAAAAATAAATTTTTATTTAATAAACAAAAAGAATCTATTAGTAAAGAAATATCAGTCTTAGAAGATGCTTTGAAAATACTTGTTGATGAGCTTAAGGAGAAAGGAGAGGATAAATTGATAAAAGTGAATTCTGATATTGGAAGTATTAATTCTAGCTTGAGAGAACTTGATAGGATATCAAGTCTGAATAAAGAAGAAGGTATTAAATTACAACAGCAGAGAGATGAAATTGCAATTTCTAAGAGGAATATCGAGTCAGAAAAGATGAGACAAGAAAATTTCGATGATAATTTTTTAAATCAATTGAACTTGCAAATTGATGATCTCACTTTAAAACACAAATTATCCAGAAAAAAACTTTCTGATGCGGCTGGAGAATCTGGAGAATTCTCAAAACAAAGTATCAAATTAAATGCTGAGCTTGAAAGTATAAAAGATCAAATTAATCCTTTGGAATTAAAAAAAAGGAAAATTGAAGAAGAAACTATTCAAAATAATATTCAAAAAGAGGAGATCTTGTCTCAGATCGACTCCTTAGACTTAGAAAAGCAGAAACTTTTTAAGGGAAATCAAAGCAAAAAAGAGACATCCGATACAAAGAACAAAAACTTGGCAAGTAATAGTGCAGAAATTAATTCTTTAAAAAATGAAATTGATTTATTAATTAAAACTAAATCAAGGCTAAATAACGAGCAATTAAGACTTGAAAAGGATTTATCTAGATTCGAAAGCAGAAAGGAAGCTTTAAACGAATCTAGAGGTTCATATGCTCTTAGAATTCTTTTAGAAGCTGGGTTAGAGGGTATACATGGTTATGTAGCTCAACTTGGAGAGGTCAGTGAAAAAAATAGATATGCATTAGAAATTGCTGCTGGCAATAGATTAGGACAAATTGTTGTTGATAATGATCATATTGCTGCTAAAGCAATTGAAATTCTTAAAAAGAAGAAAGCGGGAAGATTAACTTTTTTACCTTTAAATAGAATTAAAAGTCAAAAAAAGAATTATGCAATTTCAAGATTTGAAAATAACTGGGAGAATGGATTTATTGATAAAGCTATTAATCTAGTTACTTTTGATGAAGTCTATTTAGAAGTTTTTCGATATGTTTTTGGAGATACTTTGGTTTTTTCAGACTTATCCTCAGCTAGGTTATCTACACAAAAAAATAGGTTGGTTACCTTAAGTGGTGAATTATTAGAAACAAGTGGTGCTATTACAGGAGGCAGTAAGTTAAATAAAGATTTGGCTTATAGGTTTGGAATTAACAATGATAATGATGATTCTAGTCCCTTAAAAGAAAGATTATTAGTTATCGAAGAAGCTTTAAAAAAATCAAATAATGATTTGATAATAAAAAATAATAGACTTAGTAAATTAAATTCTAACCACAGTCGAATAATTGAGGATTGCGCCTCATTTAATAGAGAAATTGAGGTCAATCAAGATTCTCTTAAGGCTGTTTCGCAAAGAATTGAGGAATGTAAATCGAGATTAAATAAACTTGATACTGCTAATAATTTACTAGTTAACGAGTTAGATCATTTAAAAAGTGAATTGAAGCCTTATCATGATAAGTTTGATCAATTACAAAACATTCAAAAGGCAAATTATGAAAAAAATCAAAAATCATCATTAATAGCTTTTAATAATGATTTTAATAATCTTGATAAAAAACTTGAATTACTTTTTAAGGAAAGAGATGCATTATTAGATAAAAAGAATCAATTTGCTTTAAATAAAGAGCGTATCAATAATTCATTAAAAATTACTTTGCTACAAGAAAAAAACTTGCAGGAATCTATTAAACAACTCGCAATTTCTCATAATGAATGGATAGAAAAAAGAGATGCATTTAAAAAAGAGCTTTTAGACCTCGATAATCAAAAAAACGCTCTAGAAAAGGATTTAGGTTTATTGAGAAGGAAAAGAGATGAATTAAATTCTTCAATTTCAAATAAAAGGCAGGAAAATAATAGCTATCTGTTGAAGCTTGAATATCTTGAAAGGGATATGCATTCTCTTAAAGAAGAGATGAGGAGCGAGAAAATAAAATTAGAAAATTATAAAAAAGATTTACCTAATCCTTCCCCGCAGTTTGGAGAATATGAAGGGAAGAGTCTTGAATCTTTGCAATCAGAAATTTCGATCATTAATGCAAAACTGCAAAGCTTAGAACCTGTTAATATGTTGGCTCTTGATGAACTAGAAGAATTAATTGAGAGATTAAATGGTTTACGAGAAAAATTAGAAATTCTATCTATTGAAAGATCTGAATTATTGCTGAGAATAGAAACTGTATCTACAATGCGTCAGGAAGCTTTTATGCAAGCATTTACAGAAGTTGATAGACATTTTAGAGAAATTTTTGCAAATTTATCTGATGGAGATGGATTTCTTCAACTTGAAAATCCTAATTCACCTTTAGAAGGAGGATTAACTTTAGTGGCTCATCCTAAGGGAAAAAATGTAAGAAGATTAGCCTCTATGTCAGGTGGCGAAAAATCGTTAACTGCTTTAAGTTTTTTATTTGCTTTGCAAAAGTATAAACCTTCACCTTTTTATGCATTAGATGAGGTTGATAGTTTTTTAGATGGTATTAATGTTGAAAGGTTGTCAAAACTAATATCGAATCAGTCATCAAATGCTCAATTTATAGTCGTAAGTCATAGAAGGCCTATGATTAGTGCGTCTGAACGAACAATTGGGGTTGCGCAAGCAAGAGGTGCTAATACTCAAGTTCTTGGGTTACCAAATGCTGCATAAACACACTTTTTTAAATTTATACGTCAGAATGATAAAAAGAAATTTATGAGCTTGTCTAACACATCTGCTAATAATAATCTCCCTAATTCGGTTCCTAGCGAACGTTTATGGTTAAGGTCAGAATTAATGGGAACACAAGTGATCACTACAGATACTGGGAGGCGGCTAGGCGTAGTTGGGGAAGTTGTTGTTGATATCGATAGAAGAGAGGTGGTCGCTTTGGGATTAAGAGATAATCCACTTACAAGATTTTTACCAGGTTTACCAAAATGGATGCCTTTAGAAAGTATAAAGCAAGTTGGAGATGTCATATTAGTTGACTCCCTAGATTCTTTGAGTGAGAGTTTTTCTCCAGAAAGATATGGGAAGGTAATTAATTGTCAGGTGATTACAGAATCTGGACAACTTTTAGGAAGAGTTCTTGGCTTTTCTTTTGATATTGAGACTGGGGATTTGATATCTCTTGTGATGGGTGCTGTTGGTGTTCCGCTTTTAGGTGAGGGAGTTTTAAGTACTTGGGAAATACCTGTTGAGGAAATTGTAAGTAGTGGTACCGATAGGATTATTGTTTATGAGGGTGCTGAAGAGAAATTGAAACAACTCAGTAGTGGATTACTTGAGAAACTTGGAGTAGGGGGTTCTTCATGGGATGAAAGGGAAGCAAATGATACTCAGCAAATCTTGTACCTGTTGAGAATCAGTTACTTTCAGGTTCTGAATCAGAACAGCAAAATAATTTCGTCGAGGAATATGAAGAAGTTGTTGAACAAGATGATTATGAAGATGATTATGAAGATGAACTTGAATATGTTGAAATAAAGGGTTCTGCAGAGGAAATAAATGACAGAAAAAAGCTATACATGGATAGTGATTATTCTGATCAGATAGAGAATCAAAATATTGTTAATCAAATAGATGAAAAAAACAATATTGATTTTAAACAAAAGAGACAATCAACTATTAATTTAGCTTCGAAAAGACCAATTCAAAATGCAACTGAAACTTTAGATATTGAACCACTAGATGAACAAAATTTAGTTAAAGATAATAAAAAATCAGAAAAGTTTGAAATTGATGATCCCTGGTAATTGTTAAAGTTTTTTTATTGAATTAATAATTATAGAAGCAAGTTTTTTTGCAGCACCTTTATCCCCTCTTTCTTTATGAAGATTATCCCTAATACTTTTTAATTGATCTCTATTTTTAATAAGAAATAATACTTCTCTTGCAATTTTTTTTGGCGAAATATTACCTATCCTTTCAGGGACAATCATTTTTTTAGCTTTAATATTTGGCCATGCAAAAAACTTCTTTTTTTTAAAATAGAAATTTTTAATTATGAAAGTTAGGAATCTATTTATAAATGAAATTTTTCCAATTACTCCAAAAATACCATCCCAGGCATTCATCATATTTAAATGTTGAGTTGGCAGAACAACTAACATTGGAAGACTAATTGCTGCTAATTCTGCAGTATTTGCTCCTACAGTTGTAATTGCAAGATCACACTCTTTTAATATTTCATAGCAAGGATGTTTCTTTATTAGATAAATCTTTGTATTTTTTGATGTTTCAATTACATAATCAAAACGTGAGTCTCTGAAGTTTTTAATTGTTTTGATTTTTGATGAGTAATACTTAGCAATTGGATTTTTGTTGCTTTGAAAAAATAAATATTCACTTTTATCAGTAGTTGGAGCAATGGGAATTATAAAATTTATATTTTTATTTTCTTCAGCGATATGATCTGCAACTTCCAAGAAGAAAGGAATTCCAACAGAAAGCTTTGCTTTCTTAGAACCAGGCAACAATGCAATGTAGTGCTTTTCTTCATTTCTTAATGATATTTCGCTATTAAGTTTGATATCTGCCATCAAATCACCAATGACTGTACATTTATATTTATATCTTTTAGGTATTGACTCTTTTACTTTTACATTCATAGCGGCAATTTCGTTGTTCCATTTAGGCCATCGCGAAACCCATTCAGCATATGTGATATTTATATAACCTAATCTTTTAGCTAATAAAATGCTCCAAAATTGGTCCCCACCAAGGAAAATAACCACCCCTCTTTTTGGCCAATTAGCAAAGGAATGTGGCTTTATTAATAATTTCCAAAAACTTTTGGATTTTGTAATTAATTCGAATTTATTCCATGAATTGGCAACTAAAAATTCTTTACCAGTGGCATTTGGGCAAGGAACAAGGACTAACCTAAGAGTGAAATCGTGTTTATCGTCATCACATAGTGATCTATTTATTTTATTAAGCTCATCTACTACAGGATTTACCCATGTAGTTAATTCACCAGGACCATTGGAAATTATAACTACTGCAACTGATTTTTTTTTCATTGCAGTTAAACCAGAATACATTAAATGCGGACGGCGAGACTTGAACTCGCAAGGCCGAAGCCACACGCTCCTTAGACGTGCGCGTCTACCAATTCCGCCACGTCCGCAAAGGGTTTTCAGCAACCGGGGGATACCTAAACCTTAAAAACATAATACATTATTGGCTGAAATAAGCATGTAGTTCAAAAAGAGTTTTTTTGTATATGATGAATAATTTTTCTATTGCATAAAACAAATATTTATACATATATAACGTTTTAGGTTGTATTGTAAAAAATGTCCTCTGATCACTAAAAAATTTTGTTGAATATTTTGGCAAATAATTTTTTATTTTAAGTCATTTCATTTCTTCAATTTAATTTTCATAATGGTTGAAAAAGTTTTAATTGCTAATCGTGGAGAAATAGCTTTACGAATTGTCAGAAGTTGTAGAGAACTAGGTATTGCAACCGTTGCAGTTTTTAGCACTGTAGATAAAAAAGCATTGCATGTTCAGCTTGCTGATGAGGCAGTTTGCGTCGGAGATTCATTGAGTAATAAGAGTTATTTAAATATACCAAATATCCTTGCTGCTGCTACATCGAGAGGAGTTGATGCTATTCATCCTGGTTATGGATTTCTTGCGGAAAATGATAAATTTGCTGAGATGTGTAACGATCACGGCATAGTTTTTATTGGCCCATCTCCTAAAGCTATTAGATCTATGGGAGATAAATCTACAGCTAAAGAAACTATGGAAGCAGTTGGAGTTCCAACAGTACCTGGTAGTAAAGGCTTGTTATCAAATGTTGATGAGGCTTATAAATTGGCTGATGATATAGGCTATCCGGTAATTATTAAAGCGACTGCTGGAGGAGGTGGAAGAGGGATGAGGTTGGTTGAAAACTCTGATAATCTTGAAAAAATGTTTAAAGCAGCTCAAGGCGAAGCAGAAGCAGCTTTTGGCAATGATGGTTTATATATGGAGAAATTTATAAAGAAGCCAAGACATGTAGAAATTCAAATTTTAGCCGATAGGTCGGGTAATGTTGTTCATTTAGGAGAGCGAGATTGTTCAGTTCAAAGAAGACATCAGAAGTTGCTAGAAGAGTCTCCTAGTCCTGCAATTAACACTGAGCTAAGAAAAAAAATGGGGAGCGCAGCTATTGCTGCTGCAAAAAGTATCGGCTACGAAGGAGCGGGGACAGTTGAATTTTTAGTGGATGATGATGATAATTTTTATTTTATGGAAATGAATACTAGGATTCAAGTTGAACATCCTGTTACTGAAATGGTTACAGGAGTTGATTTAATAGCTGAGCAAATTAAAATCGCAAGCGGAGCAAGCTTGGAATTTAATCAGGATGATATCCATTTAAACGGTCATGCCATTGAATGTAGAATCAATGCTGAAGATCCTTCTCACAATTTCCGCCCATCACCTGGAAAAATAACTGGATGGCTTCCTCCTGGCGGACCTGGTGTAAGGGTGGATAGTCATGTTTATACAGGTTATGAAATACCTCCTTTCTATGACTCATTAATTGGTAAATTAATAGTCTGGGGAAAAGATCGTAATACTGCAATTAAACGTATGAATAGGGCCTTAAATGAATGTGCAGTAACTGGTATTCCTACAACAATTAACTTTCATCTAACCTTACTGAATAAATCAAAATTTAAGCAGGGTAAGATACATACTAAATATGTAGAAGAAGAATTATTGCCAAATTACTGAGAAATAATTAAATGATTTCTATGAAATATGCGTATGCAATGCAAGTTTTATAAGTCCTTGCTGACCGACTAAAAGTTCTCTTAAAAAACTTATAATTCCGATCCAAATTACAGGTCCAACATCAACGCCTCCAATAGGAGGAATTAGTTTTCTTGTTAAATTAAGAATATAGCTTGATGGTATAGAAATTAATAACCATAAACCTTTACTTAAATCAATTTTCGGATACCAAGTAAGTATTAATCTTATTAGAAAAACTATAGTTAGATATGAAAGAGAAATTCCTAAACTAATATCTAAAATTTGAAGAGAGTTTACAAGCAAGGAAATCACAATTATTTAACTCATCTTAATAAATAACCCATTAAAACGTATTTAATTCGTATTATAAATTGAGAATTTAATATTTAAAAAGTGTTTCAAATCTCAAATTTATTACTAGCCGCAGATTTTTCTGCTGAAGTTGCAAATAATTCCGCAGTGGGAATGATAGGTAGTTTTATTGCTGCTGCACTACTTATCGTTATTCCAGCTACTGCATTTTTGATTTTTGTTAGCCAGAAAGATTCCCTCGATCGTACTTCTACTGGAAGACGCTAGTTTTTGTAGAAGTTTTAAGTACACTATATATATGGGGATATAAGTAACCCTTTTAAAAATAAATTTTTGGAGAAAGAATGTGGTCAATGCTAGTCTCAATTGGGCCAGTATTGTTGGTATAGTTCTCGCGGTATGTGGAGGAGGCCTTTATTTTTTAAGGTCCTTTAAACCTGCCTTGGCACGGGATTATGATGTTTTCTTCGCAGCAATTGGACTTTTGTGCGGAGGAATATTATTTTTTCAAGGCTGGAGGTTAGATCCTATCCTTCAGTTTGGTCAGTTTTTATTAGCAGGAACTACAGTTTTTTTCGCATATGAAAGTGTGCGATTGAGGGGAGTTGCTACTGATCAAGCTAGAAGGTCATCTTATTTTGATGATGATCCTATTTCTGATGTTCCAAGAAATTCTAGAGGTCGATTTAATGACGATTATGATAGGTTTGAAGAATCTGAAAGACTATCTAGGAGATTTAAACCTCAAGAAGATGAATTTGAAGAAGACTATACGGAGGAGAGATCTCGTAGGAGGAATGTTTCAAGAGCCATACCCTCTGCTGCAGCAAGTAGAGGTAGGCCATCTACAAGGGAAACAAGTCAGTTTGAAAATGACGAGCCTATAAGAAGGAGAAGACAGACTTCTGAAGATAGAAATAGGAAACAACCAGAAACAAATAACTTTGGTGAAAGAAGAAATTTATCTCGCGATGGAGTTAAAACAGGGTCAAGACCCAGAATGAATCGTACAGTTTCTAGACAAGATAATAGCTCTCCTCCTGCTGATTCTTCTCCATTAAGAAAGAAACCTACTAGATCCCCTATGAGGCAGCAAACTTCAACAGGTCAAGTAGAAGATGCTTCATTTAAAGATGCTAATGAAGCTAAAAAACTACGTCAGACTCGTAGAGTAAGCTCTTCAGATAGATCAAGTTCAAAAAATCAAAATAGTAGATATAACGTTGGAACAAACAAAAAAAAACCTAGAGATAATAGTTCTAGATTTGATGATTAATTATAAGATTCCTGCCCATTTTAAAAAAGATTGTTTACTAAATAGTTCAATCAATATTATTGAAAGAAAGCCAATCATTGCAAATCTTCCATTAGTTTTTTCAGAATAACTACTCCATCCAAATTTATATTCATCTTTAATTTCTATCGATTTTTCATCTAATTGATTATCTCCAATTTGTTCATTGATATAATTTGGATCTTTCTGCTGTTCTATAAAACTCTCATTCTCTAGATTAGTGACTTCTGAGTTAGTTTGTTCTTCTTTCGGATTCATTTTTTTTGTTAATCCTTAAAATTATACTTATCAGACGTCAATAATTTCCAGTCTCCCTGTCCATTTAATTCTAAAATATTCTCGTGAAAATCTTTTAAGCTAGGTCTATGCCCAACACTAATAAGAGAAAGTTCTCTTTCCTTAAGTAAACTATAGAGTTTTTTTTCGGTGTTAATATCTAAAGCACTTGTTGCTTCATCAAGTACTGCAAATCTTGGAGAATTTAGTAAGAGTCTTGCGAAAGCCAATCTTTGTTGCTCGCCTAAGGAAAGAATTCGTGGCCAATCTTGTTTGATATCAAGATTAGGATACCGATCCACTAAAGTTTTTAAATTTACTTCATGAAGTACAGAAGTAAGATGTTCATCACTAAATTTCTTGACTTCTGTCGGATAACATAATTGTTCCCTTAAAGAACCAAGTAGCATATATGGTTTTTGAGGTATGAATAATAATTCCCCAATTTTTGGTTTTTTAATTATTCCCTGATCGGGTTCCCATAAACCACTAATCATTCTTAATAAAGATGTTTTTCCACACCCAGATGGTCCTACTACCAAAAGTGATTGATTATTGTCGATACTCAAATTTAAATTTTTAATTATTGTTTTATTTGATCCTGGTGGGCAAAGGTCAGCATTATTAATAAGAATTGAGGGGTAATCTGAAATAACGTTTTGATTGCTTGTTGGATTGGTTTGACTAATGGATTCAACTTTTGATTGGAATCCTTCTAATCTGCCAATACCAGCAGTAAATTTTGCAAGTTCTTCGATTTGATTAACAATGAAAAATAACGAACCTTCAACCATTCCAAATGCAAAGCTTGCCTGAATAAAGCGTCCATAATCAATATCTCCTTTGAAGTAAGGGATTGCCATTATTAAATATGGAAAGAAATTTCCAGCATAATTAATGGATCTTCTCATGACGTCTATTATTACTCTCCAAATAATCAGTAAATTAAAGTTTCTCACCACTTCTCCAAGGCGTCTTTCAGTTTCACTTCGCTCAGGATTCTCCCCAGAGTAAAAGGCTATTGATTCAGCATTATCGCGAATGTGTACTAAGCCATATCGAAAATCTGCTTCATATCTGAGTTGATCAAAGTCAATTTTTACGAGATTTTTTCCAGCAATTAAGAGGATAGAAGTTGCAAATGCGGCGTAACCAAATAAAGAAAAAGTAAGTTTTGTACTAATACTCCATAAAATAAGAATATTAAGTGAAAATGTTAGTAAGGCATCAAAAATACCTAATGTGAAAGAGAGACTTTGCCCGGTAAAAGCTCGGGTGTCATCTGTGATTCTTTGATCGGGATTATCTACATCGGTTTGTTCTTCATCATTGGGATTTAACTGGTAATAAGCTTTATTAGTCATATAATCTTTGACTAGACTTTTTGAAAGCCATTCTCTCCAAATTATTCCTAACTTATATGTAAAAAATATTTGGGAAACCCTTATTGGTAGAGCCACAGCGAAACAACAAGCGTAAATCCCCAATATCCGATAAAATCCATCTTCTTGTTTTTCTACTAAGGCATTTGTTAAATCTCTTGCTATGAATCCAATACCTGCGTTTATTCCGTTTACCGCTAAAAGCATTAATACAATTATCGCAAGGAATAACCAATGTAACCATCTACGGTTTTTTAATTGACGTCTTAAGCTAAAAAAGCTTCCTGATCCAATTAGAAATAATGCAGAGAAAAGCAATCCCCAACTCCCAGCCCAAATTGAATTGACAGTGCTTACTACACCTCCGAAATATTTTTCAAGAAAAATTGGTTGAAAGCTTTCAAAAAAACTTATTATTCCTGTAAGACCAACAAGTACTACTCCACCAACACAAAATAAAAGAGAAATCAAAAGCCATATGAATTGGAATCCATTACATTGATCTATGGGAAGAAAAAACGGCTGAGATAGCTTCCTTAATTTTTGTAATTGGTAAAGTATTTTGGATTTATTATTAACTGCTTTATTCATTACTTGACTAGTGTTATGGAATAAATTATAACTTTTAGCAGTCTATTGACCAAAGCCAATATATGAAAGTGCCCAGTCAGGTAAATTCAAGTAATTCAAGATTATTGAATCAAATTCATGAACTTTTGGAAAAGACTTATCTAATGCCCACCATAGTAGAAAAGGTAAATTAAATAAAATTTGTAATTGCCATTTATAAGTTAAAACGTTCCAAATTTTTATTAACTTAGTTTTGAGTGAATCATCTAGCTCTTCCCAATTTTTTGAAATTAAATTGAATAAATTTTTAGATTCTTTATTTAGGGACTCTGGAGTATTCATTTTGTTTTTATTTATTTATAACCCATTAATATTTCTTTCGAGAGTTTTAACCTGGAGGCCAATTCATGTTTCTTCCAGATAAAAAATGAATATGTAAATGAAAAACTGTTTGTCCGGATTCTGCTCCAGTGTTAATTACTGTTCTCCAATTAGTTAAATTTTTTGATTTAGCTATTGTGCTACCAACAAATAGTAAATGACCTAATAAATTTGCATCTTGCTCAATACACTCTAATAAACTGATTATTGGCTTTTTAGGAATCACTAAAAAATGTACTGGAGCTTGTGCATTTATATCATTAAACGCAATACAAAACTTATCTTCATAGAGCTTATCGCAGGGTATTTCTTCATTAATGATTTTTTGAAATATTGTTGTTTCAGTCATTAGATTAATTAATTGAGATAACATCTTTTTCGTTAAACCCTTCTTTTAAAAGTTCTTTGTTCAAATCATCTTTTGATGTAACTCTATCTACAAATAATATTCCATTTAAGTGATCCATTTCGTGTTGAATACACCTCGCTAGAAGTCCATCTGCTTTCATTTTACGTGGTCGCCCCATTTCATCTCTAAATTTTAATTTTATAGTTGATGGTCTTACTACATTCAAATAGACGCCAGGTATACTCAAGCAGCCTTCTTCGTATGAATTAAGAGTTGTTCCAAAGTCTGTAATTTCTGGATTGATTAATATTAAAGGTTCTGCTGCTGAATCTTCAAAATTTACGTCTATGACAAGAAGCTCTTTGTTGATTCCAATTTGAGGTGCAGCAAGTCCAATTCCTTTAGCTGCATACATACTTTGAAGCATTTCTCTAGCAAGTTTTCTAATCGATTCGTCAACTTTAGTTATTCTTTTGGAATTTTGTCTTAATACATCATCACCAAGTTTATAAATGTCTAGAGATGGCTTACCTGGTTGTTCTTTTGAAATTTTTTCAGCGTTTCCATTTGTTCTTGACTTTTTTGCAAGTTGTGAAAAATGGTTTGCCACGTTAAAAAAAAGGTTTTTACTTAAGAGTTTAGCTATAAAAATACTAGCACTTTAATTTGCATTCTTTATAGTTTTTTTAAATGAGTAATGATGATCAGTTAAAAGTTAGGCAAACTGTATCTAAAAAAAAATCTTTTAAGGAATTAACTGTTGTTAGGGATATCATTTTTTGGATTGATCTTGTTGGTGAAGGTCAAAATGAAAATGCTATTTTTGCAAGACCATTTAATGAAAAAGAGGCGTTTCCTCAGAAATTAACAAGTAAGAAATATAATATAAAAAATAAATTTCATGGATATGGAGGTAAATCTTATAAATGTATATATTTAAAAAATAATTTTTATTTGATATGGATAGATCAGATTACCAAAGCAGTATGGTTGCAAATTTTTAAAGAGGTAGCATCAAATTATAGAGGTCAAAATAGATATCTCGATTCAGTTCAAGAACCTAGACAACTATCTAAATCAATTGATGGAAATTTCGATTCTTCATTTGTTATTTCTCAAAAAAATTTTTTGTATGGTATCTGTGAAATAAATAATAGAGATTACTTATTTTCTTTAAACATAAAAAAAACTAAACAAGATATTCATCGAATAAAAAAAATTAAAAATTTCGCTGGAGAATTATCTTCTAATACTTCTGTTAGCTTACTTTCTTGGGTTGAGTGGGATTCTCCATACATGCCCTGGGAGAAAAATGATCTTTGTTTTGCTGAAATTGACTTAGATGGAGAGATAACAAAAATAAAAAAATTCTCAGATGAGCAGATTAATGCCAAAAAAAAAGTTTCTTTTTTTCAACCTTATTGGATAAGTGAAACTCTTTTAGTATGTTCTGAGGATAGTTCTGGATGGTGGAACTTATTGTTTTTAGATGCTAGTAAAATTGAGAATATTTTTATTAAAAAAAGAGTAGAGAGAAAATTTGTTGAATATGGAGTACCTCAGTGGGTCTCAGGAATAACATTTTTTTCAGGGGATATAAAAGATTTATTTTGTTTAGCAAAAAAAGAAAATAATTTAGTAGTTGAACAATATAAAGATCTTGAATTTGTTAAAGAATTCTCTACTCCTTTTACCTCAATAAGTGATTTTAGTGTTTTTCGGAAAAAAGTTCTTGTAAAAGGTTTTGGAACTGATTTTTTGGGAATTGTATTTGAAATTGATTTTGCAAAAAAAGTTTTATCAAATTTTTCTGATCAAATATTTTTTGATCATATAAAAGATTATTCAAAACCTGAAACATTTTGGTTTAAAGGTTTTGAAGATAAATCTACTCATTCTTTTTTATATAGGCCGCTTGTTGAAAAATTTAGAAAACCACCGCTTATTGTTAGAGCTCATAGTGGACCAACTTCATTTTTTGATGGATCATATAATTCTGAGGTTCAATATTGGACGTCGAATGGATTTTTTGTTGCTGAAGTCAATTATGGAGGATCATCAGGATTCGGCAAAGTGTATAGAGAGAGGTTGAATTATAAATGGGGTATTGTTGATTCTTATGATTGCAAAGCACTAGCTCTTGAATTAATCAAATTAAATCAAGTTGATAGTGAAAAAGTAGTAATTTTTGGGAATAGTGCTGGTGGGTTAACTGCCCTGAATTGTTTATTATATGGGTCTATTTTTACAGCAGCAATTTGTAAATATCCTGTTATTGATTTGAAGGATATGCATCACAACACTCATAGGTTTGAAAAAGATTATTTAAATTCTTTGGTAGGAAATTATGTAAAAAATCATGATGATTATATAAATAGATCGCCGATAAATCATATTAAAAAAATAAAAAAACCTATCTTATTGTTTCATGGAAAAAAAGATACAGTTATTTCTTATAAACAAACTTTAAAAATTCAAGAAATTTTGATTCAGAATAATAAATATTCAGAAGTTATTTTTTTTGATAATGAAGGGCATGGTTTTAGAAATATTGAAAATAAAGAAGTAGTAATCCAAAAATCTCAGGAATTTTTAAAAAATGCTTTAAATATTTAAGAATTGATTTTTAGAAAATTAATAGTATCTTTTAATTTTTCTATAAACATATCAATTTCTTCCTTATTGGTTGTGAAATTCATGCTGATTCTAGCTGTTGATTTAATTCCAATATATCTGTGAAGAGGTTGACAGCAATGGTGACCACTCCTGATGCAAATTCCTTTTGAATCAAGAATTTCAGCAATATCATTTGAATGTATATTTTTTATATAAAAGGTGGCAAGTGAGGCTCTGTCTGGATCTATCTCCGGCGATGGACCTATGATTTCAATATTTTCTATTTGGTTTAATTTTTCAAATAAATATTTAGTAATAGTCTTTTCATATTCATGAATTTCATGCAATCCAATATTTTTAATATAATTAATTGCTTCAGCAAGACCTATTGCTTCTGCAATGGCTGGTGTTCCAGCTTCAAATTTGTGTGGTAGCTCTGCCCAAGTACTTGTTTCTTCAAAAACATCTTGAATCATTTCGCCACCTCCAAAGAGAGGAGGTATTTTCTCTAGGATTTCTTTCCTTGACCAGAGGAAACCAATACCTGTAGGACCGCATAGTTTATGTCCTGATCCAGCTAAAAAATCTATATTAAGATCAATCACATCCAGTTTTTGATGAGCCAAACTTTGGCATGCATCTATTAACACTAAAGAACCTTTTTGTTTAGCTAATTTAGTTATTTCCTTGATTGGATTACAGCAACCTAGAGTATTACTAACATGAACTAGGCTAACAAGTTTAGTTTTAGATGTTAGTTTTGATTTAAAGTCGTCTATATCTAATTTCCCATCTTTATCTATACCTATAAATTTTAATTTGCATTTATTTTTTGCTGCAACCATTTGCCATGGAACAATATTGCTATGATGCTCCATTATTGATAAGAGAATTTCGTCGTTTTCTTTTAATGAATATTCGCCCCATGATCTAGCTACTAAATTGATTGCCTCAGTAGCATTTCTTGTGAAAATAATTTCTTTTGCTGAATTCGCTTTTATATATTTACTTATTAAATATCGTGCATTTTCAAATTCTTCTGTTGCTTTGGCACTTAATTGATGTGCACCTCTATGTACATTTGCATTAAAGTTTTTGTAATATTCATCAATTTTTCTTAAGACTTGTATTGGTTTTTGTGTGGTTGCAGCATGGTCTAAATAAATAATTTGCTCATTACTTTTGAAGTTCTTATTTAAAAGAGGAAAGTCTTTCTTCGTTATTTCAGGAAAATTTTGAATCGTTTCCATTAATTCTCGTTTAAAAGTTTATCAAGCAAATCCCATCTATCTTTTGAAATGGGAATAAATGAAATTATTTCTTGAAAGTAAGAACTTAATTGTAGTTTACTTGCTTCTGTTAATGTGATTCCTCTCGTTCGCATATAAAAAAGTTCTTCTTCATTTAGTTGCGAAATTGTAGCCCCATGTTTGCATTTGACATCATCAGCAATTATTTCTAATTGAGGTTTGGTATCTATTTGTGCGAGATTTGATAAAAGTAAATTTCTGCTTAATTGGGAAGCATCAGTTCTCTGGGCAATTTTCGGAACTATTATTGAACCTTCAAATATGGCATGGGATTTATCATCAGCAAGTGATTTATTAATTTGATCTAGAAATCCATTTGGGCCATTAAATTCTATTTTTGTATAGGTTGAAATTTGCTCATCTTTTTTTGTTATTTGCATACCTTTGATAGTTGTTTTAGCGTTTCCTGCAGTTTGTTTAATACTAATTTCAAATCTCGCGTAATTGAATTTGAAATGTAAAGATCCTAAGTTATATGCACTATTTTTTTGTTGAATTACATTGAGAGAGTTTAGTAGATTGGATCTGTTTTCACCGTAAGAAACAACACCATGATTTACGGAACTATTTTCTTTCAAGCAAAAGAATGTTGATTGAGATAGTGAAGAGTTTTCTTTACCAAGATTTACTTGTAATAATTCAACATCACAATTCTTTTCTAAAAATATTACGAGGGTTTTTGCGTTTAAAGAATTACTTGATGCATTACTAAAAATTTCAATAGGAGGAATTTTTGATCCATTTATTTTTAATCCCAAAATATTATTTTTACAACTTAAAGACATATTTAGTAGGTCACTCCAATTTTCGTTTTGCTTAAAGAAAGATATCTGCTCTTTGATATATTTTTGTAATTCATCCTCACTTAATTGCTGTATTGAATAATTTTTCTCTATTAATTTAATTTGGTAATTCTCACCAATTATTAATCTAATAGTGCTTTGAGAATTTTTCGGATATGGCAGTTCAAATTTTGAATCTTTTTGATTAACTGAGTAATCTAAAAAGTTTGAAAATTTTGATTTATTTGAAAGTCTCCATAGTTCACTTTTAGGATTAGGGAGAGGACATGATTGTAATTTATGAAGACAGATTTTTTGTATTTCTGTTAGGTTATCATTCGATTTATTAGTTTTTATTTTTTCAATAATTTCCATTTGTTTAGGTCTCTTTTATAAAGTTATCAGTCCATTCATACCCTTTTTCCTCAAGCTCTAGAGCAAGATCACTCTCACCAGTTTTTATGATTTGTCCGTCTGACATAACATGTACATAATTTGGTTTAATTTCATCTAATAATCTTTGGTAGTGGGTAATAAGTATAATTCCAGTCTGTGCATTAGATATTTTTTTAATTCCTGATGCCACTATTCTTAGAGCATCGATATCTAGACCAGAATCCGTCTCATCTAATATTGCTATCTTGGGCTCAAGTAAAGCCATTTGCAGAATCTCATTTCTTTTTTTTTCACCTCCGGAAAAGCCTTGATTCACACTCCTTGATAGAAATGCGTGATCCATTTTCACAATTTCTAACTTTTCTTTAACTAATTCTTCAAAATCAAAAGTATCCAATTCTTCTTTGTTGAGGAATTTCCTTCTAGCATTAGTTGAAACTCTAAGAAACTCAAGATTACTTACACCTGGAATCTCAATTGGATATTGAAAACCAAGAAAAATTCCTGATTGAGATCTCTCTTCGGGTTCTAGAGAGTTGATGTTTTCACCTAAAAATTTTATGTCGCCATTTGTAATATTATACGAGGGATGTCCTGCAATGATTTTCGAAAGAGTACTTTTGCCACATCCATTTCTTCCCATAATTGCATGAATTTCTCCGGGATAGACAGTAAGTGAAACCCCTTTTAAAATTGGAAGATTATCAGTAGATGCAGAGAGATTTTCAACTTCTAAAATTGGATCTGATTCTTTCATTTGACTTTGCATTTCAGTTTAGAAATTGATTAATTAACCTACTGATCCCTCTAGTTTAAGTGCCAGTAATTTATCTGCTTCAGCAGCAAATTCCATAGGTAATTGATTAAATACATCTCTGCAAAAACCGCTGACCATCATGGATACTGCCTCCTCAAATTCTATACCTCTGCTTTGAAGATAAAAAAGTTGGTCTTCTGAGATTCTACATGTGCTTGCTTCATGCTCAATTTCAGAATTGGGTTGTTGAGATTTGATGTAGGGAAATGTATTTGCAGAAGCTTGATCCCCTATTAACATTGAATCACATTGACTGTAATTTCTGGATCCTGTAGCTTTTGTTCCCATTTTAACAAGACCTCTATAGCTATTTTTTGACTTACCTGCACTAATACCTTTGCTAACGATAGTTGATTTGGTCTTAGGACCAATATGGATCATTTTTGTGCCGGTATCTGCTTGCTGAAGATTATTGGTGAGAGCCACTGAATAAAATTCTCCTACAGATTCTTCCCCTAAAAGAAGACAGCTAGGATATTTCCATGTAATTGCAGACCCTGTTTCAACTTGAGACCAGCTAATTTTACTTCTCTTACCTAAACATTTTCCTCTCTTGGTGACAAAATTAAAAATCCCGCCAATACCTTCTTCATCACCAGCATACCAATTTTGCACTGTTGAATATTTTATTGAGGCGTCGTCTAATGCTACAAGCTCTACAACTGCTGCATGTAGGGTATTTGTATCAAACATTGGAGCTGTACAACCTTCTAGATAACTTACAGAACTTGATTCTTCAGCAATGATTAGTGTTCTTTCGAATTGTCCTGAATCTCCACTATTAATTCTAAAGTAGGAAGATAGATCCATAGGGCAAGTAACACCTTTTGGGATATAAACAAAAGAACCATCACTAAAAACTGCAGAATTTAGTGCTGCAAAATAATTATCACTAGCTGGAACTACTGTACCTAAATATTTTTCAATCAAATCCGCGTGATTTTTTACTGCTTCACTAATTGAGCAAAATATAACTCCATGTTCAGCAAGTTCTTCTCTAAAAGTTGTGGCTATAGAAACACTATCAAAGACAGCATCTACTGCTACATTTGTAAGTTTTTTTTGCTCCGTGAGAGGTATTCCTAATTTGTCAAAAGTCTCAAGAAGTTTGGGATCAACTTCATCTAAGCTAGAAATTTTCTCTTTTTGCTTAGGAGCAGAGTAATAAATAATATCTTGATAATCAATTTTTTTATATCCTAATGTTGCCCAATCGGGCTCTTTCATTTTTTTCCATTTTTTAAAAGCTTTTAATCTAAAATCGAGAAGAAATTTTGGCTCTTCTTTTTTCTGTGAAATTAATTTTATGATATCTTCATTTAATCCCTTTTCTATTTTGTCAGTTTCAATATCAGTAACGAAACCATATTTGTAAGGCTCTTTTACTACATCTTTAACTAAATTTTCGTTGACCATGTTATCAAAAATAACTTATTACAATTAGCTTTATATACTTTAACGAAAGATAACCCCAATATTGAGTTTTTTCCCTTTATTAAAACTAAAAATTAATGTCCAATCATCTTGATCCCTTGTCTAACCCATTAAACATAGAAACTATCCAAGAAATTGATAATCTTGATCTATCTATAATGCAGAAACACCATTTAAGAATACTCGCTCATTGCCTTCAGATTTTAAAAATTATCAATGTAGATAATGGTTTGGAATATCAAAATAAAAATCCCTTGAGAGAATGGTGTGATAACCAATCCAAAAAATTTGATGATAAAAAATTTAGTGATCTTTTTTATGAACAGTTAGAATCCACTTCGAAAAAATTAAGTACTTTTTCAAAAAAAATAGGTAAAAGTATTGAGGATTTAGAAATAGACGATTTAGTACTTTTAGTCGAACAACGCTGAATTCCCTTCTATTTAACTGATCCCGAAGAAAAAATATATTTTTGTTGAGTCGTTAACAAATTCAGGTAATAAAATTTAAAAAAAAAGAAAATTAATTTACATTTGAAAAATATCTGAAAATTAATTAATTTCTTTGATACCAACTGTTTTGAAGAGAAATATCAATTTTGATAATTTTTTAGTAGTCAGAGGATCCTGACGACAGGTCAAAAAGACACACAATTCCTAAAAAAAAAGAACATACTGATCCCAAACAAAAACGGAGAATTTAAAGTGGCTGATGGGATCATGAATAAAGATCAATTACTCTCACTAACCCTCAGACAATTACGTCAAGAAGCAAGTAAATTATCAGTCCCGCTGTACAGTCGCAAAACAAAAGCTGTTTTAGTTGATTTAATAATTAAATATCAAGAAAAATCTACAAAGAAAACATACATTACACCTTCTGAGTCAAAATCTGAAGAAACTTATGTTTCCGATGTTTACAACAGTAGTGAAGAAGTTAAAACAAATGTAGTTTTCCTACCCCGAGACCCAGATTGGGCTTATGTTTTTTGGCAAATTTCTGATGCAGATAGAGAAAAAGCACAATCTTTGGGAGCCAATAAATTATGTTTACGATTATTTGATGCATCTGGTTCTCAAGGAAGTAATTTTAATCAAGGAACACTAAGGGAGATAGCAGTTGATAGTTATAGTACCGAGTGGTACTTGCCAATCCCACTTGCAGATAGAGATTATAAAGTTGAATTAGGTTACAAATATGGTTTTAACTGGATGTCATTGGCATTTTCTTCGATAAGCCATGTTCCTGGGTCTCATCCTTCTGAGCAAATTCTTGATAAATTTGTACCATTTAATTTAGATTCCACTTCTGAGTCAATCCCAGATATTTCTAATCCTGTCGTTTCAGAACAAAATGGTATGCATGAAAGGTTATACCAAGCAGCAACCAACATTCCTCTCAGAAGAAAAGTTGGTTCTGAAGAATTTATGGAAAATGTAAATTCAACAAACCTCAATGATAATCTTACAGACTCAGGTGCTGGTAAATGGTCATCAGGTTTAAATGATTCTGGAAGCGGAATTGTTAGAAATAGATCTTTTTGGCTCGTTGCTGATGCTGAATTAATTGTTTATGGAGCTACAGAGCCTTCTGCAAAACTGACAATAGGTGGAGAAGATGTGCCTCTTGCTGCAGATGGTACTTTTAGAATTCAAGTTCCATTTAGAGACGGGACTCAAAAATATGATATTAAAGCCGTTGATGTATCTGGTGAGCAAGAAAAAAGTATATCAATGAAATTTGATAGAAATACACCACTTGACGATACTAATGAAAAAGATAATGCTGAGACTGAATGGTTTTAATAAATTAATGCTGAAAAAAATTGTAGCTTTTACTCCCTTGTTTGGTGCGTTAACGTTTCCACTAATAGTTCCAATTACAATATCTAAATTTGGTGTTAACTACGGAATTCTTAGTGCATTATTAATTTCTTCATTATGGTTTATCGCTATGTTAAGAACTTCCGAAATGCCTCATTAATTTAGTTAGATTTTTGGAAGTTTCTTAAAAATATGAATCAAGTTCGTGTAATTAATATCAATTCTCCTTTTCTAGATCAAAAACCAGGTACCTCTGGATTAAGAAAAAGTACTTTAAAGTTTCAGGAAGAACATTATCTAGAAGTTTTTATCGAAGCAATCTTACAATCATTTGAAGATTTAAAAGGTTCAACATTAGTAGTTGGTGGTGATGGCAGATATGGCAATATTGAAGCAATAGAAAAAATTGTCCAAATATGCATTGCTCATAAAGTTCAAAAGGTTATTGTTCCAAAATACGGTTTTTTATCTACTCCTGCGACATCACATTTAATTAGAAAAGAAAAGGCTGTTGGTGGCATTATTCTTTCTGCAAGCCATAATCCTGGTGGGATTGATGGCGACTTTGGAGTGAAATTGAATATCTCTAATGGTGGCCCGGCTCCTGAGATAATTACTAATAAGATTTTCAAAGCTTCACAATTACTGACTAGTTATAAAATTTGTAAAATTCAATTACCTGATTTTAGTGAATTTGGAACTTATCCTTACGACGAAACTACCTTAGAAGTTATTGATGGATTAAGAGATTATTCTAATTTGATGGAGAAAATTTTTGATTTTGATCAAATTAGTGATTTTTTAAAAAAAGACTTCTCGTTAATCTTTGATGCAATGAATGCAGTTACAGGCCCATATGCAAAAAATATTTTTGTTGAAAAAATGGGTCTTGCACATGATTGTGTCATGAATGGTAACCCGTTAAAAGATTTTGGTGGTTTACATCCTGATCCTAATCTCACTTACGCATCCCACTTGGCTGATTTGTTATTAAATAAAAAATCTTATAGTTTTGGTGCCGCATGCGATGGAGATGGAGATAGGAATATGATTTTAGGTAGTGGATGTTTTGTAAATCCTAGTGATAGCCTTGCAGTTATCACTGCTAACACAAAATGTGTTCCTGGTTATAAAGATGGTATTACAGGTGTAGCACGATCCATGCCAACAAGCTCAGCGGTTGATAATGTTGCTCGAGCATTAAATATACCTTGTTTTGAGACACCTACTGGTTGGAAGTTTTTTGGAAATCTTTTAGATTCTAATTTAATTACTTTATGTGGAGAAGAAAGTTTTGGAACAGGTAGTAATCATGTGAGAGAGAAAGACGGACTATGGGCAGTTTTGTATTGGTTACAAGTTTTAGCTGAGAAAAAATGTTCGGTAAGTGATTTGATGCAGAATCATTGGGAGCAATTTGGTAGGAATTATTATTCAAGGCATGATTATGAGGCAATTCCCTCAAATATTGCTAATCAAATTTTTGACAACCTAACTTCTATGCTCGAAAATTTAAAAGGAAATAGTTTTGCTGGCCATTTAGTTAAAGTTGCAGATAACTTTTCATATTTAGATCCTGTTGATCATTCCATAAGTGAAAATCAAGGTTTAAGATTGGTGCTTGATGATAATTCTCGAGTAATTGTTCGCCTTTCCGGAACTGGAACTAAGGGTGCAACATTAAGGCTTTACTTTGAGAAATTTTTTAATCCTCAACAGAATCTTTCGTTAAATCCTCAGATTGCTTTGAAACCTCTAATAAATGATTTAGATGCTTTATTAAATATTTCAAAACTTACTCAAATGGAAACTCCTACAGTAATTACATAGAATTGAAAGTAATGATTTTTTGATTTTATTTATATGCATTCAGAAAATTTGTTTACTAATTATTCTCAAATAGAAAATAATGCACCTTTGGCAGATCAATTAAGACCAAAGAATTTGGTAGATTTTTTTGGTCAACAATCAATTTTGAATGAGAATTCCCTTTTAAGAAGTGCAATATTAAACGATAAGATTAGTAATTTTATTTTTTCTGGCCCTCCTGGCGTTGGAAAAACTACTCTAATTGAAATTATTTCTTTTAATACGCGTTCAAAATTAATAAAGTTAAATGCAGTATTATCAAGTGTTAAAGAATTAAGAAATGAAATCGCTAATGCAAAAGATAGATTAATAAATTCAAAAAGAAAAACAATTTTATTTATTGATGAGGTTCATAGATTTACATCAGTTCAGCAAGATGCTTTATTACCTTCAATAGAAAATGGAACTATAACTTTTATTGGTGCTACAACTGAGAACCCTTTCTTTGCTGTTAATAAAGCGCTTGTTAGTAGGTCTCGTATTTTTACATTACTTCCTCTTTCAGAAAATGATTTGCAGAAAATCATACAAAAAGTCATAATTTACTATTCTAAAAAAAACGATTCAAAAAAGATTTATTTAACTCAAGATGCTATAAATCATTTAGTTAAATTTTCTGGCGGTGATGCAAGAACATTAATTAATGCGCTAGAGATGGCCATAGAAACAACTGCTGAAAATGATGCTAAAGAAATCAAGATTAATCTCTCAATAGCAGAGGATGCAATTCAAAAGAAAAATATTGTTTACGATAAAAATGGTCAAAACCATTATGATGTAATAAGTGCCTTTATCAAGTCCATAAGAGGTTCTGATCCAGATGCAACTTTATTCTGGCTTGCGAATATGCTGGAGGCTGGTGAAGATCCTAATTTTATTTTTAGAAGACTACTTATATCTGCTAGTGAAGATATTGGAATAGCTGATCCTAATGCCATAGTAGTTGTACAATCCTGTTGTGATGCTTTTGATAGAGTTGGTTTTCCAGAAGGATTATATTTTTTAACTCAGGCTTCTTTGTATTTAGCTATGTCTCCAAAAAGTAATAGTACGAAAAGTATTTTTAAAGCAATTGAAACAATTAAATCTATCAATTCTTTTGATGTTCCACTTCATTTAAAAAATAATTCAAATAGTTATGTTAATCCTCATAATTATCCAGATAAGTGGGTCGCACAAGAATATCTTCCTAAATCTTTACGAGGTTTAAAAATATGGGAACCAAATAATAATGGATGGGAAAAAACTCAATATGAAGAAATGCTTAAAAGAAAAGAAAACTAAAAATTTTTCGAACAACAAATAATCTCAGGACAAAAAGAAGTTTTTTCTTCATAGGCTAAAGCGATAGTCCAATTATGGAAGTTAATATGTGAATAATTTAAATGTATGTTTTTCTTCTTATGAATTAACTCTTTTGGCTTTTCAAAAAATTGCCAATGCTTAATGTCTTTAGCTAATTTTCCGTGATCCCATTTTATAGCAGCTTCAACTGCACACCATTGATTTAGTATCATATTTTTTGTTAAATCATTATTATGGTTTGATTTATTGGTATGAAAAAAATATTTTTCTGCAAATTTTAGATGGTTAAAATCTCTATCCGTTCTCTCAATATCAATCCCTATTTTGCTTTTATGCCAGACTATAGTAATGGCATCTTTACAATGACTTAAACTGATATTTCCCATTCCAGACGGCAAACTTGGAGGTTCTCCAGGATTAGCATTAATTGGAATTTCTAGGGGGTCTAAATCAAAAAGTGTTGAAAGTGATTGCCGTAAATAAGCTCTTGTTTCTAAGAAAATCTTTGATCTTGAATTAGTTAGGTTTTTTGCAGTTTTAATTTCTTCTAGAGTTGCGACATCTTGCACACCTTTAATCTCATAAAACCAAATTTTTGGTATTTTATATTCATACTCATTTAATAATTTCAATGGCTCTTAAGGTTGGTGACAAAGCACCAGAATTTAAATTAAAAGATTCTTTTGAGAAAGAAGTTTCTCTTTGTGATTTTAAAGGTAAAAGAATAATACTATATTTTTATCCAAAAGATAATACTCCAGGATGTACTAAGGAAGCATGTAATTTTAAAGAGAATTGGGATTTACTCCAAAAAAATAATATTGTTGTGCTTGGTATTAGTAAAGATAATGCATCCTCTCATCAGAAGTTTATAGAAAAATTCAATTTACCTTTTATTCTTTTAACCGATCCTGAACCTTTTAAAGTTTCTTCTGATTACGATAGCTATGGACTGAAGAAATTCATGGGAAAAGAATATATGGGAATGATGAGGAATACTTTTTTAATTGATACTGAAGGTAACATTGAAAAAATTTACTTAAAGGTAAAAGCAGCAATAATGGCTGATCATATAATTGCAGACCTTGCGTTAAGCTAGTTTTCTTCCTGACAGGTGATGAATAATCATACCCTCCAAAACTAAATTAGGAGCATTGATAATATTTTCTTTTTGAGTCTTTAGAGATTTTGTGACTAATTTAGAGTCTCCTCCACAGACTATTAAAATATCCTTTGCGGGATTAAATAAACTATTAATCACGCAAGTGAGAGAGTTGATTACTCCTTTTAAGATTGCTTCTTCTGTATTAATTAAAAAATCTTTGATAGGAATATTATATTTTTTGGGAACTTTAAGATTTTTTGTATTTTGTTCCATTGATTTTAATTGTGTTAAAAAACCTGGAAGAAGTTGACCTCCAATAATAGATCCATTTGAATTCAATTTTGTAATTGATAATATTGTTCCAAAATCTGCAATTAGCAAATCTTTTTTGTAAGGGTTCTCAATAATTTTTAAAGCGGCAATACAGGCAAGAGCTCTATCAACTCCAAAATAATCAGGAAGATTTGATAACTGAATATCTTTAGTTTTTATTTCATTTTCTCTTTTCAGCAAAAAATTTGGTTGTTTTCCTACAGAAGCCCAAATTAATTTATCAAGATCTATATTTTCGGGAACTTTTTGCTCTTTTTTGGTATGGAAGAATTTAGATTGATTTTTAGAATATTTTGCCCAATGAAGCCTACTATTGCCTACTAATAAAAAATTTATATCTGAGACCATTATTTTATGATCAATTTAATTATTAGTGTGTATTCCACATTCTTGTTTAATTCCCCCAAATCTTGTATCTCTGCCCTTTGTCCCAATACCGTCGGGACTGCTTGAATGCCAATCTCCTACAGAAGAATAACCTTTGAAAAAAAGTGGATGGGCAGGTAAATTATTCTCTTCCATGTAATAAAAAATATCTTTATTTGACCAATTTAATAAAGGTCTTAACGAGAGTCTTTGACGAATTACGTCTAAGAATTTCATTTTGCTTCTATTATCTGTTTGACTTGATCTAACGCCGCTTGCCCAGCAGAAAATATCATATTTTTCTAGACCATTTTCTAAAGGTTTTATTTTTCTCAATTCATGATACTTATCTAAGTCACTTTCTTTATTTGTTGACCAAAGTTTTCCGTATTTGGCCTCCATTCTGGCTGGAGATAATTCACTTTGCAGAACTTCAACTTCTAAGGATAAATTATCAATAAGTTTCTCAGCGTAATGGTATGTTTCTCGAGGAAGGTAACCTGTATCTATCCAAAATATTTTGATTTTTTTTTGTAGATGTAATTTATTGACCATATCTAATAGGACTGAAGACTGTATACCAAAACTTGTTGTAATAGCAAATTGATTATCAAACTTTTCATAACCCCATGCAAGAATTTCTTGAGCCTTCATATCTATTAGCTCTTGATTATATTTCCTCAAGTTGGTTTGAATATCTTTTTGGATTTTTTCAATCATTATTCAGTTTGTTTATGAGTTTAATTTTATTTCGCTCAATTTAAAAATTATTCGTATAGTTTAATAATACATTTACGCATAACAATATTTCTCTAATGAGATCAATACAAAAACCAATAGTAATAGTTGGAGCAGGTTTTGCAGGTATGACATTTGCTTTGAATTTAAAAAATCTTAATCCTTCTTTACCGATTCTTGTGGTTGATTCTGAAACTAACTTTATATTTAAACCTTTAATGTACGAAGTTTTAAGTAAAGAAATAACAAGTTGGGAAGCCAACCCAAAATTTGCAAATATTTTTTCTGATGCCGGTATAACTTTTTTAAGAAATTGTTTAACCAAGATTTATTTCAAAGAAAATATTCTTGAATTTAGTGACGATTTAAAGTTAAGTTATCATTATCTTGTTATCTGTACAGGATCTATTCCAAATAGTTTTTTTATAAAGGGTGTAGATGAAAATTGTTATTTTTTTAATGATGTTAACGATCTAAATAAATTAAATTCTTTTTTAAAAAAATCACAAGATACTGCGTTGCATAAAAAGTTGTTCATAGTTGGAGGTGGTCCCTCTGGCATCGAGTTAGCATGCAAAATTAAAGATATATTTTCAGATAAATTTGAAATTAATGTAATAGAAAAATCAAACGAAATCCTCAATAAAAACAAATTTTTTAATAGAGAACAAGCAGAGAAGGCATTAGAAAAAAGAAAAATAAACGTTCTTTTGAATTCCATAGTTAAAGAAGTCTCAGAAACTAAGATTAGTATTTCTAATGAGGTTGGAATAACTTCCTTGGATAAAGATATTGTTATTTGGACTGCAGGTGTTAAACCTAATTTGTCTTACTTAGAAACTGATCAAATAGCAAAAAAATTTGGACGAATTTTAGTTAATAATAATTTGCAAATAGAAAAATATAAAAACTGTTTTGCTATTGGCGATATTTCAGTCATTGAAGGAATGGAGGATTTACCTATAACTGCACAGGTCGCTATGCAGGAAGGAAATCATCTGGCCAATAATTTAGAACTTTTATTTCAAGGAAAGGATCCTTTACCCTTTGAATTTAAAGACAATGGTGAAATGATTAGCTTAGGAATCGGAGAAGCTTCAATCTCTGGGCTTGGGGTTACTTTATCTGGGAAATTGGCTTTTGAGGCAAGAAGACTTATATATGCCTCCAAGTTGCCTGATATTACTCAAAGCTTAAAATCTGCATCTTCATGGATATTCCAAAAAAAATCTATTTTTAAAAAGTTTTTTAAAAAAGATAATTTAAAGTAAACTTTTTTGAAATATTGTTTTTGGGTATATTGAGTTAAATAAGTTTCATATGAATTTAATTGAAGTAGTTAGTAATAATTTTGATGCGTTTATAACGGTAGTTGTTTTAATAATGTCAATAATTTTGTTTATTAAAAATACTATTGCGCCAGAATTGACTGGCTTGTTATGTGTTGGAATATTTATAGCTACAGGGATTCTTTCTCCTGAAAAAGCTTTAGCTGGATTTGGTAGCCCATCCTTAATTACTCTTATGGGTTTGTTTGCAGTTTCTTCTGCATTATTTAAAAGTGGTGCCTTAGACAGAGTAAGAGAATTGATTGCTTCTGAAAGTATTAGAACGCCAAGGAAATTAATTTCTTTAATCGCTTTTTTGATTGCTCCAATATCTGGAATTGTACCTAATACGCCAGTGGTAGCATCTTTGTTACCCTTAATTGAAGGTTGGTGCGAGCGGAGAAATATATCACCATCAAAAGTTTTATTACCTCTTTCTTTCGCTACTTTACTAGGTGGAACCCTGACATTATTGGGTAGCTCAGTAAATCTACTTGTAAGTGATATTAGTCAACAATTAGGTTATGGAGCTTTGGAATTATTTAGTTTGACCTCAATTGGAATTCCTGTATGGCTTATAGGTTCAACCTATATGATTCTAGTTTCTGATGTGCTTTTGCCAGATAGAGGAAGAGATAAGGAATTTATTAAAAATGGCGATATGAATATATACTTTACTGAAGTTACTATTCCCTCTACTTCAGAATTAGTTGGACAATCTGTCAGAAATAGTAGGTTGCAAAGACGATTTGACGTTGATGTTCTGGAATTGCAACGAAATGGAAAAGTTATTCTTCCTCCTTTAGCTGATAGAAAGATTGAACCGGATGATAGATTGATAATACGCGTAACAAGGGCAGACTTATTTAGGCTGCAACAGGAACATACCATTTTGTTAGGCGAAAAAAAGACATCTTTCGATGGAGCTAATGTTTTCTCAGATGATGAAGGTATTAAGACTTTTGAAGCCTTGTTACCAGCTGGCTCAACTTTAGCTGGTGCAAGTTTGAGGGAATTAAGATTTAGGCAGCGTCATAATGCAACAGTTTTGGCACTAAGGAGAGGACAACAAACTGTTCAGGAGAGATTAGGCCAAGCTGTTTTAAGGGCTGGAGATGTTTTATTATTGCAAGCGCCGTTAGATTCAATAAGAGGTTTACAAGCTAGTAATGATTTGCTTGTTTTAGATCAATTCGAAGACGATTTACCTTTTTTGATAAAAAAACCTATATCGATTGCAATTGCAATAGGAATGTTGATTTTGCCTTCAGTTTTTAATATTCCATTAGTAGGTTCAGTCCTTTTAGCAGTTATTGCCATGGTGGCTTGTGGATGTTTAAGACCTGCAGAGATACAAAAATCAATTAGATTAGACGTCATTTTATTGTTGGGATCTTTATCATGCTTTAGTGTAGCTATGCAAGCCACAGGGTTAGCAGATTTAATTGCAGTCAATCTAAACTTTGCCCTTAATGGAATGCCTCTTTATTTTGCACTTGTCGTAATTTTTGTATCGACAGTAATTCTTACACAATTTATAAGTAATGCAGCTTCAGTTGCTTTGATTTTGCCTGTTGCTATTGAATTCTCAAGTGTTTTAGGCATTTCACCAAGCGCTTTAATAATGCTTGTTTTGTTCGGTGCAAGTCAATCTTTCTTGACCCCAATGGGTTATCAAACAAATTTAATGGTTTATGGTCCTGGAAGATATAGATTTTTTGATATCGCAAAATATGGAGCTGGATTAACACTTATAATGTCATTTACAGTGCCAGCATTGATAATTCTAAATTACGGGTAATATCGTGAAATTCACAAGTAAGGTGTATAAGTTCAAAGATGCTTACAAAAAGCTATCAGTACCACAATTTACTATTGTTACAGGCTTGTTTATTATTTGCATTGGAACTTTAATTTTGAGTTCACCATTATGTTCATCTTCAAAAGTTGGTTTGTGGGAAGCATTTTTTACATCTACTTCTGCAATAACCGTTACTGGCTTAACCATAATAGATATTGGTGTTGATTTAAATTTCTTTGGTCAACTTTTCTTGGCTTTTATGCTTTTATCAGGTGGTCTAGGATTAATGGCAATTACAACATTTTTACAAGGGTTTGTTGTAAAGGGGACAAAGTTAAGAACTAGATTAGACAAAGGAAAGACTCTAGATGAATTTGGGGTTGGAGGAATTGGTCGAACTTTTCAAAGCATTGCTATTACGGCGATTTGTATCATATCGATGGGCTCAATTGTTTTATATTCTTTTGGATTTGTAGAAATTCAAAATAATTGGGAAAGATTATGGTCCTCGATTTTTCACAGCATATCTGCTTATAACAATGCAGGATTTTCTTTAATGTCAAATAGTCTTCAAGACTATAGAACAAATTATTTGGTGAATAGTGTTTTTGTTTTTCTCATTGTTATGGGTGGATTGGGTTGGCGGGTTATTGATGATATTTGGAGTAATAAAAAAAATCTTTCTTATAAAAAATTAAGCCTTCATTCCAAACTAGTTATTAGGACAAGTTTGTCTCTAATGTTGTTTGGATCATTAGGATTCTTTATCACTGAATCATTGCTTAATAGTCAATTTTTTAATGATTTGAATTTGTTTGAACGGTTATTGTCATCAATCTTTGAGACAGTAAGTGCAAGAACTGCAGGCTTTACAAATTATCCAATCTCCTTGAACTCCATATCCGATACTGGCCTATTGTTATTAATGACTTTGATGTTTATTGGAGCAAGTACTGGAGGTACTGGAGGAGGCATAAAAACAACTACATTTATTGCTTTAATGGCTGCAACAAGATCAACTTTAAGAGGTCAGAAAGATGTGATTATTAGTAATAGATTAATTTCAGATAAAGTTATTCTAAAGGCAGTTGGAATTACAGTTGGATCTTTGCTTTTTGTTCTTTTAATGGCAATGTTGCTAAGTACAACAAATACGTTTGTTAAGAAAGAATCTTTCACATTCCTAGAAATTCTGTTCACCTGCATATCTGCATTTGCAACAGTTGGTTTTGATATCGGTTTAACTGCGAAATTAAATCATTTCGGTCAATTTATTCTTATTATCGGAATGTTTGTAGGCAGGCTTGGTATCCTTTTGCTTTTAAGTGCACTTTGGCAGGCTCTTTATAAGAGTAGAATAGATAGACAAAAGAGAATTGGCTATCCTAGGGCTGATCTTTATGTTTAGGATTGACTAAGTTTTATTATGGCTGATTGGTGGCAGTGGTCTCAAAAGAGAGAAAAGGAAGCACTCACTTTTGCAGTTGTTGGCGTTGGAAGATTTGGGACTGCTGTTTGTAGAGAACTTATAAGTAATGGTGCAGATGTTTTGGCTGCAGATTATTCGGAAAAAGCTATTGATGATTTGAGACAATTAGAACCTTCTATAGAAGCTAGAGTTGTAGATTGCACTGATGAAGAGTCTATGAAGGAATCTGGAATACTTGAAATGAATACCGTTGTGGTAGGTATAAGTGAACCTATTGAAGCAAGTATAACTACGACACTTATTGCTAAAGATAGTGAAGGTAGCAAAGTGAAAAGAGTAATAGCACGGGCTACGAGTGATTTGCACGAAAAAATGTTAAAAAGGGTGGGTGCAGACAAAGTTGTCTTCCCTTCCAGAATGCAAGGAGAGAGATTAGGTTTAGAACTAGTGAGACCAAATTTAATTGAAAGATTGGAACTCGATAACCAAACGGGTATAGATGAAATCACTGTGCCAGAGGAATTTATAGGAAGATCTTTGAGAGATTTGAATTTGAGGAAAAATTATTTAGTTAATGTTCTTGCAGCAGGACCTGCTGAAGAGTTAACAGTTAATCCTCCAGCAAAATATATTTTGGAAAGAGGTAATATTTTGGTAGTGATGGGAAAAACTGCGGATTTACAGAAATTGCCTCAGAATTAACTATATTTAATCAGATTTTTTATAGTATCTAATTCTTTGAGGGGCTCTTTTTAATCTTTTGACGCTTTGTTTTTCAAGTTCGTCCCTGAATTTATCGGTATTTAAATTATTTTCTGAGAAGAATGATTTACCCTCCTTCTCGAAGTATTGTTTTATACCCTCTTGTATTAACACTTTTGCCATATTACTAACTGTCCTAGATTCATTATTGGCTAAAATAGTTAATTGCTCACATATTAATTCTGGAAGTACTACCTGAATTCTGGGAGATTTAGGCTTCCCATTAGTTGAGTTTTGCCGGGTAGCCATGAGTCAAAGTTGATAACTGTTACTTATAAGTATACACAGTTAGTCAAGGATACTATCTTTGTGTATATTATTAGTAAGGAAATTAATGTCCGTATCAATTAATTGTTTTATTACCCCATGAAAAATTCAAGAAAACTTGATTCTCCTAAAAGGTCGATAATTGATAAAAAGAAAAAAAGATTAGTGAATTCTGATTCTCACGACAACGAAAATACTGATGTTTTGGTATCAGCTGTAATAAGTCCATATTTGTTAACTCATCTTCACCATATTCTTCAGCAATCTGAATACTATGCTCAAAAAGATGGCAGAAAATCACACGCAGCTAACTTTGCGAAATTAAGAAAAGTTTTGTGTTTAGACGCAAGAAGTATGGCAGATGCCTCTGCAAAAGAAATAAAAGATGCCGATAATGATTTATCGATTAATAAATATAATGAACAAAATGTAGCTTGAAGTAATAATCTATAAGTAAATAGATTTTTAAAAAATGTCCAGTAATGCAGAAAAACTCTATAAGTTAATAGCTAACGATACTAAAAAGAAACAAAGTTTATTTATGACAGCCTTAACAAATCCCAAAAAAGCTTTAGATAAAATATGCGATATTGGCAATGAGTTAAATATTGCTGTGACTAAAGAAGAGGTTATTGAATATTTAAGTACTATTGATGACGAGGCAACTAAAATGTGGTTAATTAAGGCTCGAGGAGGTCTTTAAGTAAAGGTTTCGAATAATTATTATTTGGATCAGTAATAGTTTTAATTCTTTTATCGTAGCCACCTCCGCCAGCTAAAGTCCAAAAAAACCAGTAACTTGGAATCGCAAGAGCCGCAGCTATGAAAATTACTGCAATTTGTTCTATTCTTTTCATGATTTAATTTTATTCCACAAAATTTTTTTTAGTAAATAAGCCACAGATTTTGTAAATTCTATTTTTAAAACAGTGATTAGATTCGAAGGTGTAAGCAAAATTTATTCTACAGATGTTGTTTTAAAAAATATTAATTGGGAGATTAAGAAAGGAGAAAAAGTTGGCTTAGTTGGTTCTAATGGTGCAGGTAAATCAACCCAATTTAAGATTTTAATTGGAGAGGAAGAGCAAACGAGTGGAACCATCATTAAAGAGGGAAATCCTAAAATTGCACATTTAAAGCAAGAGTTTGATTGTAATTTGAATTTTTCAGTAAGACAAGAATTAGAAAGTTCTTTTAAAGATATACAAATTGTTGCCATTAAACTTTTAGAAATTGAGAACAAAATGAAATCGTTGGATGTAAAAAAACATTCTGATGAACTTGAAATATTTGTAAATCAACTCGCAAAATATCAAGCAAAATTTGAAGCTTTAGGTGGTTATCAAATGCAATCTGACGTAGAAAAAATATTACCAAAATTAGGCTTTTCTATAGAAGATGCTGATAAATTAGTTGGCAATTTTTCAGGTGGTTGGCAGATGAAAGTTGCACTTGGAAAAATAATCTTGCAAAAACCTGATTTGCTTTTACTGGATGAACCAACCAATCATTTAGATTTAGATACTATTTTCTGGTTGGAAGAGTATCTATCTTCGCTTAAGATTGCAGTTATTATAATTAGCCATGATAGATATTTCTTAGATAAATTATGTAAAAAAATAATTTTTGTAAATAGAGGAACATCTGAAATATATAATGGGAACTACTCGTTTTTTGTCGAACAGAAATCTTTAAATGAAGAATCACAATATAAGGCATTTCAATTGCAACAAAAAGAAATTGAATTACAGAAGAGGTATATAGATAGATTTAGAGCTAGTGCAACTAGAAGTTCTCAAGCAAAGAGTAGAGAAAAACAATTAAAAAAGATTTCAAAAATTGAGACTCCTACTGCAAAATCAAAAAGTCCTTTTTTTAATTTTCCAGAGTGCCCTCGCTCAGGAAAATTAGTTCTAAATATCAAAAATTTGTCTCATAGTTTTGAGGATAAAATTCTTTTTTTAGATATTAATTTAAAAATTTCTTCTGGGGAGAAAATAGCAATATTAGGACCTAATGGCTGCGGTAAATCAACATTACTTAAAATTATTATGAAAAAAATATCTCCTGAAATCGGAGAAATTAAGCTTGGTAAACATAATATAATTACTAGCTATTATGAACAGAATCAGGCTGAAGCACTTTCACTCGACGAAAGGGTTATTGATTTAATATTTAAGAAGTCTCCTGAATGGTCACAAAAAAAAGTAAGAACATTTTTAGGAGGTTTTGGCTTTCAAAATGAAACTGTTTTTAAATATATTAAACAACTCAGTGGGGGAGAAAAGGCAAGATTAGCATTGGCGCTCATGATTATTAATCCTAGTAATTTTCTTCTTTTGGACGAGCCAACTAATCATTTAGATCTGCAATCTAAGGAAAACTTAGAATTAGCAATAAAAAATTATAAAGGTTCATTATTAATCATTTCTCATGATCGGTATTTTATTTCAAAGGTCGCAAATAGAATTGTCGAAATTAAAGATTCAAAGTTATTTTCATATGATGGTAATTACGAATATTTTTTAGAAAAAACTCAAAGCCATAAAAAGATTTGATTACTTTTAATAAAATTTAAATTTGGCTAAGTAAGATCACTCATTTATCTTTACATAGTTTACCTTCCCTTATTAATCTTAAAATACAAAAATAAGTTTAAATAATTTAAATGAAAAATTACGATTTCAAAGAAAAACATTTTCAAATATCTGATCCTATTGAAAGTTATTTTGAATGCATCACTACCTGTGACATAAGGGATGGTAGATGTATTTCTAGGTGTGTGGAAATACTTAAACAGAATGACAATTAAATCTTTTAGTTATTTTGTAGATTAGTTATATCAGTTGGTATTACTTTTAATTGAATAAATTTATTCCTACGCTTCAATAATATATTTACTTGTTTATTAATACCGTTTTTACTTATTTGGTCTATAACGTCTGATGCTGTTTCAATATTTTTATTGCCGACTTTAATTATAGTATCTTCTATCATGATTCCACTCTTTTCAGCTGGGCTGTTCGGTACTACATATCCAACTTTTACGGAATTATTTTTTCTCTCAGAATTCTTTTCTTCTATTAGGCTAATCCCGATCATGGGATGTATTACTTTTCCATTTTTTATAAGTTGATAGGCAATTTCCTTAGCTTTATTAATTGGGATTGCGAAACTCAAACCCGCTCCTGGACCTGATCTTATCAAGGTATTAATACCAATTACTTCTCCCTCGCTATTCAATAGTGGTCCTCCAGAATTGCCAGGATTAATAGCTGCGTCTGTTTGTATCAATTCAAGCTTTTTATCATATATTCCTAATTGATTAACGTTTCTATTTAGATTACTAATAATTCCAAGGGTAACTGTGTTTTCCAGTCCGAATGGATTTCCAACTGCTATGGCCCAATCTCCAACTTTAATCTTTGCCGAATTGCCCAATTTGGCTTTTGGCCAAGGTCCTTTCCCTTCAATTTTTAGAACTGCTAAATCAGTAAAAAAGTCTTGCCCTATTAGTTTTGCTTCAAATTTTTTGCCATTGGTTAAACCAACAATCACTTTATCTGATCTATTCACAACATGAGCATTGGTCATTATGAGTCCATCTGCAAATATAAATCCACTCCCTTGGCTTTGCTCTATTCTAGGCCGATTGTCATTAGGTAAATCTAACCCAAAAAATCTTTCAAAATATGGGTCAATAAATAGTTGAGAATTTCTAGGAAATTTTCTTTTTTTAACATATCTTTGAGTATCAATTGTCACAACAGCGGCACCAGTTCTTTCGACAGCTTTAGTTATGAAAGATTTGTTTGAATATAAATTAACTTCATTAATTTTTGGTTTACTTAATGGTTGGGATATTACTCTTGCAGAAAATGTAATGCCCACTGTAATTAATGAGGCTAGTATTAATGGCTTTGGGATGTATCTTTTCAATTTTAATTTTTTATGTTTTGCGAGAGATTTAATGCACTTTATTTAGTGTAATTTAAATATAACTACTTAATAAATTAATTTAATCTAGAGAATAATTTATTAACTAAAAATAGCTAAATTTCTTTTTTTCGGGCTATGATATTAGACATATAATTAATTTATTTATAAGTTTGATGACTATTCTATTTCCAATCATATATTCTGCGGCCTTAACTTATTTAGTTTGGAAAGCATTTAAAGTAATGTCCAATGGTTGGGGTATAAGCGATAATAAAAATATACGTTTCAATAGTTCCAGTTTTAAGCAAAAAAAATACACAATACATCCAGAACTTTTAGATAAATCAGGAAACATAACAGAAGAGGAGCTCTTAACAGTAAGATTTTCGAATGACAATGACTCTACATTAGAAGAAAAAGGTTCAACAACTGATTAATCAAAATACATTTAAGGAAAAAAATTGGAATTAAGAACAAAAATTGTTTCAGCGGTAATAAGATCTCTCAAATTGCCACCAAGGTTTCGTTTGAAAATGGTTAAAGAAGATCCAGTGAGACTTGAATTAAGTCTTACCCCTTCTTACGGTAAAAATCCAGTTATCGTTGGTATAGTTGAATCTTTAGACTTAGTCGCGCGAAGAGATAGAGAAGGTAGATTACCCAGAGATCTTCAAGGGACTTGGGACTGGACTGTAAGGCATGGAAAAGTTAGTACTGGTGGTTGGAATCCTATGTTAAAAGAGGCATTGCAAACAATGTTTGACACAGGATTGCCAGCAATTGTTTATGAGGAATTAACTGGAGATGAGTATCGACCTGTTGATGGTGTAAGACATGTTAAATAAATAATTGATTTATTTATCATAAATTCTTCCTTAAAACGTTAAAATGATTTGATAGATAATCTAGTTAATTATGAATAATGACAATCAACCAAGATTTGGCTTTGTAAATTTTGCAGAAACCTGGAATGGCCGTATGGCTATGATGGGGATTTTGATTGGTCTTGGTACTGAATTAATTACTGGACAAAGTATTCTTAGACAAATTGGAATTGGTTAATATTTTACTTTACTTCTTCTGCTTTCACTTCAATGGTACTTTCACTAGGTTTTTTATCTAATTGACTACTCTTCTTTATATTTTCTAAATCTGCCCCACAATTCATGCAGGTTTCACTTAAACCTAGTGATATTGCTCCACAATTACTGCATGTATTAATTTTAGATTTAAAAGAATTAAAACCTATAAACATTAAAGCTAATAATAGAAGAGGAATTAAAAATAAAAGAAGTAGGATATTTCCAATAAAGCTAATGAAAAAGTTTAATCCAAAAATTGGAATAACGATAAGTATTATTAATGAGTAGGTAAGAAGATTTTTATTTGCTTTAAGAAAATAATTCACCTTAGTTATCCTTATTTATAATTTCTTTTTTTATTTACTAAAGTCATATTAGCAATTACTACGCTCCAACATTGTCCAAAATATAAAATTACTCCTAAAAGCCATACCCATAAAGTAAGTACAAGAAAACCTCCAATAAAACCGTATGCTTGAAATCTTGCTCCAAGTGAGAGAATACTTTTACTTACTGCTAGGTTTAAAGTGGTTAGGCCAATTCCAATAAGAAAAGATCCAGGTAAAAGTGGTTTCAATGGTACTTTTCTACTGGGTAAAAGTGCTTGTAATAAAAGAGCCATTAAGGAAAAGCCAATTAGTGGTATTGCAAACTGACCAACTTGTAATAACGGCAACTTTAATAATAAATCGGAAATTAGATTATTAGATTTTGAAAGATTTTCTAAAACGTTACTTGGGATCATCCTAAGATTTGCACTAATTTGATCTAGTACCATTAAAAAACCAATAAAGAATACTATTAAAAAGGCTTCAACTCTATTTCGGAGAAACTTTGAAGCTTGCACTCTCCAAGCAGCATTAACTTTTTTAGAAGGAATTTCGTCCTCCCAAAGCCTATCCGAACCTCTTTGAAGAGATAGATATGCATTTCCTGCTGTAAATAGCAAAAACATAGCCCCAAGAATTCCTGCTCCAAAACCTTGATCTATCAAATTAAATAATGTTGTCTCTACTAATTCAACTACTGAAGGAGGTAAAAGCTGAGCAGCAATGGCAATTATTTGTTGATCTAATCCTTCTTGTTTTCCTAGGAACCATGAAGCTATTGAAAGAGAAATTAGAAGGATGGGAAAAAATGATTGAAGTGTGTAGTATGCAAATGCAGCGCTTAAATCAACACAATCAGATTTGTTCCATCGCTCACAAGCTCCCCATAAACTTCTCAGTATCCATGTTGAACTTCTCTGCATATTAATTTTCTTCAAATATTTATTTATTTACTTAATTTTTATTGTATCTGATTAAGAAATTTTTCAAGCAATTTTTTATTTATGATGCAACTATTTTTCTAATAATAAATTGCCCCATGGCTTTAAAATTTCAAATTTTTCTGTAGATCTACACGCAATTAATGGAAAATTAACATTGCTCAAGTCTTCTCCAGACACTAAATTTAAAGGATCTGTTTTTAACCACTCTATAGAACAGTTGAGTTCTTCTAATAGCAGCCAGGCTGCTGCAATATCCCATATCTTAGGGGTTGATTCAATTGCTCCGAAAGTTTGTCCCATTGCTACACTCGTAAGATTTAAACTCGATACACCTAAAAGTCTGATTTTGCCTGGAAATACTGAATTTGGTTTTTTTTGTAAAATTTTTATTGATCTACTACATAAAGAGATGCACTCACTTTGACGATTATTTTGTCTAGGATCTATTTTCTGGTTATTCAACCAAACCCCTTCACCTTTTATGGATACAAACTTTTTTTTCAATGTAGGAATTATTAAAAAAGAAGATTGTGGTTTACCATCAACGAACCTTGCTACAGATATAGACCAGTAAGGAATACCGGCAGCAAAATTTGTTGTCCCATCGAGTGGATCGACCACCCAGTAAGCTTTGGAATTTGGAATTAACTTTTGCCCTTCTTCACTAAGGACGCCCTCACCTGGAGCTATTGAAGCTAAGCCATCTACGATTGTTTTGTCACTCCATAAATCACAACTTGTTAATAATGATCCATCTGCTTTATTGCTGGCACTAATATTTCCAAAATCTTTTGTTTGACGTTGACTAACCAATTCAAATAAAGAATCTAATTCAGTTAGTTGCTTATTGGTTAAATTTGGTGGATTCATCTTTATATATTGCAAATAGACTCTGTATCCTTAATTTTAGTATTATTCCTATCTAAACAATTTTTACTTTTAGCAAGGAAAGTTAATCTTTCTAATTCATCTATATTCAGATTGTAATTATATATTGCATTAATATTTTTTGATTTCGCATTACTTAATTCACTTTGCCTAATAAGAACATCTTTTAGAGTTGATATTCCAACATCATATCTAAGTCTGGAAAGCCTTACAGACTCTTTGCTAGATTCAATTTCTTTGAGAGAAGAGATTATTTTTTCTTCATTTAATTTAAGATTTAAATAAGCTTTACTAATACTTGTTGTTAAAACATTTTTTAGATTTTCATAAGTATATTTTTCGGCTTCTGCATCTGCTATTTTTGATTTGTAAGAGTTCTTATTTTGTCCGCCATCAAAAATACTCCATGCAAAATTTAGACTTATGGTATTTGTATAATTAGATCCAGATTTTTCAGAGTCGATATTAGTTGCTAAAGTGTCACCTTTTGAAAATGTACTAGATAATGAATTACTGATATAGATATTTGGCTTATTTTGAGCTAAAAAGCTCTCTGCTTGGCTCTTTTTGATTGATTTTTGAAGAATAAGGTTTTTTAAGGAAAGATTTTTATCCAAACCTTCATTAATATTTTTATTCAATTTATGATTCCAGAACCCTATAAGGTTTTGCTCTTTATTAGTTTCGAAATCTCCCTTAAAATTAAGAATCTCTTTAAGAGAAATTTTATTAATTTCATGTTCTATTTTCTTTTCATTAAGTGATTGTTGATCTCGAGATAATTGAGCTTCTGCTTCAAGAACTTCAAATTTTGTACCAATTCCAGTATCTAGCTTCGCTTTAGCATTTTCTAAACTTGTAATTGATAAATCAAGTGTGAATTTTTTATTTTGAATATCTTGATATGACTTTTTGTATTTGTGATATCTGATTCTTGCTTCTTGAATTAAATCTTTTTTCTTAATCTCATAATTATTTTCTGCAATTTTGTAATTTGTTTTGGCAATTTTAATTTCAGATCCTCTTAGTGGGGCAATTAAATCCCATTTAATATTCAGGGATGGATTAGCCGTAAATTGTGACGTTTTTAAAGTAGCTGAATTGCTACTGTAATTTTTACCTGCGACATATTTTGGTATCCCATTGGCTTGAAAATCTAAGGATGGGTATCTTTTGGCAATTTGACTGGAAAGATTAAAGCTTGCAGAGGCTACTAAGTTTTGTAATGATTTTAATTCTTGATTATTTAATACAAGTTTTTCTATTTCTTGATAATCAACAAAAGTAACATTTAATTTTTCTTCTAAAACATTATCAATGTAATTTTTTGTTTCGCTCGATAGAACATTAAAGGTATTCATACTTAATGTAAGCGGCAATAATAAGAAAGGATTTATTACTCTTCTAAGCATGTTTTATAGTTTCGAAAATATTCGATTCACCAATCAAAGTATTAATAATATCATTTGAATCATCAAGAACGTGAATTTTAGTATTTATTTGATTCTCAACTTCTTGAATATTTTTATCATCTAAAAATAAATCAGTATTAATTTTTAACATAATAGATGGTATGTAAACAGCTTCTCCTAAATCCTTATTTTTCAGCCCGTAAATTAGATCTTCTCCAGTAAGAAGACCTGTAACAACTTGATCTTGGCCCCAATAAATACTTGGCAAACCATATAAATTAATTGTTAATCCATTAATTAAGTTTAATTTTTTAACTATAGGAATTAGGGCTTCATAAACTAATTTACCAACAATCCAACTAACTTTTTTTGGCTTTTTTACTTTTTTGGGTAGGTTTTGAGTCTTCTCTCTTAATGTTTCTAGAAAGTTTCTAATAGTCCCAACTCCATTGGATTCTTGTGGCATATTTTCGTAGGTTTTGTAACTAGGTAAATTTGTCCCAGCAATTAAATACCATTCGTCTGCTAGCCAACAAAAACGAGTCCCAAGATTAATTTGTAGAGAGGCTTGAATTCTCTCTACTTGTTTAATAGTTTTTTTTGCGTATTCTGGGCTTATTGATTTCAATCCATCATTTTCTGGTCTAAATTTTGTAAGTCCTACAGGAACTATTGCGACTGAAAGTACCGTTTTAGAGGTTTTTTTGTAGAATTCAGCAAGTTCCAAAATTGATTTCTCAAGAATATCCCCATCATTTATATCTGGACAAACAACTATTTGAGCATGTATTTGAATAGAGTTTTTTTCAAACCACGAAATTTGATCAAGTATCACTCTTGCTTTTTTATTTTTTAATAATTTTTCTCTTGTGGCGGGATCAGTAGCATGAACTGAAATAAAAAGTGGGGATAGTTTTTGCATAGCAATTCTTTCCCAGTCTTCTTTTTTTAAATTCGTAAGAGTTAAATAAGAGCCATATAGAAAACTTAATCTATAATCATCATCTTTTATATAAAGGCTTTTTCTTTTACCACTTGGCTGTTGATCAATAAAACAAAATGGACATCTATTATTGCATTGCTTGATTGAATCAAATAATGCATCTTTAAAATTTATACCTAAATTAACGTCTTGATCTTTTTCAATACTTATATTGTGAATCTCATGATTTTTATCTAAAACTGATATGTCTAAAATTTCTTCACTAATCAGAATTTGATAATCAATTAAATCTCTTGGTTTTTTTCCATTAATACTAATTATTGAATCACCTTTTTCAAATCCGATTTCTTCAGCAATAGAATTAGCTTCAATACTTTCAATTTCTGCAGGGTTTATTTTATAAGTAATATTAGGAACCAAAAGATCAATGGGATCTTCCGTGTAATTAACTTCTTGCCACACAATTTAAGGCCAAATACTCTTATTTATATTTATTCTAAACTCATATATGACTCAAAGTGTATTAAATACTTTTAAAAAACTAAATATAGGTGTTAAATTATGGGCCTTTTATTTATTAAAATATGGCATTCGCAGTTTTCTAAAACACGATTTAGATTAATTAAAATTACCTTTTTCATTGAAAGAATTAATTACAAAAAATTTTGAAGTAAAAGATAAATTCAACTATGAATCCAACAAGAAAGTTGATTCATACGAAAATAGTTTTTTATCAAATCCTACATCTTTAAGATTGTGGTCTTCTTTTTTTGTAATTTTACCTATTTTTGTTCAAGCACCTTGGGTTAGGTTAGAACCAATAAGTGCTCTTTGTTTTACTTTTGTTATTGCCTTAGTGGCAATTGTTTTGAATCAGAAAGGATCAAATAAGTGGTTTATTGTCAGTTCATTATTACTTGGTATATCAGGTAGTTGGCTTGGTGGATGTTTGTTCTGGGGATGGTTAAGCCCATTTCCTATCCTACACATACCTGTTGAAGCTGTAGTTCTCCCATTAGCTTTAATTGGATTTGGAACTAATTGGAAAATAGGTTCAAGTTTTTATATCTCTTCTTTATTTGGAACCGCAGTTACTGATATCACAATATTTTTAATCGGAATCATGGATCAATGGAAGCAGGTAATTACAGCAGATTCTGAAAATGCACCCATGATTCTTCAAAAAACTTCAGAGAGTCTTATTCAAATAAAATCATTATTTATTATTGTTTTTGTTGCTCTTATACTCTGGTTTATTTCAAAAGAAATTTTAGATTCTGGCACAATCAATACTACTAGTGGTAAAGCACTCTTAGTTTCTGGTTACGTAATTCAAACGACATTAATTGTTGATGGTATTTTTATTGTTTTAGCAATTCTGCAACCAACTTTAAGTGGATTGGTTTAATGTTAAGGCCTCCATTTTCGCAAGAACCGATACCAATAGATAATTGGGATGTAATAGTTATAGGCGCTGGAGCTGCTGGCCTTATGACTTGTCTTGAATTACCCTCAAATTTAAAAGTGCTTCTTTTAAATAGAAATACTAGTAAGGTATCTTCCAGTAGATGGGCTCAAGGCGGAATTGCATCTGTTGTTAGACAAGATGATTCATTTGATCTTCATGCTGAGGATACTTTAAAAGCAGGTGATGGACTATGTGATGTTCAAGCTGTAGAAATGCTAGTTAAAGAAGCTCCAGGTTGTGTAGAAAGGTTGCAGAATTTAGGGATGATTTTTGATCAAAGTTCTGATCAACTAGCTACTACCTTGGAAGCAGCTCATTCACGAAGAAGAGTCTTACATGTTAAAGATCGTACTGGACGAGCATTAGTTGAAGTCCTAGAAGATCATATTGAGAATCAAACAAATATTCTTCACTGCAGAGGTGTAAGAGTAACTGAACTTCTCATTGAAAATAAAGAATGTAGAGGAGTTCAGGTTCTTGATGGAGCAAATTTATATTGGATTAAATCTAGAGCTGTTGTTTTGGCTACAGGTGGGGGTGGGCACTTATTTACAAATACAACAAATCCTGCTCAATCCTCTGGAGAAGGGATTGCTCTTGCATGGAAAGCAGGAGCTGCTATCGAAGATTTAGAGTTCGTGCAATTTCATCCAACCGCTTTAAAATTTTATGGTGCACCTTGCTTCTTAATATCTGAGGCACTTAGAGGGGAAGGAGCGATATTAGTTGATAAAAATGGTGAAAGTCCTGTTAAAAATCTTGAAAATCGTGATCTAGCTACTAGAGATCAGGTAAGTAGAGCAATTATGAAAAATATGCATGATAATAATGCAGACCATGTTGGCTTAGATCTTCGGTATATTGACCCAGAAAAAATTGTAGAGCGCTTCCCCACGATCTTAAGTCGATGTCAGGATTATGGCGTTAACCCTTTAAATGAGGTTATCCCCGTTGCTCCTGCAGCTCATTATTGGATGGGAGGTGTTAAAACTAATCTAAATGCATCTTCAACAAGAAAAGGATTATATGCTGTTGGAGAAGTTGCTTCTACAGGTGTGCATGGTGCTAATAGACTGGCAAGTAATTCACTGATGGAGTGTCTTGTTTTCGCAAGAAAAATGTCTTCAATTGTTTTGAATGACCTTTCTAAATTTGAACAATTTGATAGATCATTTCAAGAGTTTGATATTGAAGATCCTAAAGAAGATCAAATTTCTATAATTGCTGAAAAAATTGATGAACTAAGAAAACTATGTTGGTTAAATTTAGGTGTATCTCGAAATAAGGTAAATATGAGTAAATTTTTAAATTACATTCAAAATGATATAGATCAATTAAATAAAAATGGTTTACTAAATAGTCTCGAAAAAATAAAATTTGATCAAAAAATAAAACTTAGTGAACGTAATAGAAGAGCATTAAATCTTTTACTTGATTTAAAGAATAGACAAATAACCACTATAACTTTATTAAAAGCTTGTCTATTTAGAGAAGAAAGTAGAGGAGGTCATTATAGGGATGATTTCCCTGATAAAGATAAGAATTGGGAATGTCATACTAGACAACAGTTAGATCAAAAAATTCAAAAAAGATTTATTAAAAATTAAGATCTCCCTGATAATCCGTTTTTGTTGCTAATTCATTTAGGTCACGCGTACCACTAATAATTTCTCCATTTATTTCCCAAGAAGGAAATCCACTTATTCCTTTCGTTTGGCATAGCTCATACTCATTATCTTTACCATCTTTAGAACACTCAACTAATTTTAATTCTTTAACTGCTTCTTTACCAAATAATTGTTTCTGATCGTGGCAATGCGGGCACCAGTATGCACTATACATAACAATATTTTTTTCACTTAAAAATTTTGCAAACTTTACTTTTTGGGGAGAGCTTGAAGTGGTAACTATTGGTGATACATTTTCAGTGGGGTTTGCAACATCAATAGCATTAGAGGGGTCAACATTTGTTGACCAAATTAGGCCCCCCAGAAGGACACTAATTGCTACAATGAAACCTCTAATAATCATTGGCTCTCTACTTTCGAACTTTGCTCCAATCATAGAAATTATAAAGATAGAAAACGATAAAATTGCTGAAAGTATACAAAAAAAGCAATATGCTTGAATCTTAAAGAACATTATATTTATCAATAAAAAGCTAAATGTTGATGACGCACAAGAAATTAGAAATATTAACCACCATAAAAACTTATTTAATTTTTCTTTTGGGGAAATTAAATTAAGCGAGAGTATTATTGTGATAACTAATATTGAAAAATATGTTATTAATCCAGCTAATGAGAGAGGGACATTAACTTGATTATTTTCATATAAAGTACCCCAAGGACTATTTAAAACTGTTTCACAACCATTTTGTATCCCAGGACATGAAAGCGAAGTAAATAATCCCCAGTTTTTTAAAGTAATCGAACCTGTATCAACTATGCCTATAGTGCTAAGAATTGCGATTATGATTTTTGGCCATTTCAAATCTTTTTTATTTCTTCTGTTTAAAGTCTTAAGGGCCATACAAAAAGAAAGTTTGTTATTTACATTATCTATCCTAATATTATCAAGGCATGAGAGTTATATACGAAATGCTTTTTAAATCTTTTAATTCTTATTTTTCAAGTTGTGAAAAAAAATAGTCTCAATGTAAAAGAAAAAAAACTATCTAAGATTGCATTCAGTCATGTTGGTTGTGAGAAAAATCTTGTTGATACTGAACATATGCAAGGCTTATTAGATAAAGAGGGTTATGAAGTTGACAGCAATATAAATGATGCAAATGTTGTTGTTGTAAATACTTGCAGTTTTATTGAAACAGCTAGAAAAGAATCTATTAGAAAAATTCTAGAATATACAAATCAAGGAAAGGAAGTAATAGTTGCAGGCTGTATGGCTCAGCATTTTAAAGATGAGCTTATAAAAGAAATCCCTGAAATAAAAGGTTTGGTTGGAACAGGAGATTATCAAAAGATAGCCAAGGTTTTAGACAGAGTAGAAAAAGGGGAAATCGTTAATGAAGTTTCAAAAATACCTGAATTTATTGCAGATGAGGCAATGCCTCGTTTTGTAGATAAAAATAAATTTGTTGCTTATCTTCGCATTGCCGAAGGCTGTAACTATAATTGCGCTTTTTGTATTATTCCTAAGTTAAGAGGTCCTCAAAGAAGTAGAACAATAGAATCTATAGTTTCAGAAGCTCAAAGTCTTGCAAAAAAGGGTATTCAAGAAATCATATTAATTAGTCAAATAACAACTAATTATGGTCAAGATATTTATGGCAAACCATCATTAGCCAAACTTTTGAATGAGCTTTCTAAAGTTCCAATTCCTTGGATAAGAATACATTATGCTTATCCAACAGGTTTAACTGATGAAGTTATTAGAGCTTTCAAAGAGTCAAATAATATAGTTCCTTACTTTGATTTGCCACTTCAGCATAGTCATCCAAATGTTTTGAAGAGTATGAATAGACCTTGGCAAGCTTCTTTGAATGAATCAATTTTGGAGAAAATTAGAGAAGAAATTCCATCTGCTGTTTTAAGAACTAGTCTGATTGTTGGTTTCCCAGGAGAAAAAAAAGAACATTTTGAACATCTTCTTGAATTTTTGGATAGGCATAAATTTGATCATGTGGGAGTGTTTATTTTTTCTCCTGAGGAAGGAACTGCAGCTTTTCATTTGCCAAATAAAGTATCCCCAGAGGTTGCAGAGGCAAGAAAAGATAATGTTATTTCAGTTCAACAAAATATCTCTAAAGTTAAAAATCAGACATATGTTGGTTCGAAAATGAAGATTTTGGTAGAAAAAATATCAGATAATAACGAATTAATAGGTCGGTCCTACAATTTCGCGCCTGAAATTGACGGAATTGTAATTCTATCTGTTAAGGATAAAGCTGATTTGAAAAATTATATTGGTAAATTTGTTGAAGCAAATATTTCTTTTGCCGATGAATATGATTTTTATGGAGAGATTATTAAAATTTTGTAGTTTTTTTAAATTAATTTAACTGCTCTTAAGAGCTTATCTAATGCGAAAGCAGCTCCAAAACCAAAACCAATAAATGCAAAATAGAAAATGATGTTCATTAATTTTTTTACTTTTATTTAATTTAACATCAGATGAAAAGATTAGATTTTTTCGTTTAATTTCTTAATCTTGGACATATGGTAATTTTTTGTATAAACATTCTTCTGCTTTTTGTAGTTCCCGGCCTAAATATAGAGCATGATCGAATCTGGTTATTAAGTCATTTCTTTCTTCAGTGATCAATATTCCAAGTTGTTTCGCACTAATACCTTTAAAAACTTCATTACTAACTCTCTTATTTTGAGAGTCGCATTTAATTGGTTCATTTGTTTCTGGGTCAAGCGCATAGCCTTCATCATTAATATTATTTAGAAAGTGCTCTAAAATTATTTTATTTTCTTCTAAATCTACTTTTATAATAAAATAGCCGTTTGGATCTAAGTCTATGTATCTGTTAGATAAGTCATTATCAATCTTTATTTTTTCATCTAAACTTTTACTAGGATCCATTTTTAGAAGTTAATTAAAACCATATTACTAATATAATCTTTGTTAAAGACAAATAAATTTTTATTTAAAGGGTATAGATTTATTTTCAAAATCAATTTCCATCTCGGTTTGTTTATTCACTTCATTTAGCCAAGGATAAATTATATTTTCCATATTTTTGTCAAACCACTTATGCATGCTAACGGTGCTTTTTGCAAAAAAACCTCTCCGTCTTTTATGTTTACCACCCGCTCCAGGATCAAATAAATGGATACTATTTTTTATTGCCCATTCAATTGGCTGGTAATAGCATAATTCAAAATGTAAATTAGATATTTCTCTTTGACTACCCCAATATCTACCCCATAAGTTGTTTTGATTTTTAACGCACATCGACATAGCAAAAATTTCATTTGAATCATGTTTTGATGCACTAAAAAGTAAAAGATTTTTTTTATTATCAACCAGTGTTTCGAAAAATTTAGAAGTTAGATATTTACTTCCCCAAACTCCCCACCTCGAACAATGCTGTTCATAAAAATTATGCATTTTTTTAAGGATTTCTTGGTTGATATCATCTTCATTAAAAATTTCTACTTTAATGTCTTGTTTAGTAATTGATTTCCTCTCTTTTTTTATATTTTTTCTCTGATTGGAGTTAAATCTAGATAGAAAATCGTCAAATGTTTTTTCTCCATTACTCCTCCATTCACTGCTGGAGTTTATCCATTCATAGTATCCCAAAGATTTAAGATGGTTGCCCCAGCTTTCATCAATATATAAAAAATTACAACTTAGGATTTTGTTTGTAATCGCAAAGCTTTCGATATGGTTTAAAAGTAAATTTGTAATTTCTTTCTTATCTTTATTTTTTTTATAGAGAAATTGATATCCATTTACGGGACTATAAGGACTCATTCCAATTAATTTAGGGTAATAATTTAAATTCAGCTCTTGAGCCAATCTTGCAAATGATTGGTCAAAAATGAATTCTCCATAACTATGATTTTTTAAAAAAAGTGGTGCAATTCCTAGTATTTCTTCATTTTTATAAGCAACAAAATATAGAGGCTGCCAACCAGTTTCTCTTGAAACACTTTTAGAAATCTCAAGGTTTTTAATCCAAGTCCATTCATAAAATGGATTATTAATTTCATTTGCCAATTCATTCCATATCTCTTTTGAGATTTCCTTAATTGACAATTTGACTTCAACTTTATGTATTTTTTGGTTCATTTATTATTAAATTTATTTCAAATTTTTTTGTAATGAACATGGATTTCATTATTCATTAAATTTTGAATTGATTTTATTTCCCATAGTTTTTTGAGATTAAAAATCTCATTTGATTGTTCTGGAGGAATCCATGTATATCTACCTCCAATAATTCGTGGAATTACTGTAATTTTTATATCTGTTATTAGATCCTCTTTTATAAATGAATTTATAAGTTTTGCACCTCCTAAAAGAGCTAGATCATTTATCCCTTGTTTTTTGAGTGAAATTAAAGTTTTTCCCCATGAATCTTCGAAAAATAGTTGTTTCTCGAAATCATTATTCGACGAATTATCAATTTTACTTGAGCTTATTAGCCATCTTTTAATTGGTTGACGAAAGTATTTCCAATTATTGTTAAATTTTTGGCTATTTGAAGCAACTATAGAAATTGGTTGGCTTTTTGATATATTTACTTCTCCATTATCATTGATATTTTTAATTAGGTAGGTTGATTGATGAGCTATTAAAGTACCTAAACCAAAAATGGTGGCGTCAACCATTGATAAGTTTTGATTTAACATTTTTTTATCTTCTTCGCTTCCAAGATGCGATTCACCACCACCAGGAAATGCAATTCTCCCATCAATACTAGATGCTATAACAATTATTACTCTTGGAATACTCAAGTTTGTGTGACTAAACTATTTTCAAACTTCAACTGCAATGAATTGGTTAAGTTTTGATCAACATAAATTTCTGCAGCATTATTTGGGCTCTCTTGGAGTCTTATTTTGTGTAATGTTGCACCAAGTTTATTTATTGGTTTTTTAAGAATATCAGAAATATATAAAGCTATATTTTCGGCAGTTGGAACACAATTATGGAAAAATTCGATGTCTTTATTTAAAAAAGTATGATCTAATTGTTCAACAACTAAATCATTAATTATCTCTTGGAGAGCAGATAAGTCGCAAATCATTCCTGTCCTTTTATCAATGTCTCCTTTTACAGTTATATCAACAAGATAATTATGACCATGTCCATTAACTCTGGCACATTTCCCATAGATTTTTTTATTTTCATCAAAGGATATCTCTTCTTTTGCAAGTCTATGTGCGGCTGCAAAATGAGTTTGTACTGTTAAAAATGCTTCCATGTGTTTTCCAAAATAATCTGCCCATAAATTTGGGTTTTCATAAAGCCTTAGACTTGTTAGAGGTAAATCATCTTTTAGACGACTCCAGATGACCTTTACTAATGCTTCAGTGGTGGGAAGTATACCCTCTTGGTTATTAACATTAAATTCTGGCCAGACATCATTTAAAAAACGAAAATCTAATTGTCCAGTAACCTTATCTTTAATAGAGTGTTTTACATCAGAGAGATTAAGTACCATTCCATCAGAGTCTAGTTCTCCCCCCATTGAAACAATAAGCTCATAATTATGACCATGACCTGGTGCAATACTGCACTTTCCAAAAAGAGATAAATTTTCTTCTGGACTTTTTTCAGGAAGCCAATAACGATGACTAGAACTAAAGCAGGCACGTCGAGTTATGACGCATTCACGTCCTTTTCCATGTAATGGTTTGGATTGTGTAGAAGTCATACTTGTCTGCGATAATACTATCTTAAGGTTTTAAATACGCTTTTGTCTTTATGGAACAATCCATTATCGAAAAAACAGTTCATATTATTAAGGGCAGAAGCATATTTTTAATAGGAATGATGGGTTCTGGTAAGTCGCAAACTGGTTTGAAGCTGGCTGAATTATTGAAGTATAAATATATTGATTTAGATTCATTAATAGAGAAGTTGGCAAAAAAATCTATCAATCAAATTTTTAATGATGAAGGAGAAGATACTTTCCGTGAATTAGAGGCAAACTGCCTTAAAGAAACTATCAAAATTCCTTCATTAGTAATCTCAACTGGTGGAGGAATAGTTACCAAATCGGAAAACTGGGGAATTTTAAGACAGGGAATAATTGCTTGGATAGATCTCGACAAAGATATAGCAATTGAAAGATTGAAAAATGAAATTAAAAATAGGCCACTTCTTCAGGGAAAGAATCTACATGATCTATATATGAGCATTTTTCAATCTAGAGAAAATTTGTATTCTCAAGCAGATTTAAGAATTCAAGTAAAAAAAGAAAATATTGAAGAAGTTGCTATGAAAATAATTAATGCAATTCATAAAGAAATAATTAGTTAATCTGGTTCAACTCTTACTGCAAACCATTTGATAACGTATCCTAATTTTATTTCTAATTCATAAGTGCTTTCCAAAAATTCTTCAAAAAATTCCTGACCAGGATCTTCTATATTTTGATATATTGTTTGTGTTTCTGTCTTACTAAGCCAATTCTTTAACCATAAAATTGCTTCTTGCTTTGATACAATTTTTTCTTTTGAATCTGGCTCTAATAATACATAATGATCTGATTCTCTTATTAGTGGATTTGACATAATGAAAATTCTTTTTGGATTAATTCTTTGCTTGATTTTTCAAGGAATTTTTTTAGAAAGTTCTTTTGCTCTAGTAGATTCTAACGTACGAGAGTTTATGGAAAATCGTGTAAATCAATGGCCAGAATTATATTTGCCAAATTTTAAATTATCGGATACTTCTAAGGATTTAATTTATCCTAAATGGTTCGAGGGGAATTGGCTTGTTACTTCTCAAGATATAGTTAATGATTCAGAAGAGCCAGTTATTTATAAAGTAAATTTCTTTAAGAATGATTCAGATTTAATTGTTGGTAATCGTGCAAAAAATTCTGAATCCATTGGAAAAGCAATATTTGGTGAAACCTTAATTAAGGTTGTAAATGATCCTCAATCTATTAATAATCAAATTACTTATTTAAAAGATGATTTTTATATCGATTCAAGAATTACAGGGAGAAATCAGATACAAGATGATGATATTTTTTTCGCAGATGAGCTAGTTATACAAATAGCACATAAGCCAGGTGCTTCAAGGATTAATCAGGTAGAAACCATTAGTAAATTTCAAAAATGTTCCGAAGAAATATTGGAAGTTGATAATTCAATCAAACCATCAATTTGTGGAGTGCAATATGTTGCTTCTTATGGTTCAAAAGTTGGTGATCCTTCTATTCACGCTATAAAAACAAATAAATATAAATTGAAGTTTGAATTTATTGAGAGTTAGCACTAAAAAGATATTCTTCTAAGTTGTTCCTCCAAATGAAAAGATTTTCTAAATAAGGGTTGTTTATGTATTCTTGGCTTCCCTCGCCTGAAAGAATAGGTCCTGCAGACTTTGGAAATTTAAGAAGGGATAATTGAGAAGCAATTGAAATATCTGCGATTGATAAACTATCTCCAACTAAATATTTCTTGTTGATCAAGGATTTTGATAAAGCTTCCAGTAATTTTTGGAGTTCTAAATTATCTTTAGAAGACAAAACTACACTAGAAATTTTACTAAGATTTTTAAAAGGTAATTTATCAACAATACTTTTAACTGAAGAAGGTATTTCATCTGGAAGTAATGCAGTTCTTAGCTGTGGATTTTCTATTGCAGATTTTATTAATGCTTTTCTACAAGTTGTAGCCATTGTAGTATCTGCCCAGTCTTCAATTAGTTTGCATTGTGCAAATAATATTGGATCCTCAGGAAAGAGTGGATTGTTTTCATTTTTTTTATCTAAATATTCGCAAATAGTTGAAGAGTCATTAATAACTTGATCATTACTATCGACTATTACAGGTACTTGTTTTTGACCTGATAATTTAAAGATTTCAAATTGGCCTATTCCAGGTTTTACTTCTTCAACTCGATATTGTAGTTTTTTTGCATGAAGAGCCATTCTTGTTTTTAAACAAAAAGCACTATGCCTAAATTGATATAATGTAATCATGCTGTTTAATGTTTGTTAAAACTTAGCTAAAAAAGTAATCTATTTGTGGAGCTGATGGGCGAATTTTTCTCTAATGTTGCGAGATATCCAAAGTATTTGATATCTATCATTGTTGGGGGACTTGTTGCTTTGCTTGAACCTTTATTCAAGAATAGATCAAATCCACTCACAATAGTAGGTTTGATATCTTCTGTCTTAAGTGCTTTCATAACTGTTTATTTTGTCTTGCAAGCGATGACAAACCCAATAAATTTACAACCATAATGCCAAATAATTACCGTCTTGCAAAAGTTTCTTCTCTTTTGAAGAAAGAAATAACCCTTATTTTGCAGAATGATTTGGAAAATGATCTTATTAGAGATCATTTCGTCAATATTTCTAAGATTGATTTATCAGGTGATTTGCAACACTGTAAAATTTACATAACTTCAACTGCTGAAGAGAAAGTAAAGAAAGAGATTGTGGAAAACTTGAATACTGCTAAAAGCTCTATAAGGCATAGTTTAGGAAAAAGAATTGAGATGAGAAGAGTTCCAGAGATAATTTTTAAAGACGATGTTGTTCTTGACAAAGGATTATCAGTCTTGAAACTTCTCGATGAATTAAAAAATAAAAATCAAAATAATAATGTTGAGGAAAAGAATGCCAAAAGTTGATCTACCCCTTGATCAAAGAAATATAATTATTACTCGATCAAAAGAAGGGATATTGGATATAAAAAAGATTTTTACAAGCAAGGGCGCTAATGTTTTTGATTTGCCTGCAATAAGTATTGGTGATCCTGATGATTTGAATCCTCTTGACGAAGCATTAAATCAAATAAATGATTTTCATTGGATTATTTTTTCCAGTAGTAATGGGATCAAATTTGTGGATAAAAGACTTAGATACTTTAATAGTTCATTAAAAGAATGTTCTAAAAAAACAAAAATCGCTGTAGTCGGAGAAAAAACCTCAAAAACTCTTGATGATTTTGGGATTAAGGCTGATTTCATACCTCCAGAATTTGTTGCTGAAAGTTTAATTGATAATTTCCCAGTATCTGGTTATGGACTTCGAGTTTTTGTACCAAGAGTTCAGACAGGTGGTAGGGATCTAATTGCAGATCAATTTAGAAAGGCTGGTGCTCGTGTATTTGAGGTTGCTGCATATGAAACTAGGTGTCCTGACTCAATTCCGAAAGAAACAATTGATATTATTTCTAATCGAAAAGTAGATGCAATTATTTTCTCAAGCGGTAAAACCGTAGTAAATGCTTCTTTTTTACTAGAAAAAAAACTTGGTAAACAATGGTTAGATTATTTTGATCAGATTAAGTTGTTATCTATTGGACCTCAGACAACAAAAATATGTAATAAGATTTTTGGAAGAGTTGATAGTCAGGCACAAAAATATACCTTTGAAGGACTGCTAGATCTGGCAATTAATATTTTTAGTTAGAAAAATTTTTTGAATAATTCTTTTCAACTAAATCTTTGAACCTATCAATATTAGCCTGTAATTCGTTTGTTACCATTTTGCCTAAGATATTTTCTTCCATAAACCGTGCAATCATTTTAGGTAACTCATAAGTTATTGCTAAATTTACCGTTGTGACTTGATCAGTTTTACTTTCGAAAACTACTGATCCCTCAGTTGGTAAACCTCCTATTGATTTCCATTTAAGTTTGCTTTTTTCAACCCTTTCTGTAATTTGAGCTTTCCATTTAAATCTAAAGCCATTTGCGGCTAAAGTCCATTCTGTTAAATCTGGTAACGTATTAGTTTCTTCGTCAACTGTTTTTACAGATTCAATCCAGCTCATCCAAAGTGACATTGAGTCTAAATCGCTCCATGTGTCCCATACATTTTCAAGAGGCGCATTAACAACTGTTATCACGTCATGTTTTAGCCAAGTACCCATGAATTAACTTACTGCAAGATTTTTTGCTAATTTGGCTTTCTTCTCTAAAATTGCGGCGGCAGCTAAATGACCACTCATTGTAGCTCCCTCCATAGAGTCTATATAATCTTGTTTTGTATAACTACCAGCCATGAAGAAATTAGATATAGATGTTTTTTGATCGGGTCTGAAAGGTTCCATACCGGGAGCTTCTCTATAGAGTGATTGTGGAATTTGTACCACGTTACTCCAAAGCAATTTAAGGTTTTTTGAGGATGGGAATAGACGGCGAACCTCTTTATCAATTTCTTTTGTAATTCTTTCTGTCGATCTTCCCATCCATCTATCACCAGGAGTTAAAACACATTGGAGAAGAGATCCCATATCTTTTTTTCTATAGTCTGCTGGACTTGATAGTGCTAAATCAGCAAAACAACTGAAAGAGGCATCAGCAGAATAAAGAAGGTTATCTAGTCCAATTGGTTCGTTCCCAGTATTATCTTTTTGTAATTCAGTAACCCAACCGTCATATCTTAATTGGATTGTGGCAACAGCTACAGCTCTAAGTTTTTTTAAACCTTCAAATTCTTTAAATTGATACCATTCTTTTGGAATTATTTTTTTTATTCCAGGAACATCACAGGCAGCTAGAAATTTATCTGCAAACACTGCCTTAATTCCTTCAGGAGAAGATATTTTTAATTGATTTACTGAATAAGAGGAAGATTCTTTTTCATAAATGATTTCTTCTACCTTATGGTTAAGATGTATTTTTGCTCCTTTGTTTGTGATGTAGTCGACGATAGGTTGCGTTAACCACTTATGTGGAGAACCTTTTAAAAGATTAAGTTTTGAGGCTTCTGTTTTTGAAGCAAACATCATGAATATAGTGAGCATGCATCTTGCTGAAATATCTTTGCAATTAATAAAACCTAATGCATATGCGATGGGATCCCACATTCTTTCTAAACTTTTTTCACTTCCACCATGGTTTAAAAACCATTCTTCAAAACTAATTCTATCTAGATCTCTAATTACTTTCATTGCGCCTTCATAGTCTATCAATCCTCTAACTATTGGGCTTGTCCCAAGAGCTAAAGCATTTCTGAACTTATCTACCCAAGTAAGTTGTTCAGTAGTAAAAAAAGCTTTTAGTCCATTAAAGGGAGCACCCAAGGGGAATCTAAAATCTAAAGATTTCAGAACCCCACCATTATTTATGAATAGATGAGTATGATCTTTCGGGAGTAAATTATCAAAAGCTCCTACTTTTTTCATTAATTTGAAAAGATTTGCATAATTGTAAAAAAATACATGTAAACCCATTTCTATATGGTTTCCATCCTTATCTTCCCAACTTCCTACTTTTCCTCCCCAAAATGACCTGCTCTCGTAAATTTCTACTTCATGGCCTTCATCAACTAAATTAACTGCAGCTGTAAGACCAGCTAATCCAGAACCAACTATTGCAATTTTCACTTTTTCTAAAAATTATAACAAATCAGGTTTGGATATTGTTTGTTCTGTGCATCCTATCGATTAATTTTTTATATTATAAATAGTAGAAATTTTTTGTTTATGGAAAATTTAGAAGTTAAACAGGAAATTAAGAATTCTGATGATGGAAAAGGTATCTTAATAACGAATGATGCTATAGAGCAAATTTCAAATTTACTAAAAGGCCAAAGTGATAAAAAAGCACTCAGGGTAGGAGTCAGATCAGGTGGTTGTAGTGGGATGAGTTATACAATGGATTTTATAGGTAGTAATGAAATAAATCCAGATGATAAAGTTTATGATTATTCATTAAAAGCTGATCAAAGTTTTCAAGTAGTTTGTGATCCAAAAAGTCTCTTATATATTTATGGAATGCAATTAGATTTTAGTAAGGAACTAATTGGAGGAGGCTTTAATTTTGTAAATCCTAATGCTTCTCAAACTTGCGGTTGTGGAAGTTCATTTGCTGTTTAATAAATAATGAGTAACGAAATTAATCCCATCGAAGAGGATTTTAATGCAGCTCTATCAAGATATAAATCTGGGCAAGATTTAATTCCAATCGTTCAAGATTTCCAAAAAATTATTCAGCAAATACCAAATCATTTTGCTGCCTGGACTTGTTTATCATGGCTTCAATTACTTTTGAAAAATAATGAAGAAGCTTTGGCAGCTGCCAGACAAGCTGTTCGATTAAATCAGCAAGACCCACAAGCAAGAATGAATTTATCCTTAGCTCTTTTGGCTACCAATAATAAAGGTGTTAGGGATCATATTGAGTTAATAAAAAAAATGTCTATGATGATGCCTGATGTGAAAAGTGAGTTGAAAGAATCTGTTGAAGACGGATTAAGTAGATATCCAGATTGGCCTGAGTTAACCAAAGTAAAAAAATGGTTGGAATTTTAAATTGTTTAAAATTTTAATATTAAGTAATGGGCATGGAGAAGATCTATCTGGGAGTCTAATAGCCAAGCAATTATTAAAAAGTGGTCATTCTGTTCATGCTTTGCCAATTGTTGGTAAAGGAAACCATTACGAAAAAGAAAAAATTAAGATTATCGGTAAAACTAAAGAATTTAGTACTGGAGGAATTGGCTATAATTCTTTTAAGGGAAGAATCACTGAGATATTTGGAGGGGAAATATTTTATCTTCTAAAAAGATTACATTTAACTTTTAAAATAAGAAAAAAATATGATTATTTTTTTATAGTTGGAGATATTGTGCCAGTTTTTTTTGCTTGGGTTTGTAAGAAAGATTTTTTTACATATTTAGTTGCTTATTCCAGTCATTATGAAGGAAAGTTAAAATTACCATGGCCTTCTAAATTTTTCTTGCTCTCAAAAAAAGCAAAAAAAATATATACGAGAGATTCTCTTACAGCTAATGATTTAACTTTGCAATTAAAAAAGAAAGTGTCTTTTGTAGGTAATCCATTTATGGATAAGTTTTTCCCTAGAAAGAGAGAATTAAAGAAAAATGAATTTAGTATTGGATTATTTCCAGGAAGTAGATTCCCTGAGATTTTAGATAATTTTGTTTTGATATTAGAGATATTAGAGGCATTGTCAGATTTAAGATATTTTCAAAAAATTCATTTCAATTTTGCAATAGTTAATGCTCTATCTTCATCTCAAATAAAGCAGATATTTAAAAAAAGAGGATGGTTAAAACTGGAAAAAATAAAAGATAAGTCTCTATTGAAATTCCGATATAAATTTTTAGAAGTAAATATATATTGGAATAATTTTGACACAATATTATTGAAAAGTACTTGCTGTATCAGCATGGCAGGAACAGCAGCAGAGCAAGCGATTGGATTAGGAAAACCTGTTATTCAGATTGAAGGTAAAGGTCCACAATTTACAAAAACTTTTGCAGAAGCGCAAAGACGTTTGCTTGGAAAATATGTTTTTTGTGCCACTAACTATATAGATAAAAATGATCAAATAAAAAAGACAATAAAATTGATAATAAAAGTTATATATCTAATAGAGCTAAATAAGAAGTTTATGATCTCATGTAATGAAAATGCGCAAAAAAGAATGGGTGCAAACAAAGCTTGTCTTAAGATGGTTGATGATATCAATAATGTTATAAAAAATGACTAAGGAAAATAATCAAAATAAGTTAAAACAAATTATCGATAATTTGTTATTAATAAATTTATTTACAGTAATTTTTTTTGCAATATTTTTCATTTTTGCAATCATCATGCAATTAAATGGGATATTTATTTTTATTAATTTTATTGAGATAGTTTGGAATCCTCTTGTGGTCCCTTTGATAACAATTCTTATTGTTGGTGCTCTAGTAAACGGTATTAATTCTTGGTGGCGGCGTAAATTGCTTTCTCAAGAAGAGGATATTTAAAAGCATAATTTTTGAGTTTACTGCTGATTACTTTTTGTCCTTCTAATACAACTTTTGCTCCATCTCCTAACAAGATTTTTAAAACTGCTCCAGGCACTGGAAGTAAATTAGGTCTATTGAGACATTTGCCTAAAGTCTGAGAAAAGTCTCTCATTAATACTGGATTTGGTGCAACAGCATTAAATACTCCCGAATATTTTTTATCAACTAATGCTTGAGCAATTAATGCACATAAATCAGTTCTATGAATCCAACTCATCCATTGCTTACCATCTCCAATTGGTCCACCTAATCCAACTTTAAATATAGGAAGCATTTTTCCTAATGCGCCTCCATCTGCCTCTAGAACAATCCCAATTCTAAAAATAACTAACCTTGAGAAAAATGGTTTTTCAGCAGCGACCGCTTCCCATTTTTTGCAAAGATTAGCTAAAAAGTCCTTTCCGCTAATACTATTTTCAGTGAATTCATCAGACAAACTTGTACCGTAATAACCTATTGCTGATCCATTTATAATTACTTTTGGGTTTATTTTGAAATTTTTAAGGGTCTTCATCATAAATTTCGTGGTGTTAATACGACTATTTTCAATCTCCTGTTTTTGTTTAGAAGTCCATTTTTTTTCTGCTATCGGTTCTCCCATTAAGTTGATAATTCCATCCGTCTCTCTTAAAGTATTTAAAAGATTTTCGTTATTCCAGTTTTTTTCTTTTGATAAATCTATTTGAAAAAATTTAAATTTACTGAAATCTAAATCAACCTTTAGTTTACTTATGGGTTTTCTACTTATAATGTAAATCTCATGATTTTCATTTAATAGTGTTGGTACTAATTCTTTACCAACAAATCCAGTGCAGCCAAGTAGTAAAAGACGCATATCATGTAGATGTTTATCAATTAAGACTATTAAATTTTTAAGACATTTGTAATTATTATTCAGGTATAAATTTTTTTTTAATTATTTTTCAACCAAGTTTTGTATAATAAATTTCAAATAACTTTGTTGAATTGATTATGACAGATTCTGTTCCAAAGAAACCTATCAAGAAAGGAAGCTTAGTTTTTGTCGATAGAGAAAATTATATAAAAAGTATCGAGGCGCTAGCCAGTGATAATGATTTACCTAATTATGTCTTTGAAGGTCCTGGAGAGATTCTTTCAGTCAAAGACGATTATGCTCAGGTTCGATGGCGCAGACCTGTTCCAGATGTTTGGTTTAAATTAGATCAACTTCAAGAATATATTCAATAAAATTATAGATCTAAAAATTTTTATTTTTTTTCTCAGTAGACATTCTTGATTGAATTCTTTTTGCTTCTTTGATCATTTCTTTACCATCAAATAAGTAATTATCTACGTATCCGTGTGTATACCTATCAAATTCTGAAAGTGCATCTTTAACTTGTGAAAAACAATGATAAAGATCGAGGCCTAAAGCTGAAATAGAATTTGGAACTATTTTTTTCTTATAAATTTTTTCAACTTTTTCTATTTTGTTTTGTGAAAGACTTATATAAATGCAAAAATTTTCCATTAGTTTGTCATCATATGGATCCGCTGATAGTTCTTTTATTTCGTTTTTCAAGGGTTTAATTATTTGACTAATTAATCTATTGATAGGAGTGTAAATTTCTTTAATCCATATTTCAACTTCTTTGTCTTTAATTGAAGAATTATATTTTTTTGCATTAAATTTCTCTTCCCAATTTTCATTTAATGAATCAGATGATGAACTGGAAGAGAAAAAATTGTTATCATATTGTTTTTTTTTAATAGGGTCACTAAGAGTTTCCCAGGCATTTTGTATTGCAAGAAATCGTTCTTTTTTTCCGCCTGCATCAGGATGATGTTGTTTAACTAAAGAGCGATATGAAGATTTAATTTCACTGCTGGTTGCATTTTTTTTGAGACCTAATTCTTCATAGAAATTGTTTTCCATTTTTATAAATTATGCATTAAAGATAACCATCTTCTCTTGCTTGAATTGAGGTATTCGATTCAAACATGGCAGTTGATAAATATCTTTCTCCAAAACTTGGAAGAATAACTATCAATCTTTTATTCATTAGTTCTTTCCTTTTACCCATTTTTATTGTTGCTGCTAAAGCTGCTCCGCTGCTGATGCCACATAAAAGACCTTCCAATCGAGCTAATAAACGCCCATAATAAAATGCTTCATCGTCATCTATTTTTATAATTTCATCAATTAATTTAGTATTAAGTACTTTCGGAACAAAACCTGCTCCTATTCCTTGAATCGAATGAGATCCAGCTTTTTCTCCGGAAATAACAGCACTTTTTTTGGGCTCTACAGCATATATTTTGCAATTTGGATTAACTTTTTTCAAAAAACGTGCACAACCAGTAATTGTTCCTCCTGTGCCTACTCCTGTAACTAGTCCATCTAAATTGTTATTGGATTGGGACCATATTTCTTGAGCCGTTGTTCTTTCATGAATATCTGGATTAGCAAAGTTTTCAAACTGATTAAATTGATAGCTATATGCAATGGTTGAAGATAACTCATGAGCTAAATCTAAAGCTCCTTTCATTCCGTCTTTCCCTGGTGTTAGTTGTAATTCAGCGCCATATGCTCTCAACATTGCCCTTCTCTCAATACTCATTGTATCCGGCATAGTTAATATCAATTTATAGCCTTTTGCTGCGGCAACCATTGCTAATGCGATGCCAGTATTGCCACTTGTTGCTTCAATTAACGTTGTTTTATCTGGTGTTATCAATCCTTCTTCTTCAGCTTTACATAACATTGCATAAGCGATCCGATCCTTAACGGACGCTGACGGATTGAAACTTTCTAGTTTGGCTATTATTTCTGGATAACAATCAAAATACTTTCTGATTCGATTTAATTTAACTAACGGGGTATTTCCAACTAGAGAAGTTATATCATTTGCTATTTCCATGAAATAATTTTTTAAAATGCAAAAACAATCTCCTATATTCATGATAATTACATTTAAAGATCTTTTATATAATTTTCTCAAAAGAATTTAATTTTAATAACTTCCTGAGTTAAAAATATTTATTATTATAGGAGGTAGTTTTGTAATGATTATGTATTCGCTGGAACTAAGTCTGAGATATTCACCTTTTCCACTTTCAGTTCAGAAGAAAGAATTTGATGATGTTAAACGAATTTATGATGAAATAAAAAGTTCTATGAATGAAGCTTTAGAATCCTCAAACTTGATCGAATTAAGGTGTGACAAAGTCCAAGATAAATTAATTGCTGTAAAAGCTAAAGAAATTATATCTGTTCAGATATATGAAAAATCCTCAGTAGCAGGAGGAGCTAAAAGACCAGGATTTTCTCTCAACATAGATTGATAAAATTAATGCGAGATTCCCTTGAAAATGAAATACCTCATATTAAATTCAAAGATGTTTCTTTTTCATATCCTGGAAAAAAAGAAAATTTAATTTTTAAATGTAACTTCTCAATAAAACAGCCGGGATTTTGGATGGTCATAGGAAAAAATGGGAGCGGAAAAAGTACTCTTTTAAAATTAATTAGTGGAATAATCAAACCCCAAAATGGTGTCATTGACTATAAAGCAAATATTGGTATGGTTTTTCAAAACCCTGATCATCAAATATTGATGCCAAATTGCAGGAGTGAACTTCTGATAAATATTAATCAAAATATAAGTCAAAATGAAATTAATAAAAAAATTGAATATGTGCTTTATCAGGTAGGAATGACTGGTTTTGAAAAAAGGCCAGTTCATACTTTGAGCGGTGGACAAAAACAACGCTTAACTATTGCATGTGCTCTTATTAGTGATAGAAATTTTATTCTTTTAGATGAACCTACAGCGTTACTTGATCAAAGCAGCCAATTAAAAGTTTTACAAACTATTAAAAATCTTACAAGTGACCATAAAAAACCTTTATCAGCTTTGTGGATTACTCATCGTTATGAAGAATTAACTTATGCTGATGAAGTAGCAGAGTTAAAAAATGGTTTTTTATCTAACTGGCAAGAACCATCAAAATTTCAATATAATTAATTCCTATACTTGTCATAAGGTACTTTAAAGAGCTAAATTCATCATATATTCCTCGGTAGCTCAGCGGTAGAGCGATCGACTGTTAATCGATTGGTCGCAGGTTCGAATCCCGCCCGGGGAGTTTATAATTTTCAAAAATTTTCCAAGGTCACCCTCATAAAGGTGACTTTTTATTTATTAGACCTCTTTTTTCTAAAATAGTGGTAAGCCGAAGATATAATCAAGTAAATTTGTTATATTATTAATAACAGTATATAGAACATTAATAATAATCAAAATAAAAAATATTTAGTGTATTTATAAATTTTAAAAATATCTTTTTTAGAACAGTAATTAGAACATTTATGAAATTCTCCATAAAAAGCGAAAAAAATAAGTTCTTTGATTGATTTTTACGTCTTTTAAAATCAAGAAATGCTTTCCTTTGTATCGTTTAAATTACTACACCATTCAATAAATTCTAATCATCCCACATATCTTTTTTCTCTTGATCGAAATTATTCCGTTCAAGTAATTCTATTCTTTTTTTCTGAGAATCTATTTCTGATTCAATTACGATTTGATCGTCCATGTATTTTGTTTGTATTTCTAAGATAATTATTTCAAATTGTTCTCCAAAAAAATCTGACATTTCTCTCCATGCTTCCATTTCCTCTTCTTTGCCAATAGTATCGTTTATCTGATGAGAAATAATTTCTAGTACATATTGTTTAAGTTCTTGATGACTCATCAATTCAACTTTTTTTTGAACGTAAAGTTCTTTAAGATTTTCTAGTTGTTTTTTTGATAAATCAGAATAGATAATAGGCTTCTTTTTCATAAATACTTAGATTTTTTTTAATATAGACAAAATTATTAGTTTAAACATTCTGGAGAAATCAAAAACTTTGAACTAAGTTAATTCCTATTTGACAACTAAAATCGCTATTTAATTTTTATATGCCTTATATTGTTAACTTGAATTTGATATTCTTTCAAATTTAACTATTATTTGTTTCTAATACCCTTTAATTATTAAGAAAAAATAAATAAAATCGAAAGAAATTCTAAAATTTCAATTTTTTAAAAATTTGTAATTTCTATCTAATGCTTTGCTATCAATGAGTTATTGGATAATTCTAATTGATAAAATTGTTTACACTAATTCAGCAATCTTTATAAATTCTTGAGAGAATCATATTACTAAAACTTAACTTTAATTTAATAGTTTATAAATATGAAAATTTCAATCCTTTTAATTGAAGATGATCGTGATATGCGAGATTTGGTGGCTAGACATTTAGAACATTCTGGTTTCGATGTCCTAAAAGCCGAAGATGGAATTAAAGGACAAGCATTAGCTCTGCAATATTCACCAGATTTAATACTCCTAGATTTAATGCTACCAAGTGTTGATGGATTAACTTTATGTCAGAGACTAAGAAGAGATGAAAGAACATCAAATATACCAATTTTGATGATAACTGCATTAGGTGGCCTAAAAGATAAAGTTACTGGGTTTAATTCAGGAGCAGATGATTACATAACTAAGCCATTCGATTTAGAAGAATTACATGTACGCATAAAAGCTTTATTAAGAAGATCAAACAGAGCGCAACTAAATTCTAGTAACCAGCAAGAAATATTAAATTATGGTCCTTTAACTCTTGTCCCGGAAAGATTTGAAGCTATATGGTTTGAATCTCCTGTAAGGTTAACGCATCTTGAATTTGAATTGATTCATTGTCTTATGCAGAGGCATGGTCAAACTGTATCTCCAGCATTAATCCTTAAAGAAGTATGGGGATATGAACCTGATGACGATATTGAGACAATAAGAGTTCATATTAGACATTTACGCACTAAACTTGAACCCGATCCACGAAAACCTATTTATATAAAAACTGTATACGGTGCTGGATATTGTCTTGAGTTACCTATTGGTTCTCAAGTTGAAACTGCTAGGCAAGAGTTTATTCAAGCAAGAAATCCTGACTTAATAAATTCTGCAGCAGATTAATCTAATATATCTTCCATTGAAATTTTTAAAAAAGTAATTTCCCATGCCAATCTTGGTTGAATATTATTTCTTAAGAGGTATTTTAGATTTTCAAGTTTTTTAACTAAACCGATATTGTTTGTTTTTCTCCACCAAATAGTTTGAATTAAATTTACTAAACAAATCTGTTGAACAATTTCTAATTTTTCAGATATTGATTTAGATATTTCTAATATTTCCAGACTATTTTTTATTGGAGAATCCATTTTAATTATGATTTCATCTGAAAAATCATTACAAATTTCAATATTTTTCAATAATTGATTTGGAGATCCGTTTGAGGTGTTAATTAAATCTTCAAATTTTAATTTTGAATTAAAATTTAATTTATCATTATCTAAATTTTCTTTCAAAATAGACTTTATTTGTTTACTAGAAAAAGATCGAAATCTGACAATTTGACATCTTGAGATGATCGTATCTAAGAGAAGGTTTAATTTAGATGTTAGTAAAATAAAAATGCCGTTACTAGGTTCTTCTAAGGTTTTTAAAAGGCAATTTGAGGCTGCTTCGTTTAAAAGGTGTGCATCAATAATTAAAACAATTTTTTTTTCTGAGTTAATTGATTTTTGACTAAGAAAAGTTTTGATATTACGTATTTGACCAATTTTAATAATCTCAGATCCACTTTTTATTGTTTTTTTAGGATCGGAACTCCTTGTACTTTTAGTTGCCAAAGGAGAATCAGGTTCAATAATTAAAAAATCAGGATGGTTCTTGTTTTTAATTCTTTCTTCAACATTTTCGCTTGGGGAAGACTGTTTGAAAATCTCTTTTATAAATTGAAGAGCAGTTTGTCTCTTTCCTACTCCCTCAGCACCATAAAATATATAACCATTAGCAAATGATTTGTTTTTAATTATATTTTTAAGATATGTATTGACTTCTTTATTCAAGAAAAAATTATTTTTTTTAACCTCAATCATTGGTAATTGGAAAAATTGTTTAGCAAAGTCTCTTTAATTTGATTAGAAATAGTTTTAATATTTTGTGAAGCAGATATAACTTTCCAGTTTTTTTGCTTGGCAATTAGTTTGAAGCCTTCATTTACTTTTTCTAGAAATGTAATACCTTCTGATTCTATTCTGTCAGGAATTTCATTTTTTCTTCTGTATATACTCTCTTCTGGAGAAATTTCTAAGAAAAAAGTGATATCAGGAGATTCTCCTTGACACACAATAGATTCAATATTTTTAATTATTTCTAAATTTATATTTCTTCCATAACCTTGATAAGCCAGTGTGGAATCGGAAAATCTATCACTTATTACCCAATCATTGTTATTTAAAGCAGGTGAAATAATTTTGGAAACGTGTTCAGCTCTATCAGCTGAGTAAAGCAATAATTCCGCAAGAGATGAAGGCCTGTTATTTTCATTATTATCAAGAATCAGTCCTCTAAGTTTTTTTCCTAAAAGACTGCCTCCAGGTTCTCTAGTTGTGATTAATTTAGATCCTTTATCTATTAGACCGCTATTAGGTAGCCATTTAGATAGTTCATCTATTTGGGTAGTTTTACCACATCCATCAATACCTTCAATAACGATAAATTTTCCTTTCATTTAGTCCAAACATAAAGCATTAATTACAACTGTAATAGAGCTAATAGCCATAAATAGTGCTGCTATTGAGGGAGTCAGAAGAATACCATATTTAGGGAATAAAGTTCCGGCAGCTAAAGGTATAGCTAGTAAGTTGTAACCAAAAGCCCATGTTAGATTTTGCTTTATTTTTCTTATAGTTTTTTTTGCAAGATTTAAGGCGTAGGGTAATCCATTTAGTTGATCTCCCATCAATACTACATCTGCATTTGCCTTAGCTATTTGAGTCCCTGATCCCACCGCAATTCCTAGGTCTGAGGATGCTAAGGCTGGGACATCATTAATACCATCACCTATCATTGCTACTTTATTGTTAATTTTTAAATTTTCTATAGTCTTTAGCTTCATTTCAGGACGAAGATCCCACTTTACTTCTGTTTCTTTACAACCAACTTTTTTTGCTAAAGCTAAAACTGTTTGTTTCCTATCTCCACTTAAAATATTAATTTTATATTTGTTTTCTCTTAAATTTTGAACTGTTTTAATTGAATCATCTCTGAGTAAATCTCCAAGGAATATAAAGCCTAATAAATGATCTTTGATACTTACTCCAATGATAGTGTTCGTTTTTGTCTCTTCATTTTCTATGACTTTTTTTGCATCACCATCAATAATTATTCCTTTACTTAGTAGCCATTCAATATTTCCAATATTAATAAGTCCATCAATTGACTCTAATTCTCCAGAAATACCTCGACCTGAATGAGTGAAAATTTTTTTTATTGGAAATAAACTTAAATTTTGTTTTTTTGCCTCTTGAATTAAGGAATCTGCGATTGGATGTCTGCTTTCCTTTTCTAAACTGGCAGCTATTTTTAATAAAAATGAATGATCATTATTATTTTTATAATCAACAATGAAAGGCTTACCTTTTGTTAATGTACCTGTCTTGTCAAAAATAATGTGATTAATTTTTGAAGCTATCTCTATTTTGTCCCCGCCTTTAAATAAAACTCCTTTTTTTGCTGCTTTACCTGACGCGACAGTTATTACAGTTGGGGTTGCTAAACCTAATGCGCAAGGACATGCTATTACTAAAACAGCAATTGATAATTGAATGGCTAAACTAAGGAAATTCTCAGCATTACTCCCAAGAGAACTATGAAGTGTATGGCTTGAGTGAGAGATAAATTGATTATTGTGACTTAATAAATCGGGCCAAATGTTTCTTGCCCCTTTCCACCAAAAAAAGAAGGTCAAAGTAGCAAAAATGAGTACAAAGTAAGTAAATTTGCCTGCTATTTCATCAGCAATTCTTTGAATGCTAGGTTTTCTAGCATTTACAGACTCAATAAGATTTACAAGTTTTGCAAGTGAAGAATCCCCTCCTACCTTTTGTACTTTAAGTTTAAGAGTTGAATTAAGATTTAGAGACCCACTAGATAGATTTTCGCCTTCTTTTACCTCGATAGGTTTGGATTCTCCAGTAATATGAGAAACATCAACATATGAATTACCTTGAGTAACAATGCAGTCAGCAGGTACTCTGTCTCCAGCTAAAACTTGAATTTCTTGATCAGGTCTTAAAGTGTTTACTCTTATTGATTTTATTTGATTATCTTCTGTGTAGACATTTGCCATTTCAGGTTGAAGATCTAATAACTCTCCAATTGAAGAACCAGTCTGGTATCTTGCTCTTTCCTCTAAGAAACGCCCAATCAATATAAAACCTAACAGCATAACTGGTTCATTAAAAAAACAAGGAAAACCAGTGGCAGGAAATATTAATGATAGAAGACTTGTTGTATATGCACTAGTTACTCCAAGAGCTACTAGAGAATCCATATCCGGACGATTTTTGAGAAATGATTTAAATCCATTAAAAATTATTCCCCTGCCAGGAAATAATAGAGCTAATGTTGCTAATGAAGCGTGAAAAAATATATTACCTAATATTGGAAAATTTAGATATCTTCCTTCTGCTAGATGACCTAAACCTGAAAAAAATAAAAGTAATAATGCAAAAGTTAGTTTCTTCCATTGATTATTCCACTTCTTTTTTTTTTCTAATTCTGCCTTATTTACTTTTTTTGAAAAATCATTTATATAAATCTTTGATGGGAAACCATTCTCTTCTAGATTCTGTAATACTGTTTCTATTTCTATATGTTTCTGGGTAATTTCAAAATATGCACTTTCAGTTAGTAAGTTAACAGAAACATTTTTAATGCCATCAGAATTATTTAATATTTTTTCAACAGTACTAACGCATCCTCCGCATTTCATTCCTGTAATTCTTAATTGAATGTTTTCCATATTTTTCACGATTGAAGCAAATTAATGCTTTCCCTTTTTAACTATAATAATAAATGTAATATACTTTTTAAATAGTTATTTTTTAAATTACTATATTAATTCTATTATTTTTACAGCGGTGCCTAGTAATCAAAACAGAGACAATTTTATCGATAAAGCTTTTACTGTTATTGCTGAATCAATAGTAAAAATAATGCCTATCGCAGAGAAAGAAAAAAAAGCATACATCTATTATAGAGATGGCTTAGCTGCACAAAATAATGGGGATTATTCGGAAGCATTAGAGTATTACAAAGAGAGTTTACTACTTGAAGAAAATAAAATTGATAGGGGTGAGACTCTTAAAAATATGGCAATAATATACATGAGTAATGGTGAAGAGGATCTGTCTATTGAAACTTATGAAAAAGCATTAGTAGAAAATCCCAAACAGCCATCATGCCTTAAAAATATAGGTTTGATTTATGAAAAAAGGGGAAGATATGCTGAGCAAAATGGTGATTTAGATCAGAGAGATATTTGGTTTGATAAAGCTGCCGAAGTCTGGTCTAAAGCAGTGAGATTATATCCAGGTGGTTATCTAGATATTGAGAATTGGTTAAAAAACTCAGGAAGAAGTTCAATCGATATGTATCTCTAATTTTTTTAGTCTGATAAAGCATATTCAACTGCTTCTTTAATATTAGATATCTCTTTGATATTTATCAAATTTTGAAAACTATTATTTAGTTCCTCCTCTAGTTTTGGCACTATGATATTTTTGATCCCTAGTCTTGCAGCTTCTTCTATTTTTGTTCTAAGGTTGTTCGATTTTCTAACCTGACCGCTCAAACCCAACTCCCCAATAAATGAGCTATTTCCCAAAGGAGGAATATTTTTCAAACTTGATAAAATTGATATTGCTACACCTAAGTCAGATGATGGATCACTAATCTCAAAACCCCCACCAGTAGCTACATAACAATCATATTCAGATAATTTTATCCCTACGTGTTTTTCAATAACTGCTAGAATTTGATGCAATCTATTTATGCTTATTCCAGTTGTAGTACGTCTTGGGTTACTGTAGAAAGTTTTATTTACCAGTGCTTGTATATCAACTGCTAATGGCCTACTGCCTTCATGTGTAATCGTAGTTGTTACACCTGAAATATTTTCTTTATTTGTGAAAATTGAACTTGGGTTTTTTATCTCTCGTAAACCCTCTTCAAGCATTTCAAAAATTCCAATCTCGAAGGTCGATCCAAATCGATTTTTTATACTTCTTAGTAATCTATGTGAGGAAATATTATCTCCTTCAAAGTTTATTACTGTATCAACTAAATGCTCTAAAGTTTTAGGGCCAGCTAAAGTCCCATCTTTGGTTACATGACCAATTATTAGAAGTGCAATATTATTGTCTTTGGCAATATTTTGCAATTCAGATGAACATGCTCTAACTTGAGAAACCGATCCTGGAGAACTTTGCATTTCATGATTATGGATGGCTTGGATACTATCGATAATTGCGCAACTTGGATTTACGCGTTTGATCTCCTCAATAATTAAAGATAAATTAGTTTCTGCATAAATTTTTAAATTAATACTGTTTTGATTTAATCTTTCCCATCTAATTTTTACTTGTTCTAAAGATTCTTCTGCAGTTATGTATAAAACTGTCTCATTAAGAGATATTCTTCCTGCAGATTGAAGAACTATTGTGCTTTTACCTATGCCTGGTTCTCCTCCAAGTAAAACAACAGATCCCGGTACTATGCCACCTCCAAGAACTCGATCAAATTCCCTAAAACCACTTGTGAATCTTGATATTTTTTTTGATGAGATCTCATTAAATGGTATAGATTTTTTAATGTTTTTTATATCTTTTATTTCTTGATATTTTGAGCTTTTACTTTTTATTTCTTCAACAATGGAATTCCAAGAATTGCAATTAAGGCATTTACCAAAGTATTGAGAAGTTTCAGATCCGCAATTCTGACAAATAAAAGTCGATAATTTGCTAGACATTAAGTTTCTGAATGAAGTAATGGAACTAGAATGTTTGGGATATTGCCCCTCTACAAGTTAGATTAGGTTAATAATAAATTCTCTTACTGATTAGCTAATAGAAACAAATGGCTCTATCTAGTCAAACTAAAGAAACTATACTTGTCGCAGATGACGAGGCAAGTATTAGAAGAATTCTGGAGACGCGTCTCTCCATGATTGGCTACAAAGTTGTAACTGCAAGTGATGGTAAAGAAGCACTAAAGTTATTTAAGGATTATGAACCTGATTTAGTAGTACTTGACGTCATGATGCCTAAGCTAGATGGTTACGGAGTTTGTCAAGAATTAAGGAAAGATTCTGATGTTCCAATTGTCATGTTAACTGCATTAGGGGATGTTGCAGATAGAATAACAGGTTTAGAATTAGGAGCAGATGATTATGTAGTAAAACCATTTAGCCCAAAGGAGTTAGAAGCTAGAATTAGGTGCGTTCTTAGAAGAATCGACAAGGAACAGATTCCTGGTATGCCTAATTCAGGATTAATTTTGGTAACGGATATAAAAATTGATACGAATCGAAGACAAGTTTTTAAAAGCGATGAAAGAATAAGATTAACTGGAATGGAATTTAGTCTCTTAGAGCTTTTGGTAAGTAGGTCAGGAGAGCCATTTAGTAGAGGAGAGATTTTAAAAGAAGTTTGGGGATATACCCCCGAGAGACATGTAGACACTAGAGTCGTGGATGTTCATATATCAAGATTAAGATCAAAACTTGAGGCTGATCCAGCAAATCCTGAATTAATTTTGACTGCAAGGGGCACAGGATATCTTTTTCAACGGATTGTTGATATTGCTCCTTTTGATGGTAAATAAATGGGTAAAGAAACGGCGCAAAAAATTAACAAGTCCAGAGCTATTAGAAGATTAGTTATTTGGTACAAAAGAAATTCGGCTGTCACTTCTATAGTTGATACTGCTGCTAGTTCTGCAGCAACAGCTAGTAATGTCGCAGGTAATATGGTTTCTGGTGCTGGTTCTGTTGTAAGCACAGCTAGTAATGTTGCTAGTAATGTTGCAGGTAATGTAGTCTCAAGCGCTGAATCTGTTGTTAATACAGCTAGCAGCGTTGTTTCAAATGCAAGTTCAATAGCTAAAAATACATTACATCCATTAGTTTTTGACCCATTAAAAAGATTACAAAATAACGATAATATTTTAGATAGGGTGGAGGAATCTCAATCTAATAGAATTTGGATCGCAGTTGATGGGATGGGTGGAGATTATGCTCCTGGTCCAATTCTGGAGGGTTGCCTCGAAGCAATAAGTAGATTTCCAATAAATATAAAGTTTGTCGGCAAAATTGAAAAAGTTAAAGATGCAGCAGAAAAAATTGGTTTAGCAGAATTATTAGAGAATGAAATAGATAATAATCGTCTTGAATTAATTGATAGTGGAGAGCCTATTGGGATGAATGAAGAAGCTACTGCAGTTAGAAAAAGGAAAAAAGCTAGTATAAATGTTGCAATGGATTTAGTGAGAAATAATAAAGCTGAAGCTATCTATTCAGCGGGTAATTCAGGTGCAATGATGGCTTCCGCCATATTTAGAATTGGGCGATTGAAAGGGATTGATAGACCAGCCATAGGAGCATTATTTCCAACAAGGGATCAAACTCGCCCGGTACTAGTTTTAGATGTTGGCGCAAATACTGATTGTAAGCCATCTTATCTACATCAATTTGCTCTTTTAGGTAATATTTATGCAAAAGATGTCTTGCAAGTAAAAAAACCAAGAATTGGTCTTTTAAATATCGGAGAAGAAGAATGCAAAGGTAATGATTTATCCCTAAAAACGTTTGAATTATTATCTGCTGAAAAAAGTTTTGATTTTGGAGGTAATTGTGAAGGGCGAGATGTATTATCAGGTAGTTTCGACGTAGTAGTCTGTGATGGATTTACTGGAAATATATTATTGAAATTTCTTGAATCTGTGGGAGGAGTTTTATTAGATATTTTGAGATCTGAGCTTCCACGTGGAAGGCGGGGTAAAGTTGGTTCAGCTTTTTTAAAAAGTAATCTACTCAGAATTAAGAAAAGGTTAGATCATGCTGAACATGGAGGAGCTTTGTTACTTGGGGTGAATGGAATTTGCGTTATTGGTCATGGAAGTAGCAAATCTTTATCAGTAGTTAGTGCTCTTCGCTTGGCTCACTCCGCAGTGAACCATGGTGTTATGGATAATTTAAATCAGCTGCAAAAGCTTCAAGTTTTAAATTCATAAAACATATTGAGTCAAATTTATGTTTGACTTATATAAGTAACTAAAAAACTCTTTTGGAAGGAATAAATTTTAATCAGATTGGAGTATCATTCAAGGGGAGCGGAAGTTATGTACCTGATCAAATTCTGACTAATCAAAAAATTAGTCAAAAGGTTGACACAAGCAATGAATGGATAAAATCTAGAACCGGTATTTCTGAGAGAAGAATCTCAAGCTTAGGAGATAATGTTACTGAGATGGGCTATAAGGCTGCTCTAACTGCTATGGAAATGGCTAATTGGGATATTAAAACGATTGATTTGATTGTTTTAGCTACTTCTACTCCGCATGATTTATTTGGATCGGCGCCAGCTATTCAAGCTAAATTAGGGGCAACTAAAGCTGTGGCTTTCGATTTAACTGCAGCATGTAGTGGTTTCTTATTTGCCTTAATCACAGCCTCACAATTTTTAAAAGGGGGTAGTTTTAAAAGGGCTATTGTTATAGGAGCAGATCAACTATCAAGCTTTGTTGACTGGAATGATAGAAGAAGTTGTATTCTCTTTGGAGATGGTGCAGGTGCATTAGCAATTGAAGCTACTAATGAATGTGATAATTTAATTGGTTTTGATATGAGAACTGACGGAGAAAGGGGTTCTTTTCTTAATCTCCCATCCAGAAATAATAAGGATTCAATAATAGATAACATTGATTTTTTAAGTGGAGCTTTTTCTCCAATTAAGATGAATGGTCAGGAAGTGTATAAATTTGCAGTTAGAGAAGTTCCGATAATTCTTGAAAAGTTGTTTAAAACAGTGAATTATACTTCCGATGAAGTTGACTGGCTTGTATTACATCAAGCTAATCAAAGGATATTGGATTCTGTAGGAGACAGGTTAAAAATTCCTGGAGAAAAAATTCTTAGCAATTTAGAAAAATATGGAAATACCTCAGCAGCAACAATTCCACTAGTGATGGATGAGGCGGTTAGAAATAATAGAATTAAACAAAATGATATTATTGCCACAAGTGGTTTTGGTGCTGGGTTAAGTTGGGGTGCAGCCCTAATTAAATGGGGTTAAAAAAAAGGAGCATTATGACAGTTGCATGGGTATTCCCTGGACAGGGTTCGCAAAAAATTGGAATGGCAAAACAAATTGAAAATTTGCCCAACACAAAAGAGAGGTTTAGTTATGCATCTGAAATATTTGAGAGGAATTTATTTGAAATTTGTGAGTTAAATACTGAACCAACAAATCCTCTTGTTGATTTAAATAACACAAGAAATACCCAAATTTGTCTTTTTTTAGTTGAATCAATTTTATTAGATGCATTAAAGGAAAATGGATTTAAACCAACATATGTTGCTGGGCATAGTTTAGGAGAAATTACTGCACTATATTGTGCGGATGTTTTTTCATTCGAAGATTGTGTCTCTCTAATAAAAGAAAGGTCTCAATTAATGGTAAATGCTGGGAAAGGATCCATGGCAGCAATAATTGGTTTTGATAGAAATCAACTTGATCTATTAGTACAAAAAATTGATGATATTGTAATTGCTAATGATAATAGCTCTTCCCAAGTCGTCTTATCAGGATCTACTGAAGCATTAGATAATTTATCGAGAGAAATTTCTTGCAAAAGATTCTTGAAATTAAATGTTTCAGGTGCATTTCATTCACCATTTATGAATGAACCTTCATCAAAATTTTCTGACTATTTAAAAAAGATTAAATTTAATAATCCCTCTTTCCCTGTCATAAGCAATTATGAACCTTCACTTTGTAGTGATCCAAACGAGCTTAAAATTAGATTAGAAATGCAAATGTGTAATGGAGTGAGGTGGCGAGAAACTATGGATTTAATGGCAAAAGATAGCGATCTTCACATTGTTGAAATTGGCCCTTCTAATGTACTAAGCGGTTTAGGAAAAAGACATCTTAAAGATGTAAAAATTTCTCAAGTTTCATCTTCTGATCAAATATCTTATTAGTTTGCATGAAAAATCATACTATTCAAAAATTAATCTATGGATTAGTTAGCAAGATTTTTGTATTTCCTATTTATAAATTTGTATTTAAAGGCCATTTAATAGGTAGAGAAAATATTCCTCAAAAAGATTCTTTTATAATGGTTTCTAATCATGGTTCTTTACTTGATCCTCCTTTGTTAGGCCATGCCCTTGGACGTAATATATCTTTTATGGCCAAGGCAGAGCTTTTTAAAATTCCTTTTCTCGGTTTTATTATCAAGGCTTGTGGAGCATATCCTGTAAAAAGAGGAATTGCTGATAAAAATACAATTAAAACAGCGTGTAAAAAATTATTAAATGATAATTGTATTGGAATTTTTATTGATGGCACACGTCAAAAAAATGGACTAGTTAATAAGCCTAAACAAGGTGCAGCATTATTAGCCTTTAAAAATCAAAAATTATTATTGCCTGTTGCAATAGTTAATTCACATAGACTAATAAGATTTAAATTCTTTATTCCTTTGTTTTCAAAAATAGTTATTAAAGTGGGAAAACCTGTTCAACCTCCACAAAGTTCATCAAGAGAGGATCTGAATTCTGTAACAATGCACCTCCAAGATAAAATTAATAATTTGATTGGATGAATATTTAGTTAATTGGAGAAATAGGGTAAAGAGGCAAAACTTTTCTCCAGGAATCTGCATTTGAATTAAATAAAGTTTTATTTGATAAATCCAATAGTTCTTTTAAATCTTCTTTATCATCATAAGAAGCCTCAAAAGAAAGTTCTTTACTCTCAAGTGCTTTGACAACTTTTGGTAAAACTGTTTCTCGAATGACTAGATCCAAGGAGTTTTTTTCGCTATGACAAATTTCATATTTACCTGCAATAAAACCCTTCCGTTTTAATTTTTTGTAAATCCAAAATGATTGTTCGTTTGAAAAGATATTATTTTTTGATGCAATTCTTTTTGCCATTATTTCAAATGAACTAAAACTGTCTAGAGGACACTTTATTTGTTGTGAGATAGTTCTTGCTAAAACTACAATTAGTCGTGAAGCATTAAAATTTGCTGGCCCTATGCTGACAGATAACTTATTTATTTTTTGTAAATTGTCTTTGGAAATGAATTTGTTAAGATCATTAATTAAGTTGTTGCAAAGGTCATTATCAAATTTTTTGATAAATAATTGATCAGATTCAAGGTCATTGTCCCTTCTATAACCAAACCCAAAAGAATCGTCTGTGCTATGAATAACTAATGAAGGGTAATTTTTTCTTTGTATGAGTTTATTTGTCATCTATTACCTTTAAACAGGTAATTCCATTCCTGGATTACACTTTAACCATTTGCCAAATTCATTTTCAAAACTTCCACAAGATTGAACATCCCAATCAGTTTTAAAATCACCATTATTATCTTGAACTATATTGACATGAATGAATGGTTTTTTTGCTTTAAAATTAGGTAGATCACAAATATGATCAACACCATGATTATTCTCAACATCATGATATGTGATACATCTATCAACCCATTTACAGTTGATGCAAATGCACATGATTAATAAGTAAAATGAAAAGAAGCATTCTCACAAATCATACACTAATAATTGATGAATTAGAAACAAGTATAAAATTTCATAATTTAGATTTAATATTAGGTTTTTTACCTAAAGGATCATATTTGGTTGGTGGGTACATAAGAGATATTATTTTGGGAAGAGAAACTGAAAAGGTAGATGTTGATATTGTGGTACCTTTAAATGCAATTGAAATTGGTAAAAAGATTGCAGACAATATTGGATCAAAATTTATAATTTTAGATAAAAAAAGAGAAGTAGTAAGAATTATTCTTAATCATATTGACATTGATATTGCTAATCAGGTTTCATCTACGTTAGAGGGAGATTTATGCTCTAGAGACTTTTCGATTAATTCAATTGCTTTTTTATTTGATAAGAAGTGTTTGTTTGATCCATTAAATGGTCTTAAAGATCTAGAGATTTCTTTGCTTAGAACTCATTCTGAAAAAAATTTACTAAACGATCCTTTACGAATATTAAGATGTTTTCGATTTGTTTCAGAATTGAATTTTAAAATAGATTTAAGATTGGTTGATTTTATAAAAAACAATAAAGGGAAATTATATCTTGTTGCCAAAGAGAGGATTAATTATGAAATACAGAAAATAGTACATGGGGAAAATGCTCTCGCGGCGTTAATTTTGGTAAAAAAATTAAATATATTTGGTAATGATAATTTATCTGAAGATTCTTTTTTTTTGGATTTAGAGAAAATGAATTATGAAGAACTTAATCAGAAAGAAAAAGAAAAATTTTTACCATCATTTTTTATTGCTCAAATTTTAGATGTTGCCTCTTTAGAGAAACTTAGATTTAGTAAAGCTGAAATTGAAAAAACTAAGTTATTACGAAAATGGCACTTTTTGTTGGAGAAAAAAAATATAGCTCAATTAACTGAATCAGATAGATTTGCATTACATAAAGATTTAGAGATGTTTCTTCCATTATTTATTTTTTATTTACCTCAAAATTTACGATTAGATTGGCTTCATAGATGGCGTGATAGTGATGATAAATTATTTCATCCTTCAAACTTACTTAATGGTAATGTAATCAAAAAAAATTTAAAAATAAAGGATGGGCCTCTATTAGGAGAGCTTTTAAATTATCTTTCTAAGGAACTTGCTTATAAGAGATTGAATAATTTTGATGAAGCTATTTATAAAGCAAAGCTATGGATTGAACAAAATGCGCCAAAATGTGATTAAATACACATAGCTTAGTTTTGTTTAGAAGTTCAGACTTCAAAATCATTTTTAAAAATTTATGAGCATTCGCATTTACATTGGAAATTTACCACAAGGATTTAATCCAAAAGAATTTGATACACTTTTAAAGTCAGTTTCTGATTCGATAAGATTTAAAGCAGTTCTAGATAAGGAAACAAAGGAATGCAGGGGGTTTGGTTTTGCCACAACTAATAATGAAGATAATGCTAATTTATTAATTCAAAAGTTAAACGGTTTTGATTTTAATGGTTCTAAGTTAAGAGTAGAACTATCAGAAAAGAAAGATTCTGCTTCACACAAAAGAAATAGTGGAAAATTAAACAAGAATAAGAAGCGGAAGGACTTTAAGAAAATTGTTCACAGTGATGCACCTAACTTGGAAGCTCCTGATCCAAGATGGGCTGGAGAATTATCTAAATTAAAAGATTTGTTAGCTAATCAGAAGACGCCTGCTTAGTTATTTAATTCGAGAAATTAAAAAAGATATTGGAATTTCAAGAGCTTTTACTGAGTTTTTTACAAAAGCTCTATTATTAAAAACATCATAATCCAACCTTTCAATAGAATCTAATATTCCTCTGTAAAGCCGTAAAGAAGTCCATACTGGCCATCTTGCGTCTGAAGATAGCCACTTAATACCATCTTCAGACTTTTGGAACCATTCTCGAGCCCTTGTTAATTGAAAGTTCATCAGTGCTTTCCACTGTTTGTTTATTTTTCCTTTTAAAAGTTCTTCCTCAGAATAATTAAATTTTTTAATATCGGCTAGTGGGAGATAAATCCTTCCTCTGTGTCTATCTTCTCCTACATCTCTCAATATATTTGTTAATTGATTTGCAATTCCAAGAGCTATAGCTGCTTCGGAGGGATCAGGGATGGCACTCCATGGGGCTGAAGTATAAGCGCTATCAATCCCCATCACATTTTGAGTCATTAAACCAACAGTCCCTGCGACTCTATAACAATATAGTTTTAATTCATCAAAATCTTTGTATCTAAATTTATTTAGATCCATTCTCTGGCCATCTATCATATCTAGATAAGGTTGAATACTTTGAGGATATTTCTCAATTGTATCTAACAAAACTGAATCTAATTCAGATTTAATATTCCCTTTAAATATATTTTTAGTATTTTCTTCCCATTCATCTAGATTGTCTGAAAGCTCATCTTGCGATTTAGTTGAGGCTTCTACGCTATCCATTATTTCATCTGTTCTTCTACACCATACATAGATAGCCCAAATAGCTCTTCTCTTTTCTTGAGGTAATAGAAGAGTTCCCAAGTAAAAGGTTTTAGCCCATTGTTGAGTTTCTTTTCGGCATATCTCGTATGCTTGATCTAGTTGAGAAATTGAATTTTTCAAAAAGTTTTAGCTAAATTTTAGGATTTGTAAAGATTATAAAGAGACATTTTGAGGGGATTTGGAATACTCCTTATTAATTGATTTTGCGCATAATTTACCACTTAAAACAGCTCCTTCCATAGATGCTAAATATTTTTGCATTGTATAATCACCAGCTAAGAAAAAGTTTTTTATTGGAGATTTTTGACTAGGTCTGAACTCTTGACATCCAGGGACTGCCTTATAGACCGATCTTGGAGTTTTAACTACTTTGTATTTTCTTAATTTTGTTTTATCGTCACCCATGAAATGTGTTGGGAATAATTTCTTCAACTCTTCCATAGTTGCATCAACGATATCTTGATCACTCCTATTTATCCAATCTTTCGCTGGTGCGAAAACTAATTCAAGCATTGATCTATTTGGATCTTCGTATTCTTTACATGTAATACTCATATCTGCGTAAACACTAAGAAGTGGTGATCTGCTAAATAGTAGATGGTCGATATCTGTTAATTTTTTGTCAAACCATAAATGGATATTAATAACTGGCACACCATTTAAACCATCTAATTTAGAAAAAGCATCTAATCCTTTCCATTGTTGAGGGATCATTAATTTAAAGAGATCTACAGGCATTGCACTCACATAAGCATCGGCCGTTAGTTCTTTCTTTTCTTTTTTATCTAAAGAGGCAATAGTAAAACTTTTAACAGTACTGTCTTCATTAAGGTTAATTTCCCTTAATGGACTATTCATGTGAACTTCTCCACCACGAGAGGTAATATAATCAACCATTGGCTGGCAAAGTCTTTCTGGAGGAGCTCCGTCAAGGAATGCCATTTTAGAGCCATTTTTTTCTTGTAAAAATCTATTTAATGCTGTTAATAACACTGTAGATGAAATTTCATCCGGCCCAATAAAATTTAGAGCTTTGCTCATGGCTATGAAAACTTCATCGTTAACTCTTTCAGGGATATTGTGCTCTTTTAGCCAATCTGTCCATGATTTCGTATCACATTTATCTAAGTACTTTTGGCCTCTCAACATTGCAGGCACTAAACCTAATCCAAATAGAATCTTTTCATTCCAAGAAAGCATATCATTATTGCTTAGGATTGCTGAAACTCCATTAACGGGAGCAGGGATGTCCGGAAAGTCAAATCTACTGTAAGTTCCAGGCTCGGATGGCTGATTAAAAATCATTGAATGACTTTTCCATTGGAGTCTATCTTCTATATCTAGTTCCTTGAAAAGTTGCAACATATTTGGGTAGGCTCCAAAAAATATGTGCAAACCAGTTTCGTACCAATCTCCATCTTCATCTTTCCATGCTGCAACTTTCCCACCTAGAACATCTCTGGCTTCGAATACAATCGGAATATGTCCATGATCTACTAAATATTTAGCACAAGATAAACCTGCTAAACCAGCACCAGCAATTACAACACGCATTATTAAATCAAGAAATAAATTAACACTTACTAATAAGCTACATTAAAGTTAGAACATAATAGATTTTTTCGTTGATTATTTTGTAAAATTATGGAAAAAATGCTTTTAAAATCGACTACTAGACATGTAAGAATTTTTACTGCGGAAGTAGTTGCTAAAGAATTACAGTTTCATCCCAATAAACTGACTCTCGATTTGGATCCAGATAACGAATTTATTTGGAACCAAGATTCTTTAAATAAAATAAATGAAAAATTCAATGAGTTAATTAAAGAGAGAGCAGGAAAAAATTTAGATGATTATGAACTTAGAAAAATAGGTTCGGAAATAGAAGGTTTAATAAAATTTTTACTTCAAAATGGTCAGCTAAGTTATAACCCAGATTGTAGAGTGATGAACTATTCGATGGGTTTACCCAAGACAAATGAATTACTGTGAATAGATCATCCTCAAATAGAAGGCCAAGGAGAGGCTCAAATAGAAGTTATTATCCTCCAAATCCTAGAGATATGGATTCGTATGGACAAAGAAATGGAAGATTGCCCGCTTCTTCTGAACAAAAGATTAACTTCAGTACGGGAACCATTGCCGTACTCGCGGGAGTACTTATTTTAGGAGTTGGTATTGGGAGCGCTATTACTAGTACAACAGATGGTGGACAGGGGAACATAGCTAGTCAACAACAATTAGATATGGCTGTTCCAGACCCTGAATTTTGCAGGCAATGGGGCGCTAGTGCTTTTGTAATTGATGTCGAAATGTATACAACTCTGAATCCATCTACGAGTTTTGTAACACAGCCAGCTCTTCAGCCAGGTTGTGTTATTAGGAGAGAGAATTGGACAGTTTTACAAAAACAGGGCGCGATTAGTAATGAAGACGTAAGAGAATGTAAGCAAAGGATGAATACTTTTGCTTATATTGGATCTATAAGAGATAAGCCAATAGTTAAGTGTGTTTATCAGACTGACGTAAATGAAAATAAATTTATAATTAAAGGCGATGGACAAGCCGAAGATGGAGGAGTAGGAATTAATAAAGAAGCAGTTCAGTTTTGAACAAAATTATGTATGCCTTAAAGGGCTTTCTAAACTAGCAAATTGTGGCAAAATATTTTTCTTAAATACGTCTGATGCTCTTGATGTATATCTTGATGGATTAGTAATCAATTTTAGTTCTCTTTTAACTTCTAAGTCAGCAATAAATGCTTTGTGGATTGTTCCAGCAGATAATTCTCTTTCAATAGAAACAACAGGTAAAAAGGAAGCTCCTAAACCTGATTGAACTGCATTCTTTATTGCTTCAAGAGAGTTCAATTCCATCTCAATTCTTAATCTTTGAATATCAAGACCAGAATCTTGAAGAAGTTTGTCAACAACTTTTCTTGTTGTAGATTGAGAATCTAATGTTACAAAATTTAATTTGTATAAATCTTCTTTTAAAAGCTCTTTTTTGGTCGAAAGTGGGTGTTTAGAGGGTAATACTAATGCCAATTCATCAGTAGCATATGGAATTACTTGTAGCAAATTTTCTAAATCTCCAGGCAATTGTCCGCCAATAATGGCTAAGTCAATTTGTCCATTTGCCACACTCCAACCAGTTCGTCTAGTACTATGAACTTGAAGTTGGACAGATACATCAGGGTATTTTTGTCTGAATAGTCCTATCATTCTTGGCATTAAATATGTCCCAGTTGTTTGGCTGGCTCCAATGACAAGAGTTCCACCTTTTAAGCTATTTAAATCTTCAATAGCTTTGCAAGCTTCGTCACATTGATTCAAAATTCGTTCGCAATATTCAAGCAATAGTCTACCTGCTTCAGTTAATAGAGCCTTCCTACCCCCTCTGTCAAAAATTGTGATTTCAAGTTGTTTTTCTAGATTTTGTATTTGTAGACTCACGGCAGGTTGGGTTACATATAGTAGATCCGCAGCTTTTTTAAAACTTCCTTGAGCTGCTATCGCTTTTAGTATTCTTAATTGGTCTAGTGTAAATGGTAATTCTGGCATCTATTATGCCTACAATTAATTATAATTCTAATGCTTAGTTGCATTATTGTTAAGAAAAAAATTATTTGAATGATTTAAATATATGGAGACTCATAAAACTTCTGTAATAATATTACTCTTAATTTTGATTTTTGCAGTAATTCATAGTGGTGGAGCTGCTTTAAGAATCAAAGCGGAATCTCTTATCGGAGCAAGATTATGGCGACTGTGTTTTGTTTTTTTAAGTTTGCCATCTGCAATTATCTTAATTAGTTATTTTTTAGCTCACAGATATGACGGAATCAGATTATGGAATTTACAGGGTAGTAATTTTGTTTTTATGGTGGTTTGGTTATTAACTGCTATAAGTTTTTTATTTTTATATCCTGCTACCTACAATTTGCTAGAAATTCCTTCGGTTTTAAAACCTAAAGTACGCATTTATGGAACTGGGATAATGAGAATTACAAGACATCCACAAGCTTTTGGGCAGATAATTTGGTGTTTTGCCCATACTTTATGGATTGGTTCATCATTCACGTTAATAACTTCTATTGGGTTAGTTTTGCATCATCTTTTTGCTATATGGCATGGGGATCAGAGATTAGCAAATAGATTTGGAGAAGAATTTGAAAAGTTTAAAAAAAATACTTCAATCATCCCTTTTATTGCGATAATCGAAGGGAGGCAAGAATTTAAAATTAGCGAATTCTTTAGATTATCTCAACTTGGTATATTAATTGCAATAGGCGTACTTTGGTGGTCTCATAAGTATATAAATATTGCTGTTAAAACATTTAATTCATCATTTTTGTCTGAATTCTTCAATTAACAGTTTAAAATCAAAATATAAATTCTTTAAAAAATGCCTCAAGCTTCAGAAATTGCCTGGTTAATTCCTGTTTTCCCGCTTATTGGAGCGGTGTTTTCTGGCTTAGGACTAATAAGCATTAACAAGAAAATTAATAATTCCAGAGAAATTGTTTCTGTAGGTCTGATTTCTTTCGTTGGGATTTCTGCGGTAATTAGTTATAAAGCTCTTATTGAACAAGTTAATGGTTATCAATCAGTAGAAAAATTATTTGTATGGGCCAATGCTGGGGATTTCACAATTCCAATGGGCTTTGTCCTTGATCCTCTGGGGAGTGTAATGCTAGCTCTAGTAACTACAATAACTTTGTTGGTAATGATTTACTCTCATGGTTATATGGCGCATGACAAAGGTTATGTCAGATTTTTTACATATTTAGCATTATTTAGTAGTTCAATGATGGGATTGATAGTTAGTCCAAATTTATTAGAAATTTACGTTTTTTGGGAACTAGTTGGAATGTGTTCTTACTTATTGGTTGGTTTTTGGTACGACAGAGATGGCGCTGCACACGCTGCACAAAAAGCATTTGTTGTTAATAGAGTTGGAGATTTTGGATTATTACTAGGAATTCTTGGCCTATTTTGGGCAACAAATAGTTTTGATTTTAATGAAATAGCTACTGGAATTTCTCAATCAATATCTGATAATTCGATACCCATTTGGGCTGCTTTACTACTTTGTTTTTTAGTTTTTTTAGGGCCAATGGCAAAATCTGCTCAGTTTCCTCTTCATGTGTGGTTGCCTGATGCGATGGAAGGCCCTACACCTATTTCTGCACTTATCCATGCTGCAACAATGGTTGCTGCTGGGATATTTCTTGTAGCAAGACTTCAACCTTTGTATTCAATTTTCCCTTCTATTCAGTTCATTATTGCGTTAGTTGGTACTATTACCTGTTTTTTAGGAGCCTCTATAGCTTTGACCCAAATGGACTTGAAAAAAGGTTTAGCATATAGCACAGTTTCTCAGCTTGGGTATATGATGCTCGCAATGGGTTGTGGAGCGCCAGTAGCAGGAATTTTTCATTTAGTGACTCATGCTTGCTTTAAAGCAATGCTATTTTTGGGATCTGGTTCAGTAATACATGCTATGGAAGAAGTAGTTGGCCATCAGCCTGTACTAGCTCAAGATATGAGATTGATGGGCGGTTTAAGAAAAAAAATGCCATATACATCAACTACATTTTTAATAGGTTGTGTAGCAATTAGTGGAATTCCCCCATTGGCAGGTTTTTGGAGTAAAGACGAGATACTCGGAAATGCTTTTATATCATTTCCAGCTTTTTGGTTCGTAGGACTTCTAACAGCTGGTATGACTGCTTTTTATATGTTTAGGCTTTATTTCTTGACATTTGAAGGTGATTTTAGAGGGGAGAATAAAGAATTGCAAAAAGAGCTTCTAATAGCCTCTAAAACAAACCTAGATGAAGATAATGAAGAAGAGCATGAAGAACATGGCTCTATTCATGAGTCACCCTGGTCAATGACATTTCCCTTGGTATTTCTAGCTGTACCTTCTGTAATTATAGGTTTTATGGGACTGCCATGGGATAGTAAAATTGCAAACTTACTAGATCCTGAAGAAGCTGAGATTGCTGCAAAAGCTTTCGAATTAAAAGAATTTTTGCCTTTGGCAATTGTGTCAGTTCTTATTGCATCAGCTGGAATTGTTATTGCTTATCAGGCATATTTTGTGAAAAAAATTAATTTATCATTTTTATTTGCCGAAAAGTTTCCTAGCATCAACCAATTTTTATCCAATAAATGGTATCTAGATGATATTAACGAAAAACTTTTTGTAAAGGGTAGTAGAAAACTTGCTAAAGAAGTCTTAGAGGTTGATTCTAAGGTTGTTGATGGCGTCGTGAATCTTACTGGACTTGTGACTTTAGGAAGTGGAGAAGGTTTAAAATATTTCGAGACAGGTAGGGCTCAATTTTATGCGCTTATTGTTTTTGGAGGTGTAATTCTACTAGTTGCTATATTTGGTTTTCAATCTCCTCAAGTATCTTAATTACAATTGTGTGTCTTCACTGTCCATTGGGGTGAAAAAATACAGAAAATTTCTAGACTTTATTTAAGATAAATTTCTTATTAAATTGAGTACTTATTTTTATACAAATTTTGCGACACAAATGTTGGGAACTTTGGGAGCTGGATTGTCTAATTTTCCTTGGTTATCTGCTTCAATTTTATTTCCAATTGTTAGCGCATTTGTGATACCTTTTTTCCCAGATAAAGGGGATGGCAAAGAGGTAAGATGGTTTGCATTGTCTATTGCATTAATAACTTTTTTAATCACTGTAGGTTCATATATAAATGGCTTTGATATTAGTAATGAAAATGTTCAACTGAAAGAAAATATTAGTTGGCTCCCTAATTTAGGTCTTACTTGGTCTGTTGGAGCTGATGGCATGTCTATGCCGTTAATATTATTGACTAGTTTTATAACTGCTTTAGCAGTTCTTGCTGCATGGCCAGTAAAGTTCAAACCAAAGTTATTTTTCTTTTTGATATTGGTTATGGATGGTGGACAAATCGCTGTCTTTGCAGTACAAGATATGCTTTTATTCTTTCTAACTTGGGAACTTGAATTAATTCCCGTTTATTTATTACTGGCTATATGGGGTGGCAAAAATCGACAATATGCAGCAACAAAATTCATTATTTATACCGCTGGCAGTTCTATCTTTATTCTTCTGGCAGCATTAGCGATGGGTTTCTATGGTACAGAAATTCCTAACTTTGAGTTTTCTCACTTGGCAGCTCAAAATTTTAGTCAAAAATTCCAAATTTTATGTTATGTAGGGCTTTTAATTGCATTTGGAGTGAAACTACCAATAGTACCTCTTCATACTTGGCTTCCAGATGCTCATGGAGAGGCTACGGCTCCTGTTCATATGCTTTTAGCAGGAATTTTATTAAAGATGGGAGGATATGCTCTTTTAAGATTTAATGCACAATTATTACCCGTTGCTCATGCTCAATTTGCCCCATTATTAATAGTTCTTGGGGTAGTCAATATAATTTATGCTGCATTAACTTCTTTTGCTCAAAGAAATCTTAAAAGAAAAATTGCATACAGTTCGATAAGTCATATGGGTTTCGTTCTTATTGGCATAGGGAGTTTTAGTAGCCTTGGAACAAGCGGAGCTATGCTGCAAATGGTTAGTCATGGATTAATCGGTGCAAGTTTATTTTTTCTTGTTGGTGCTACCTATGACAGAACAAAGACTCTTAAACTTGATGAAATGAGTGGTGTAGGACAAAAAATGAGAATCATGTTTGCCCTATGGACTGCATGCTCCCTAGCTTCCCTGGCTTTGCCTGGTATGAGTGGTTTTGTTTCCGAATTGATGGTATTTACAGGATTTGTTACTGATGAAGTGTATACACTTCCTTTTAGGGTAGTGATGGCCTCTTTAGCTGCTATCGGTGTAATACTTACTCCTATTTATCTACTTTCCATGCTACGAGAAATTTTCTTTGGTAAAGAAAATCCTAAATTAATCGAAGAACGAAAACTTATAGATGCAGAGCCAAGAGAAGTTTACATTATTGCTTGTTTACTTTTACCGATTATTGGAATAGGTTTGTACCCAAGATTAGTTACTGAAAGTTACATTGCATCTATCAATAATTTGGTCGATCGTGATTTAACTGCAGTTAAAGGTGCTGCCAAAACAAATATTTTTTCAGGAACTAAAACAATTGATATCTTGAAAGCTCCAACAATATAATTTTTTAAATTAATGCAATATTGTTTGGCATTAAATAAATTAAAAGATATCTTGTGAGTAGATTTTATCTATTTCAAAATATCTTATTTTAATCCTATTGATAGGCAACAATTAGGCCCTAGATTGTTGATTAAGTTTCTTCAAGACGCCGCAGGTAAAGGTGAGCTTGATCCATGGGATATTGATGTTATAAGTGTAATCGATAGTTTTTTAGAGCAATACACACATACTGTTAATCAATCTTCTAGTAGTCAAATCTCATATCATAAGGATTTAGCGGAGACCAGCGAAGCATTTTTTGCGGCTTCCGTACTAGTTAATCTTAAGGCTCAGGTTTTGGAATCTGATGTTTTCAAAGAAAATTCTTCCGATTTTGAAGATGAATTTGATTTGGATGATCAAGATTGGATTGATAAAGAATTTGATATTCCAAAATATCCTGAAAAATATCTAAGGAGAAGATCAATTGCACAACCAATTCTTAAACGTACAACAACATTGGGAGAACTTGTAAGTCAGTTGGAGTCCATAGCAGAAGTTATAGAAACCCAAGATCTTCTGCTAATGAAGAGAAAAAGAAATAAAAAATATTCTGATAAGGCTTTAATTTCTCAAGTAAAGTCATTAGCGCATCGTGAGAAACTTCCAGAAACTACTAAAGCATTAGGGAAATTTATTGAAGGATGGGAAAGAGCATTACAATGGACAGATTTTGAATATTTAGTCAATAAATGGCAAACAGAAGTAAAAAATGATTTAGATAAAGATCGTTTGGGTGTTTTTTGGGCTTTGTTATTTTTATCATCTGAAAACAAAATTGAAATTAAACAAATTAATTCCTTATATGGCCCAATAAAAATTAAAAGAATAATACCTGATGGTGGCTTAGCTCAATTGCCGATAGAAAATCTTGAGGTTAGTAATCCCTCTTCCTCGGCTGCTTAGAAGCTTCATAGTAATAACGTATAATTTAAAAAATGGTTTTGAATTTATGAAGGCAATGATACTTGCGGCAGGTAAAGGCACACGCGTTCAGCCTATTACGCATGTTATTCCGAAACCGATGATTCCAATTTTGCAAAAACCTGTTATGGAGTTTCTCTTGGAACTTTTAAGAGAACATAACTTTAAGGAAATAATGGTAAATGTTTCTCATCTGGCTGAAGAAATTGAAAATTATTTTAGGGATGGGCAAAGATTTGGAGTAGAAATTGCTTATAGTTTTGAGGGAAGAATTGAAGATGGAGAATTAATAGGTGATGCTTTGGGATCCGCAGGAGGATTAAAAAAGATTCAGGATTTCCAAAATTTCTTTGATGAAACTTTTGTTGTTTTATGTGGTGATGCTTTAGTTGATTTAGATTTAACTCAAGCTGTTAAAAAACATAAGCAGAAAGGAGCTATTGCGAGCTTAATAACAAAGAAGGTAACTAAAGATCAAGTATCAAGTTACGGTGTCGTAGTTTCTGATGAAAATGGTCGCATAAAGGCTTTTCAGGAAAAGCCAACAGTTGATCAAGCTTTAAGTGACTCTATAAATACAGGAATTTATCTTTTCGAACCAGAAATTTTTAATTACATACCTTCATCAGAGAAATTTGATATAGGAGCTGATCTTTTCCCTAAACTTGTTGAAATGGATTTGCCATTTTTTGCTTTACCAATGGATTTTGAATGGGTAGATATTGGAAAAGTTCCTGATTATTGGAGTGCTATTAGAAATGTATTGCAAGGTAAGGTAAGACAAGTGCAAATACCAGGTAAGGAGATAAAACCAGGAGTTTTTACCGGTTTGAATGTAGCGGCTAACTGGGAAAAGGTTAATATTAAAGGGCCTGTCTATATAGGAGGTATGACTAGGATCGAGGATGGAGCAACTATTATTGGCCCTTCCATGATTGGACCAAGTTGTTGTATTTGCGAGGGAGCAACTATAGATAACTCAATTATTTTTGATTATTCTAAAATTGGTAAAGGTGTAAGACTTATGGATAAGTTAGTTTTTGGTAAATATTGTGTTGGGAAAAATGGAGATCATTTTGATTTGCAAGATGCATCTTTAGATTGGTTAATAGCAGATTCAAGAAGATCTGATTTGACTGAGCCATCGCCTCAGCAAAAAGCTATGGTCGAGTTATTAGGTACTGATTTGATTAATATTCCAGACTAAGATCAGCTTTTTCAATAATCTCAGGAATTAAATGCTCTGCTTTTACAGCCATTAGATGAACACCATTTGCGATATTAATAAAATCATGAGCTTGCTCAGCTGCAATTTTAATTCCTTCTTGTAATGGGTCTTTAGCATCCTTAAGACGGTTTAAGATATTTTCAGGGATGTTTGCGCCTGGAACATATTTGTTTATAAAGAGAGCGTTTTTGTAAGACTTTAATAGGAATACACCTGCAATTACAGGTATTTCAAGAGGATTGCTAATTTTTTTACAAAACTCTATCAAATTTTCTTTTTCCATAACCATTTGTGTTTGTATAAATCCAGCTCCAGCCTCTTTTTTCTTTCTCATTCTATTTTCTAAACTTCTTTTATTTCTGCAACTAGGATCAGCTGCAGCACCTGCAAATATAAATGTTTTTTTATCGGAAAGTTCTCCTAGAGTTGGATCAATTCCTTTATTGAAATCTTGAATTTGTTGAAGTAATCTAACTGACTCAAACTCATGTATGGCCTTGGCATCTTGTTGATCCCCAGCTTTTACTGAATCACCGGTAATGCATAAGATGTTTCTAATTCCTAAAGCATTTGCTCCCAGGATGTCTGATTGTAAAGCAATTTTATTACGATCTCTGCAAGAAATTTGCATTACTGGTTCTATCCCATTTTCCAGTAATAGTTTGGACATTGCCAAGCTGCACATTCTCATTACAGCTCTGCTTCCATCTGTAATGTTAACAGCATGTACCTTATCTTTCAAAAGTTGTGCTATCTTAAGAGATCTTACGGGGCTTCCACCTCTTGGCGGCATTAACTCTGCCGTTATTACCTTAGATTTTTTTTCTAAGGTCTGCTGAAGTTTTGATTTCAATTGCTTTTGTTTCCTAGTTAGTTAACAAGTGTACTGAGATTGCTAAACTTAATTAATATAAAAAAGGAACTGTTTAAATGCAAATGGTTGAAGAAGAAGTAAACAACATTGATATGATGGGTCTCTCAGCGAGAGAAATGGAAATCATTGATCTCGTAGCTGATGGGCTTACAAATCAAGAAATCGCGGTAAAACTAACTATTAGTAAAAGAACTGTTGATAATCATGTCAGTAATATGTTTACAAAAACAGGTTCTAAAAACAGAGTAGCACTTTTGAATTGGGCAATGGACAACGGCAAGATTTGTAGAGATGGATTTAATTGTTGTACACTTCCAGACTCTGATCAAGAATAGTATTACCCTCTACTTTTTTCGTATCATTAGCTAAATCCATTAGACAATAGTTTGTAGAACCTAATTCGAAGAGTTCAGCATATGCAATACATGCATCCTTATCTGAATCAACAAATCTTAATATTCCTTCTTTGTCGTAAAGACCATACATCTGAAGAAAATAAAAATTGCTTTACTTAAATATAAAGAAAATATAAAGGATGAGTGACTCTTTTGACTAGTTCCTTTTGAAAGTTGTTAGAAAATCTTCTTTCCACTCTGAAAAAGGATTGTGAGCGAGACTGAAATTGGAGTAATGGGTCAGTCCAGTAATTTCTTGTGAAATAAAAGATGGAAGAAATAAATTTTCCTTTTCATTAGAAAGTTCAATTTCTGCAATTTCAAGTGGATAATTATTTTCTTTAAAGCAATCTATAGTCCAAGATTTTTTCTCAATTTCTAAAAAGAATCTATCTTTTTTAATTGTATTTGAAAGATTTGACATTATTGTTTCAGCATCGCTTCGTGGAATGGAGTATTCAAATTCAAAGTTGGTAAAGCCCTTGATATGTTTTTTAAGTGCAATTTTAGATTTTTCGCCTATAAGCCTCACCCTAATAATCCAACCATCTAAACTTTTGGATAAATATCCTTGTTCTATATAAATTTTTTTATTTATGAATTCTTTCCAATTATCATTTTTTATCAGAAATCTTCTTTCTATCTCTAAGGCCATTTAATTTTTAAGATTTTTTTGAGATAAATCACCTTTCCAATCTAGTTTTTTTATTAGGGTATTATAGTAGCTTGTGCTTTTTTGAAACTTTATTATTTTGCAGGGTGATTTTCCTTTTTTGATCTCACAATAATAATTTTCCTTAATGGTCATACATTTTGAACCGTCTCTCCATAATTTAATTTCTCCTTTGCTTTCTTTTACAGGTTTAATTATTACCTTACTTGTATTAGGAATAACTATTGGTCTACTAGCTAAACTCATCGGACATATGGGGTTAATTATCATTGCATCAATAGTAGGGTGCACTATTGGCCCTCCTGCAGCCATTGAATAGGCTGTTGAACCAGTAGATGTAGATATGATTAATCCATCACCTTTGTATTCATTAACCTTCTCGTTATCTATTTCAATTTGTATTTGATTGGTTGGAGAAATATCTTCTTCAACAGATTTAAAATAAAAATCATTTAAGGCATCGTAGCTTTTTATAATCTTTTTATCAGAACTTGCCCCGTTAATACAAACATTACAATTTAATCTATTACGTAAGTCAATTTTATATTCTTCGTTTTCAAGGATTTCAATAAAAGATTTATCAAATAAAAAATCTTTTTCTTGCGTAAGGAAACCTAGATTACCACCGATATTTATGCTTAACAAAGGAATATCATAATCAGCTAAAGCATTTGCACATTTTAGGAAGGTTCCATCTCCACCAAGGACTATGCCAACATTTGGTTGTGATTCTAAATTACAAAAATATTTTTCAATTTCATCTTTATAAAATTCACTTTCAATTCTGTTTGATTTTATATTTTTAGCTCTGAGCACTTCTTCACAGAATTTGGAAGCCTCTCGCGCTGTAGCACTATCTGAACGATATACAATAAGCACTAATGAAAGTTTCATTTAGTGGTTTTACCATTTTAATAAATTAAAACTTTCCATATCTACAGTCACCCTATTCCTATAAAGAGATAATAAGATAGCTAATCCAACTGCTGCTTCAGCGGCAGCAACAGTAATCACAAAAATTGTAAAAACTTGTCCTTGAATTAAATTATTATCAACATAGGAAGAAAACGTCATTAAGTTTATATTTACTGCATTGAGCATTAACTCAATGCTCATAAGAACTCTTACTGCATTTCTGCTATTTAATAATCCCCAAATCCCTATACAAAACAGTGCTGAAGATACAATTAAAAAAGCTTGAATAGGAATTGATTCTAAATTCATAATAAGAAAGGTGAAAGGTTAATTTTTATTTGTAAGTAATGGTTCTGATGATTTTTCAATTAACTCTTGATCAACAGGTAATCCAGTGGAAATATCCTTGCTCATTACATCTCTTCTAGCCAAAACTATTGCTCCAATCATTGCCATTAAAAGTAAAACTGATGCTACTTCAAATGGGAGTAAATAATCACTAAATAGATGTTCACCAATTCTGATAGTTGATTCTTCTCCTATAGAGTTTTGAGGACTTGATAGGCTCCATACATTAGTCAAGTCAACTCTTATTAAAAGGCTGAGTAGGGTTAAACATATTGTTGTTGATATGATTCTTCTCGATTTAATGTCATTGATGGGCTTTAAATCTTCTTTTTTATTGACTAACATTATTGCAAAAATTATTAATACATTAACTGCACCCACATAAACTAAAACTTGTGCCGCAGCAACAAAACTTGCATTTAAAAGAAGATATAATCCAGCCACACTCATGAAAACTCCTCCTAGAAGAAAGGCTGAATAAACAATACTTTCGAGTAATACAACACCAAGTGCTCCAATAAGGATAACTAAAGATAAAATTGTAAAACAAATAATTTGAGTTGTTATTGCAATGGACATAAATTAATGGAAATTAATTGTTTGGATTAGAAACTTTATCTTTATTTTCATTGGAATCAGGCCTCATCCAATCATAAACTTCTTCTGGTAATTTACCAACTCTAATATCTGAAGCTGGGATTTCATGAGGGTCCATGACACCTTTTGGAAGATAGGCTAGTTCTCTTAGCGGCTTAACTGAAGGATCTGTTGTGACATTTGTAGGTAACCTACCAAGTGCAACATTATCAAAATTTAGGTTGTGTCTGTCAAAAGTAGCTAATTCATATTCTTCGGTCATTGAAAGACAATTAGTTGGACAATATTCAACGCAATTTCCACAAAATATACAAACTCCAAAGTCTATAGAATAATTTCTAAGTTCCTTTTTTTTGGTATCTTTATTCATTACCCAATCAACGACTGGTAGATTTATGGGGCAAACTCTCACGCAAACTTCACAAGCAATACATTTATCAAATTCATAATGTATTCTTCCTCTATATCTTTCAGATGGTATTAATTTTTCATATGGATATTGGACAGTGACAGGTCTTCTTCGAAGATGATCAAAAGTTACTGATAAACCATTATATAAATATTTACCAGCATTAAATGCTTCTTTGATATAGCTATTTATTTGTTGAAGGAAATTTTTCATTTTGAAGAATTTACTTAGTTATTTTATTTTAGTGGATTAATTTTTAATTTAAGTATTTTTACTTAAGTTTAACCACCAAAGAATTGCGGAAAAGCAAGTTTTAATCCTGCAGTTATCAAAAGATTAGCAAGAGAAATTGGAAGGAGAAACTTCCATCCTAGATCTAATAGTTGATCTATTCTTACTCTAGGAGTTGTCCAACGCAATAATATTGCTATGAAAACTAAAAGATACGCTTTCAATACAGTCATTACAATTCCTATTGATGCAGTGAAAACTTGTATGAAGGGCGCATTAATTGGCAAATTTAGAAACTTAGCTATTAATTCAACTGGAATAGGAAATCCCCATCCCCCTAGATAAAGTATTGATACCAATAAAGCAGAAAGGATTAAATTAATGTAACTACCAAGGTAGAACAATGCGAATTTCATTCCTGCATATTCAGTTTGATATCCTGCAACTAATTCTTCTTCAGCTTCAGGCAAGTCAAATGGAAGTCTTTCACATTCTGCAAGAGCACAAATCCAAAAGACAATAAAACCAACTGGTTGTCGCCATATATTCCAACTTAGGATTCCAGCACCACTTTGTTGGTTGACAATGTCAATAGTGCTTAGAGAATTTGTCATTAGTACGATAGCCAGTACAGATAAAGCTAAAGGAATTTCATAACTTATTGATTGAGCTGCTGCTCTTAAACCTCCTAATAAAGAATACTTATTATTTGATGCATATCCGCTCATAAGAAGTCCAATTGGCTGGATACTGCTTAAAGCTATCCATAGGAAAATTCCGATACCAACGTTACTTATTAGAAGGTTTTGTCCAAAAGGAACAATTAGCCAGGACAGAATCACTGGAACGAGAACTAATATTGGTCCGGCAGTGAACAGAATTCCATCTGCTTTAGCAGGAATAATATCCTCTTTTACAAGTAACTTAAGACCATCTGCAATTGGTTGAAGGACGCCAAGCGCACCTGCATATTCGGGACCTATTCTTTGTTGAGCAGCAGCAGATATTTTTCTTTCAAGCCAAACTGTTACTAACACTCCAACTACTGCCGCCACCAAAACCAAAAGCATAGGGAGAGGGAGCCAGATTATATGAGCGATTTCGCTGGACAGGCCAAAACCTTTTAAAAATTCATTAAAACTATATTCGAGATCTAATCCGTATTCCAAAATTTTTATGTTATTTACTTAATAGATTAACTCTTCACAAACAATATGTGTGTTTTTTATGAAAAGCTGCAAATATTATTCTCTGTTTTCTGGGCTGATCCAATCTCTTGGTGCTGAACCTGTGTAGATTTGCGACGGTCTGAAAATTCTATTTGCCCCAAGTTGCTCTCTCCAATGAGCTAACCAACCAGCCACTCTAGATATTGCAAAAATTGGAGTAAATAAATCACGAGGAATACCAAGTTTTCTATAAACAAGACCAGAATAAAAGTCCACGTTAGGGAATATACCCTTAGGACCTAGTCTTGGTATTGCCTCTGCCTCAAGTGATTTAGCAACTTCATACATTTCATCTGCTCCAAATCTAATGAAAAGTTCTTCTGCCAGTTTTTGAAGAATTATTGCTCTTGGATCTTTGACTTTATATTCTCTGTGGCCGAAGCCCATTATCTTACTTTTATTTTTTATTGCGTTATCTAAAAAAGACCCAGCATTATCTGGGTTTTTAATCTCTTCTAACATTGCAATCACATCCTCATTTGCTCCTCCATGCAATGGGCCAGCAAGGGTTCCTACTGCAGATGCGATTACAGCATATGGGTCTGTAAGAGTGCTTGCAGTAACTCTAGCGCTAAATGTACTAGCGTTTAAACTATGTTCGGCATGTAGAATTAAACACCTATCAAAAACTTTTGCAGCTATAGGATCTTGTTCTTTTTCAGTCAGCATGTAAAGAAAATTTGATGAGTAAGTTAAATCATCTCTAGGTTGAATTGGGTCTTGTCCTTTTCTAATAAGTTGAAACGCAGCAATCATTGTGGGTATTTTTGCTATTAGCCTTATGACTGCGTTGTAGATGTAATTAGGATCATCTATTGCCCTGCGCGAATAGAAGAGCCCCAAAGAAGCCGCGCTAGATTGAAGAGCATCCATAGGATGACCTGTTGCAGGGAAACATTTCATCATATCTCTGACTCTAAAACTTAACCTTCGATGCATCTGAACTTCTTGTTCGAAATCTCTTAGTTGAATAGCTGTGGGCAATTCACCCCAAATCAATAGGTAAGCGGTTTCTAAAAAACTGCTTTTTTTGGATAGTTCCTCAATGGAATAACCTCTGTACAATAATTTACCTTTGTTGCCGTCAATATCACATATGGATGAATTAGTAACTGGGACACCCTCTAATCCTGGTTTTAAAATTAGTTTGTTACTGTCCAATTGCTTAATTCAATATCAAATACTTATAGATTAAAGATAGTCAAATAATTTTTAATTAACCACAAGATATTAACTTCGCAAAAAATTAAAATGATTGTTTTTGAAGCTTGTTTGAATAAATTTAATTAAAGAATGTTTAATATTGTTTCTCTGTAAATAATTGGATTTTTTTCAGGAATAGACTGGCTTATGATTTCTAGCGATTCTTCATTTGATATTTTTAAAATATTTTTAATGAGAAAATTAAGGTCCTGCAAATTAGAAAAAAATTCAATTTTATTAGAATTACCATCTTTGATATCAACTTTTGAATAAAGAAAAGCAGATTTATCTTTATTACTTTTTAGGTTGAAAAATTTTTTTGATATTTTTTCAAATTCTTTACCATCAATTAAATTATTACTTATGATTTGTAAATCTTCTGATTCTATCGAATAGATATTTTCAAAAGATAATTGTTTTATAACATCGTCTTTTTCTTCAAGAATATCTTTGGAATATATCGAATAAATATCTTCATTTTGTTTCAAAGTATATTTGTTGAAATCTTTTAGCTTTTTCAAAGCACTTAAATCAAATTGATCTTCATTATTTTTTTCAAACGTAATAAGCCAATCTTTATTTGAATTGATAATTAAAATGTTTTGATTATTATTTTGATTAAACTCTTCAAAAAAACTTAGTTGAAAATCATTTATTAAGGGATTAAGATGTTTGTCAAAATTTTTCATATCACAAAAAATTAAATTTTCAGGATTATCTTCATTACTATTCTCTTTATTCATTAACTTTTCGTAAGTAAGAATATCAATGTTTTTTTTATTATTTAGTAAATATGATTTTAAAATTAGTTGATTATTTTTAAAGTCAAAAATTGTAGCAATTTTATCCCCATTATTCTCAGGAAAAATTTCTTTATTAAAAAATTTACTTTCCAAAAATTTATTTGTGAATAATATATTTTTTTCATTGTTCAGTCCAACAAGTTCTCCCTCATATTGAAATTTTTTTTTCTTAAAATTTTCACTAGAGATAATACTATTTTTGATTAATTTTTTATCTGATGAAGCAATTATATAATTATCGTCGGTTCGGTATATATAGTTGAGATAATTTATTTTGTTTTCTCTATTAATTGAAATTATCTCATCAATCTGATCTATTTTATTAGGCAAATTTAATAAATCATCTATTGTTTTTTCTGGCTTAATTTTAAAAACAATCAAAATATCATCTTTAAGCTTTTTATTATTTTCAAAAGTTGAGATTATAAGTTCATTATTATAGATATTTTCTAATTTATTGTTGTCTAGATCTATTCCTAAGTAATCTAATAAAGAGTCTTTTATTAAAAAAAAGTTATCTTTATTTGTTGGTTTTTTATCCTTTTCATTATTATTAACGATATTAAAATTATCTAAATTTGAAATAAATAATAATTTATTGTTTTCAGGTGCATATTTTAAGATATTTAGTTGCTCAATATTTGTACTTTGTTCCTTATTTTTATTAGTAGAAACTTTTTTAAAACCAAAAAAAAGTAATAAAGATAATAATAGGATTATTGCTATTACTCTAAGTTTCATTATCAATGTTTATTTTTATTTTTAACAATAAACTTCCTACTGCAACTTAATTTATTAAATTGTAAATAACACATAATTTATCCTATAAATTGGGAAGTTATCCAAAATCTATAAATGCTTCTAGTCTAAATGATTGGTTTAATTCTGAGAAAGAAGATCCAGTCTTGATTGATGTAAGAGAGCAGTCAGAGCTTGAACTGGCTCGTTTCTCAAAAGAATTTTTACATATACCAATTAGTAAAGTTACATCTGAATATGTTGAAGAAATATTTGCTGGTTTATTAGGTAGAGAAATTGTAGTTACCTGTCATGCAGGAATAAGAAGTTATAACTTTTCTCAATGGTGCTTGGATAATAATATTGTGAGCGAAATATGGAATTTGGAGGAGGGTATTGATGGATGGAGTAGATATATTGACCCATCAATACCAAGGTATTGATTAAATATCTAATGAAGATGCAACAGTATTAACATCTTTGTCGCCTCTTCCAGAGCAATTAATAACTATATGAGTATCTTTTTCAAGAGTAGGGCATAATTTATCTAACCAAGCAAAGGCATGGGAAGTTTCAAGTGCAGGAATAATTCCTTCTAGTTCACTAACAAGTTTTAAAGCGTCTAAAGCTTCTTGATCTGTGACTGATCCATATTCTGCTCTACCTATTTCTTTTAAATGGCTATGTTCAGGTCCTACTCCAGGGTAATCTAAACCTGCACTTATTGAGTGAGCTTCTTGTACTTGACCATTATCATCTTGCAAGAGAAGACTCATTGATCCATGCAAAATTCCAACTGAACCTTTAGTGATTGTGGCAGCATGTTTGTCAGTATCAACTCCGCTTCCAGCGGCTTCAACTCCAATAAGACGCACAGAAGTTTCTTTAACAAAAGGATGGAAAAGCCCCATTGCATTTGATCCCCCACCTACACAAGCAAGCAAAATATCGGGAAAAGATCCAAATGATTCTAAACATTGTTTTTTAGTTTCTTCACCTATAACTGCATGAAAATCTCGCACAATCTTTGGGAAAGGGTGTGGGCCGGCAACAGATCCTAAAATGTAGTGTGTGGTTTCGACATTAGAAACCCAATCTCTAATGGCTTCACTAGTGGCATCCTTAAGTGTTGCAGTTCCAGAATTTACAACTTTAACTTCAGCTCCTAGAAGTTTCATTCTGAAAACGTTAAGGGATTGCCTTTTTATATCTTCAGCACCCATGTAGATAATACATTTCAAGCCAAATCTCGCACAAACAGTAGCCGTAGCAACTCCGTGCTGACCTGCTCCAGTTTCTGCAATTATTCTTTTTTTGCCCATTCTTATTGCAAGTAAAGCTTGTCCGAGGGCATTATTAATTTTGTGAGCCCCAGTATGATTTAAATCTTCCCTTTTAAGCCATATTCTAGGAGTTGCTTGTTTAGTTTTGTAATGTTCAGTAAGTCTTTTGGCTTCATAAAGTGGTGTTTCTCTTCCTACATAAGTCTTAAGGAGATGATTTAATTCTTCTACAAAAAGTTTATCTTTCCATGCATTAGATGCAGCTGTTTCAAGCTCAAAAAGAGCAGGCATTAGCGTTTCAGGAACATATTGACCACCATATTTTCCAAATCTTCCCTCTTTAGAGGGTTGATTTAAATCGTCATTTTTATAGTTCTGATCTTTGCGAGAAAATGTACTTACCACTTTTTCTATAGAATAAGTATTAACTAACTATAGATTATATTGAAAATAATGGGAAAAAAGAATTGGATCGAATTTGATAATCAAGAAAAAAAATCAGAAGAAACAGCTAAAGTAGATAATGTTAATAAAAAATTAAAAATAAATATTTCAAAACAAAAAAAAGGTAAAAAGGGAAAGACTGTAACTTTAATTCGAGGTTTAGGCGCTGAGGATGAAATCTTATTAAAAGAATTACTAAAAAAAATTAAAGTTTTTTGTGGGACTGGAGGAACATTGATTGATAGCAATATCCAGTTACAGGGTGATATGGTATCGAAATCAATTGAGTTTCTTCGTAAAGAGGGATTTCATAATTTATGAAGCAAGGGTTAGGATAGGTTTTTAATTTTCATAGTCCAAACAATGAAAGAACAAGATCAAACAAAGTCAACCAATATAAAGTGGCACAATTTAACTATTGATAGAGAAAAGTTAGAGAAAATGAGAGGTCATAAAGGTTTGGTTATATGGTTTACAGGTTTATCTGGCTCTGGTAAAAGTACTTTAGCTAACGCTTTAAATGAAGTTTTACACTTAGATGGTTTTTCGACTTACGTGTTGGATGGAGATAATATTAGACACGGTTTATGCAAAGATCTTGGGTTTTCGGATGAAGATAGAGAAGAAAATATAAGAAGAATTGGAGAAGTTGCGAATCTATTTATGAATGCTGGGATAATAACTATTACAGCATTCGTTTCACCATTTATTAGCGATAGAGATAAAGTCAGAAAAATTATTGGATCTAAAGATTTTATTGAAGTTTATTGTGCTGCAGATATCACAGTTTGTGAGAATAGGGATACTAAAGGTCTTTATAAGAAAGCTCGTTTGGGCGAAATTAAAGAATTTACAGGGATTTCTAGTCCATATGAAGCTCCTCATAATCCCGAAATTGTTGTTGATACAGGTTCGTTAGATTTAAATGATTCCGTTGAGAAAGTTATTAACTACCTTAAAAAAGAAAACTTTCTTAAAAAGGCCTAATAAAAAATATTACTTCATTTATTTTGAAGATAATTGTCAGGTCCAATATTTGATAACTTACTATTTTTAGTTCTTACCTGTGTATGTAGATTTTCTCTGAATTCTTTTAAAGTTTTCTTTATGGATGCATCAAATAAACTGATCATCTCTATTGCTAATAATCCAGCATTCTGAGCTCCATTAATTGCAACTGTTGCAACTGGAATCCCAGCCGGCATTTGAACGATTGATAAAAGAGAATCAATCCCCTTAAGTGTCTTACTCTCTACTGGTACTCCAATAATAGGAATACAAGTTATGGATGCCAGCATTCCTGGAAGATGAGCAGCACCACCAGCACCGGCAATTATTACTTTTATGTTTTCTGATTCTGCATTTTTTGCATATTCCATCATTTCAATAGGTGTTCGATGAGCAGAAAGTATACAAACTTCAGTTTTTATTCCAAATTCTTCTAAAATATCAATAGCTGGTTTCAATGTTTTAAGATCTGAATCACTACCCATCACGACAGCAATTTTATAAATAACTTTAGAATTCAATTCTGACAAAATAACAAATCAATTCTTTCCTATAATGGCGTGCAATTAATTTGGCGCCAGTTAGTTAATATAAAAAGAATAAATTTTCAAAGAATATTATGACGTCAAATAAAATTATCGAAAAAAGTGAAGTTAGGGAGTATTTTAATGGTACTGGCTTTGAAAGATGGAATAAAATTTATAGCAAATCTGATGAAATTAATACAGTTCAGAAAAATATTAGGAAAGGTCATCAAAAAACTGTAGATGATGTAGTTTCGTATATCAAAAATTATCCTGAACTAACAAAAAAAAATTATTGTGATGCAGGCTGTGGTGTAGGAAGTCTTTCCATACCTTTATTAAGACTTGGTATAAAAGAACTACAGGTGAGCGATATTTCTTCTGAAATGATTAAAGAAACAAAGAAACGCATTAATGAATTAGGTTTGAATCAAGGTAAAATCAAATATGAAGTCTGTGATCTGGAAAAATTAAAAGGATTATTTGATGTTGTAGTTTGTTTGGATGTATTTATTCATTATCCTCAACCGGTCGCAGAAGAAATGGTTCAACATCTATGCGATTTAAGCAAAGAAAAACTAATCGTTAGCTTTGCTCCTTATACTCCAGTTCTTGCTGTTCTAAAAAATATTGGGAAATTATTTCCTGGGCCAAGTAAAACTACAAGAGCATATACATTGAAAGAAAAGGGTATTATTAATGCTGCTAAAGAAAAAGGATTTAAAGTGGTTAAAAAGAAATTAAATCAAGCTCCTTTTTATTTTTCAAAACTTATTGAATTCGAAAAAATTTAATAGTTCATTTTACTAAATGATTTTCAAGTGCATAACGAACTAATTCGGTTCTGCTAGACGTACCTGTCTTAATAAAAAGTCTACTTACATATTTCTCAACATTTCTAATAGATGTTTCAAGCTGCCTTGCAATTTCCTTGTTCATCAGCCCCTCTGCTACTAGTTGAAGTACACTTGCTTCTCTTGGAGTAAAACTAGGAAGATTTATTTTATTTTCTGGATTAGTCTGGTTTTGGTCTGTGAGCATAGATTTTATTTCAGTAATTTGTTTTGCCATTTTGCTTACGTCAATATCTGCGAATCGTGCCGCTTCTTTTAATAAGCGTTCTTGTCTGTTGATTACATTTTTGACTCTTGCAGCCAATTCATCGGGGTCGAAAGGTTTGGAAATATAATCATCAACTCCTGCAAGATAACCTTCTGTTCTGTCTAGGGTCATTCCTTTTGCAGTTAGAAAAATAACTGGAGTTCCTCCTAATTTTTCATCCTCTCTAATTTTTTCTAATAAAGCATAACCGTTGGCTCGAGGCATCATAACATCGCTAATTATCAAATCGGGGAAGACTGTTTGAGCTTTTTCCCAACCATCCTCTCCATCAACTGCAATAAATATTTCAAAGCCTTCATCTTCTAGAAATGTTTTAACAGCTGTTCTTAAACCAGGCTCATCATCAACTAATAAAATTCTTGATTTTCTTACTGGTTCATTATTTATTAGATTAATTTCATTCATTTTTTTAATTCTTTAATTTGATTTTCTAGTAATAAACAGAATTTTATATACTAAATATAATGCTATCAACTCCCATACTACTAGACTATCAATCTTCGACTCCTTGCTCTAAAGATGTCGTTGATTCTATGAAACCTTTTTGGAGTGAGATATTTTCTAACCCTGCAAATAAATCTAATTTGGCGGGGATTAACGCAAGCGCTATATTGGAAGCCTCAAGAGAAAAAATAGAACAAAGTTTATTTCTTAAGAATAAAAAAGTTATTTTTACAAGTGGGGCAACTGAATCTAATAACTTAGCCTTATTAGGTTTTGCTAGAAATTTCTATAAAAAAACAGGAAATTGTGGACATATTATTACCTTAAAAACAGAGCATAAAGCTGTTTTGGAGCCCCTTAACCAACTTAAAAAAGAGGGATTTATGGTTACAGAAATTAATCCTGAGAAAGATGGCTTAATTTCAGAAGAACAATTCAAAAAAAATATAAGAGAAGATACATTTCTGGTTAGTGTCATGTTGGCAAATAACGAAATTGGAGTTATACAGCCTCTAGAGAATATTTCAAAGATATGTAAATCGAGGGGAATAACTTTGCACTCTGATTTCGCACAATGTTTAGGTTATATCGAGTTAGACAATCTTTTATCAGACGTAAATATGATAACGATTAGTTCTCACAAAATATATGGTCCTAAAGGGATAGGACTTCTTTTGATTGATGAAGAAATTAATCTTGAGCCTTTAATTGTTGGAGGAGGTCAGGAATATGGTCTTAGGTCTGGCACATTACCTCTTCCTCTAGTAGTTGGCTTTGCTAAAGCAATAGAGATAGCAGTTCTTAATCAAAAAAATAATGCTGAGAAATTACTTTTTTATAGAAATAACCTTTTAGAGGGGTTGTTAAAAAATAATTCTGGTTTATTAATTAATGGCTCCATAGAAAAAAGATTACCTCACAATTTAAATTTGACTGTATTGAATTTAAACGGAGCAAAGTTTCATAAACTTTTAAAATCTAAAATAATTTGTTCTACTGGATCTGCATGTAGTAGTGGTGAACCATCTCATGTCTTACTAGCCTTAGGTAGATCTCTGAAAGAAGCAGAATCTTCAATAAGGTTAAGTATTGGATTAAGTACTAATTCAAAAGATATAAAACAAGCAATTCATATTCTTACAAATACAATAAGATCACTACGATAGAAATGATTGCCTTTTAATTTAATTGAGCAATTCTTAATTTTCCACTTCTAGCTCTTTTATTAAGTTCGACTTCTTCTTCGGAAGGAGTTATTGGCTTTTTTGTCAGGTTTTTTAGTCTTTGATCATTCTTAAAACAACTTTTAACTAACCTATCCTCAAGAGAATGAAAACTAATAACAGAAATAATACCCCCTGGCAAAAGCCATTCAGGTACAACTTGCAAAAATTTTTCTAATACTTCAATTTCTTTATTAACAGCAATTCTTAGTGCTTGAAATGTTCTTGTTGCTGGATGTATTTTTTTATATCTTTGTTTTGGTGGGAAGCAGCCTGCAATAGAGTAAGCTAACTCTTTTGTCCCAGAATATTTTCCATTTTCCTTCAAATCTAATTTTATTTTCCTAGCAATCTTTCTTGATAATCTCTCATCTCCATATTTATAGATTACGTTAGCTAGATCTTTTTCATTTAAAACCTCAATTAATTTCTCTGCATCAACATCAAGCAAAGGATTCATGCGCATATCAAGCGGACCATCTTTTTGGAAACTAAATCCTCTTTTAGGGTCATCAAGTTGGTTACTATTTACTCCAAGATCTGCAATCACAAAAGAAACTTTTTCTTTTGGTACAAAATCCGCAAAATTTGAAGCCCTTATATCAATCCTACTTTTAAACTCATCAAGTTTTTTTAATGCTGATTTTCTTGCGAATGGATCTTGATCAAGTCCAATTATATTTAAATCCGAATATTTTCTCAATAAATGATAAGAGTGCCCGCCTCCGCCTAAAGTTGCGTCTATTCCCTTAAGTTGATTGTTATGTATAAGTGGGTAATGCTCTAATGAGGCCATTATCTCATCTGTCATAACTGATTTATGATTGAAAAAAGATGAATCAGATAGGTCAGTTTGCATAACTTTCGACTAAGATTTGTTTAGAAGTTAAATTTCGAATGGCTCAGCTAGAGACTAGAACAGAACCAATGGTGGTCAATTTTGGCCCTCACCATCCTTCAATGCATGGGGTTTTAAGGTTAGTTGTAACTCTTGATGGTGAGAATGTCATTGATTGTGAGCCAGTAATTGGATATTTACATAGAGGAATGGAAAAGATAGCTGAAAATAGAACAAATGTAATGTATGTCCCTTATGTAAGCAGAATGGATTATGCAGCAGGAATGTTTTATGAAGCTATTGTAGTAAATGCTCCTGAAAGATTAGCTAATATTCCAGTTCCCAAAAGAGCTAGTTACATCAGAGTTCTTATGCTCGAACTTAATCGTATTGCTAATCATCTTTTATGGCTTGGTCCCTTTTTAGCAGACGTGGGAGCTCAAACTCCATTTTTCTATATTTTTAGAGAAAGAGAGATGATCTATGATCTCTGGGAAGCTGCTACTGGACAAAGGCTAATAAATAATAATTTCTTTAGGATAGGAGGTGTCGCATGTGATCTCCCATACGGATGGTTAGAAAAATGTATAGACTTTTGCGATTGGTTTGGTCCTAAGATAGATGAATACGAAAAATTAATTACAAATAATCCAATTTTTAGAAAAAGAATTGAAGGTCTAGGAACAATACAAAGAGACCAGGCAATTAATTGGTCTTTGTCTGGGCCAATGCTTAGAGCTTCTGGAGTTTCCTGGGATTTAAGGAAAGTCGATAGTTATGAATGTTATGACGATTTTGATTGGCAGATTGCTTCGGAAAAAGAAGGAGATTGTTATGCGAGATATCGAGTAAGAGTTGAAGAGATGAGACAATCACTAAGCATCATTCGCCAAGCCTGCAAAATGATTCCAGGAGGTCCAACAGAAAATTTAGAAGCTCAAAGAATGTCGACTGAAGATAAGAAAAGTGAAATATTTGGTATTGACTATCAATATGTAGCTAAGAAGGTTGCTCCAACTTTTAAAATTCCTAACGGAGAATTATATACAAGATTAGAGTCCGGCAAAGGAGAAATAGGTGTATTTATTCAAGGAAATAATGAAGTTACCCCATGGAGATTTAAAATCAGAGCAGCTGATTTAAATAATCTGCAAATCTTGCCTCATATTCTTAAAGGCGCCAAAATCGCTGATATTATGGCAATCCTTGGTTCAATAGATGTCATTATGGGATCTGTTGATAGATAATTTCTTTAAATGAAACCCTCTGACTGGTTAATATTGCAGAAGAAAGTAAGGTTTGGTGATTGTGATTCTGCAGGTGTAATTCATTTTCATAACTTATTAAAATGGTCGCATGAAGCTTGGGAAGAAAGTATTGAAATCTATGGGATCCCTTGTAACGATATTTTTCCAGATTTTTCTATACGTAAAAGTCAAATTATTTTTCCAATAGTAAATTGTGAAGCAAACTTTCATGCGTCTATAAAAATTGGAGATTTATTAAAAGTAAAAATTGCCCCTCATAAAATTAATACTCATTTGTTCCAAGTAAATAGCTTTTTTATAAAAAATGGAAATAAAGTAGCCGAAGGGAAAATTATACACTGTTCTTTAGATGTTGATTCAAGAAATAAAATAGAAATTCCCGATCAGCTAGAAAGATGGATAGAGGCTTCTAATGTGAGTACAAATTTAAAAGAATGCTGATTATTATTTTTTAAATTTATAGTTTATTTTTTCTGTAATGCTATTTTTGTTTTTAACAATCCACTTTTCAGGCTTTTCATGTTTAGGCCAACTTTGAGAAAAATTTTTTAATAAATTTAAAGAAATTTCAATATTTTTATCATTTGTAAGTTCTCTAAATTCAACTATTACTTTAATTTTATTTCCCCATAATTTGTTAGATACTTTCGCAATAATGAATTTATTAATTGGGATATTTTCTTTCATAATGAAATCATTTAATCTAGATTCAATTACTTCAGGGAAAACAACTTCTCCTCCTGAATTAAAGGCATTATCACTTCTTCCAACAAATTTTAAATAGTAAGAATTATTGATTTGCTTAATTTCACCTAAATCACTTGTTTGCCACCACCCATTTTTATTTTTGAAATTTTCAGTTTTTAAAGAATCTATTATTTCGATTCCAATTCTGGCTGATTTTATTTCGATTAATCCTTGTGAGTTAATTCTTATTTTTGTATCAGGAAGTATTTCTCCAACATTTTTAAAACCCATTAAGAATTCTTTTGGTTTTAAACTCGTAACCATTGCTGCTGTTTCAGTTGCGCCGTAACAAGGTGCTAATTTTATTTTTTCTTTTATACATTGTTCTGCAGTTTCGTCTGAAATTGAAGCTCCACCTACCCAAATTAGATCAAAAATTTTTAGCCAACTGATTCCATCTTTTTGAGCTAAAAGTCTTTGTAATTGGGTAGGTACTAATGATGTAATCAAGTGTTTTTTGTTTTTTTTAAATTTAATTGTGAAAAGTAAAAGTTCTCGAGTTTTTTTTATCAAATTCGGAGAAATATTAATACAATCACATCCCCAAGTTTGACTTCTAAAAATTGGCATTAATCCACTTATATGGTTCAGGGGTAAAGTATTTAAAATTAAGCAGTTTTGTAATTCAAATCCTTGCTCTATTAGCCATTGACCTGATGTAGTTGCAGATAATTTAAGATTATTTAAATGGTGAAAACATTGTCTCGGTTTTCCAGAACTCCCACTACTGTTTAAGATAATTGCTGGCCCATTTTCAGTAATTGAATCTAATACATCTTTGTCTTCATAAAATTTGTTTTTTACATAAATAATTTTCTTATCTCTAATTTTTTCAATAATTTTTTCTACAGATTGAGTTTCGTTATTTTCAACTTCAATAGTATGAACTTTATTTTTCATAGTTGATCCCATATCGTTTTTGCTTCATTTAAAAATAGAAACGAATTAGGGAATTTATTCATTGCTAAACCAGGAACTTTTGGTGTTGGTCCTTGTAATTGTAGAGAAGATAAATGATGGAGCCATCTCTTTCCTATTCCAGTTTCAAATGAGGTACTTATAGATATTAAAGCTTTTTTATTTTCTAATTCTCTTAAAAGCTTAACTGGATTATTTTCTTGAGAAGGCCTTCTAATTTGCCAACCCTTCCACTCATCAATCAAAGTTGGAAATTTTAAAAGTGATTCGTCTAAAGCTATTGGAATTTTTTTGTTTAGTTCTGTCAGTCCATCAATATCATCAACACAGAGAGGTTGTTCTAACCAATCTATATTTTTATTATCTTTCAAAATATCAGCCCATCTATTAGCTATCTCTCTTCCCCAAGAACCATTAGCATCTATTCTTAACTTAATATTATTACCTATTTTGCTTAAAATTTCTTCTAATTTTGCTTCTTCCTCATGGTTATTTTTTAGTGCTACTTTCCATTTTAAGGTTAATGATTTTCCAATATCACAATGTCTTTTTTTAATATCATTTAGATCTGAAACTACATTTTCATGATTTAACAATATGGCTGTTTTACCAATTTCATCAAAGTAGTAGTTTTCTTTAAAAATTATTTTTCCATTAATCTCAGCTAATGCAGAATTTATTGCAGATTGAATGCATGGGTGAAAAATATTTATTTGCTCAGGTAAATTAAATTCCTCTATATACTCAGGGATCATATCTAGTTGTTTCGCACACTTTTTTAAGTCTTTTTTATGTAGCGGTGAAACTTCTCCAAACCCTATTTTTTTATCATTACTTATTAGTTTAATTATCCAACCCGATTTTGTATGGTAATTGGTTTTAGAATTTTCTACTTTGGCCGATAACTTAAAGCTATAAGATTTTTTTTGAAATATTAAGTTCATTAATTTAGCAAGTAATTAAATATTAATCCTGTGATTAAACCAATTCCATTAAGAGTTTGAAATTTTATTGCGATGAATTTGCAATTTTTTATTGCAGAAGGTTTTGCATACGAAGATTTTAATAAATTTATAAGTCTTGTTGCTTGAGGGAAACTAAGCAAATAAAGGATGCAAAAAACTGGAATAAATCCACAAACTATTGTGAAAAGTTGAAAAATATATATTGTAAAAATTATCCAAGGCACAAATTGAGAACCTTTTTTTGCCCCTAAGCGAACTAAAGGTGAATTTTTCCCATGCTTTTTATCTTCAGAAATTTGATGAAAATGAGAACAAAATAACACAAGAGTTGTTGCCAAGGAAGGTCCTGAACCAAGTAATAAAGAAACTTTCCATGGAATATCTTCGAAGTAAATATTAGATGGATTTATCGCAATTAAGACTGCAGAGTACGCAAAAGGTCCAAATGCAAGCCAGCATAATGGTTCTCCTAAACCTTGATAGCCTAATCTAAAAGGAGGACCTTGATATAAGTATCCTAAGAAGCAGCAAGCTGCCACCAAAATAAAAATGTTTATACTTGTTGATACTGAAATAATTAAAATTATTAATAAACCAATAACTAAAGATGTATATGCAATAAATGAAATTATTTTTTTATTTTTTACAAGATTTACAATTGAATGGAATTTAAATTCATCGATTCCTGTTTCTGCGTCGTATAAATCATTAGTTAGATTTTCCCAAAGTAATATCAAAATTGCAGCTAAAGTAAATGAAATCAAATTATAAATTTTTACCTCTTCATATTGATTGAGCAAGTAAGCCCCTGTTATTAAAACTGGAAGTATGGCCACAGAATAAAGAGGCCATTTTATTGCATTTTTCCATAATTTTTTTTTATCTTCGTCCATTTTTAATTAACACGCAAAATTAGATAATTATTGGATGTAGTTTATAAATTGAGTTACATTTTTTACTTTATTGCATCATTTTTAGTTATTTTCAATAAGTAATGAAAAATGATTTAAACTTAACAGATTTTTTAAAAGATGTATTTTCCTCTTTCGATAAGAAAGTTGAAAATTCTGGATTAGTAAGTATTTGTGTTGAGATTCCTTGTATTGATTTATTTCAAGTTTATGAATTGTTAATAAATCAATATCCGTTTTCTTCATTTTGGGAGGAATCTGATGGTATTTCATATATAGCTTTCGAGAAGTGTAAATATGTTACTCTGGATGGCCCAAAAAGATTTGAGGTAGCAAAAGAGTTCAATTCTGAGAATTTTAAAAATTTAATTAACTTAACTAATGAATCGCATAATTCTGCACTTTCAAAAATAATTTATTTATTTTCTTTCTCTGAAAATTTGAATAATAAGAATTTACCTTCAGATATTCCTAGTTTGGAAGCAATTTTGCCAAAAATATTAATTACTAAAAGTGGCAAGAATTGCTGGTTAAGAATCAATGGTCATGTTGAAGGTAAATCATCATTAAGAACATTAATTGAAGAAATATGGACAATTAGAAATCAAGTTATTAATTCTGGCTCAGAATTAATAAAATCATCTGGCTTAAAAACTAGTTTTGATTCCCCTTTTGTTGATGATTTCTCACGCTCCTTAGAAACTACTCAAACAAACATGAAAAAAGTAGTAAATAGAGGAATTCAATTAGTAGAGAAAGATATCCTCGAAAAGATAGTTTTAGCGAATAGGATTAAAATAAAACTTAAAAATAAATTAGATTTAGTAGAAATTTTAAAAAGATTTAAAAAAAAGCAACCAAATACATGTAGATACGTTTGGAAAAGGAATAGTAAGGATATTTTGTTTGGAGCATCTCCAGAAAAATTATTTTCTTTCTCTAAACCTAATTTAACTTTAGAGGCTCTTGCTGGAACTATCTCTACCAATTCAAATTTTAAGAAACTCCTAAAAAGTACTAAAGACTTAAAGGAACATAATTATGTAATACAACATTTGATTAAATCTTTAGAAGTTTCAAAAATAACAAACTTTAAAAAAAGTGATATCAAGGTAAATTCATTTGGAGATATTTCTCATTTGCAAACACTCATTTTCTCTAAAGTTGAAAATATTTGTCCTTTTGAATTGCTTAAAAACTTACATCCATCTCCAGCTGTTTGTGGATACCCAAAAAATGCAGCATTGGATTGGATAAACACTCTTGAGTCTTTTCCTAGAGGAAATTATGCTTCTCCAATGGGTTGGGTTGATTCATCAGGCAATGCTTCATTTCTTTTGGCAATAAGAGGCGCAAGATGTATTGAAGAAAATATTGAATTTACTGCAGGTTCAGGTATAGTTTCTGGCTCCGTTTTAGAGAAAGAAATAGATGAGATTAAATTAAAATTTGAATCTATAGTAAAACAGATATTTTGCGCTAGAAACCCTAGATAATTTCTACTAATTTTTCAATAACTTCCTCTGAAACATTTTTATTGGATAAATTTTCTATTTCTCTTAAACCTGTTGGACTGGTTACATTAATCTCGCTGAGCATTCCATTTATTACATCAATACCTACAAAAAATAAACCCTCATCTTTGAAGTGTTGAGATAATTCTGAGCAGATACTTTTTTCTTTTTCTGTTAATAATGTGGGTTCAGCCTTGCCTCCCATCGCTAAATTACTCCTAAAATCGCCTCCTTGAGGAATCCTATTTATTGATCCAATTGCTTCTCCGTTTACGATAATTATTCTTTTATCACCCTCTATGACTTCAGGAATAAATTTTTGCATCATAACGGGTAATTCTTCTTGAGAAGTGATTAATTCAATGATTGATTTAATTCCTGGAGAATTTTTATTTATCCTTATAACACCTTGACCACCTTTTCCTCCTAGAGGTTTTATAACTACTTCATTATTTATATTTGCAAAATTAATAAGATCTTTTACCTTATTCGCAACTATTGTAGGTGCCATTAAGTGGCTGTATCTTAAAGCACCTAGCTTTTCATTCCACGCTCTTAACGATGAGGGTTTGTTTATTACTTTTACTCCTTTTCTTTCGGCAACTTCTAAAAGATGGGTTGCATATAAATAAGCCTCATTTACAGGAGGATCTTTTCTCATCCAAATGCAATTAAATTCGGCGAGAGGTATGCAATCATTCTCTTTGAAAGAAATCCATGGAATTACTTCAACTTTTACGGAAGATGCCCATACTTCATCACCTCTAGCTTCCAGGTCTTGAGGAGTACAACTCCAGATTTCAATATTTTTTTTTGATGATGCTTGCATTAAAGCAGCAGTTGAATCTTTTAAGGGATTTATATTTTTAATTGGATCTATTACGAATAGAAATTTCATAAGATCTAGTTTAATAATGCTTCTAATTTATTTTCATTTTCTAATGCGTAGAGATCATCGCAGCCTCCGATACCCTCATTATCTATAAATATTTGTGGTAATGTTCTTCTACCATCAGCTCTTTCAATCATTAATGCTCTGGCATCTTCGTCGCCATCTATTTTATATTCTGTAAAATTTACATTTTTTTTCTTGAGTAGTGATTTTGCTCGAATACAGAATGGGCAATATTGCCAAGTATAAATTTCAACTTTGGACATTTTTTTAAAATAATACTTAGTTTATACTATTAAACAAAAGTGCTTGTTAGATTATAAATAACGATTAAATTCTATTTTGATAGATATTACAGATTTCAAAAAAGATCTTTCGGAACTAACCGAGCGCCTGGGTAATGCTCAGGATTGTCTTTGACGTTCCAAGATTAAAAGCGAAAAGGAAAGAGTTAGAGCAAATTTCTGCTCAGCCTGAATTTTGGGATAATCAAGAAGAAGCTAAAAAGCAAATGTTAATCCTTGATGATGTCAAAGCACAACTCGAATTGTTAGATAAATGGAAAACTTTTATTTCTGATGCTAATGCTTCTCTTGAGCTTTATTCTCTAGAACCCGAAGAGGAAATGATTTTAGAATCGCAGCTGGGATTAAAGAAATTAAGAGAGAATTTGGATAAATGGGAATTTGAAAGATTGTTATGTGGTGAATACGATAAGAAAGGAGCAGTAGTTTCTATTAACGCAGGTGCGGGTGGAACAGATGCGCAGGATTGGGTAGAGATATTATTAAGAATGTACTCTAGATGGGCCGATAATAATCAAATGAGCCTTGTCATTAATGAATTATCTCACGGAGAAGAAGCAGGTATTAAAAGTGTAACGTTTGAAATTGATGGAAAATATGCATATGGCTATCTGCAACATGAAAAAGGAACTCATAGATTAGTAAGAATTTCTCCTTTTAATGCCAATGGCAAAAGACAAACCAGCTTTGCTGGGGTAGAGGTTATGCCAAAATTAGATGATAATATTTCACTTGATATACCTGAAAAAGATTTAGAAATTACAACGAGTAGATCCGGTGGAGCTGGAGGACAAAATGTTAATAAAGTAGAAACAGCAGTGAGAATTGTTCATTTGCCTTCAGGGATTTCAGTAAGATGTACTCAAGAAAGATCTCAATTACAAAATAAAGAAAAAGCTATGTTACTTTTAAAGTCTAAACTATTAGTGATTGCTAAAGAACAACGAGCTGCTGAAGTCGCTGATATTAAAGGTGATATTGTGGAAGCTGCATGGGGCAATCAAATAAGAAATTATGTTTTCCATCCCTATCAAATGGTAAAAGATCTTAGGACTATGCAGGAGACTAACGAGTTAGATAGTGTTTTAGATGGTGGACTTGACCCATTTATTTATGAATTATTACGTATGAATATTTCTTCTAATGAATCTATTGAATAACTAATGGAAAATAAAAACGAAATTTTAGAAAAAAAAGTTTCTCCTCCAAGTTTTATAAAGCTTGCTATGAGAAATATGGTAAGGAAAGGCT
>QCCN01000002.1 GCA_003278925.1 Prochlorococcus sp. AG-347-L17
AAACACATGATCAAACTAAATCATCTTTAACTATTAAAAAATTAGTAAGAGAAGTTTTTCAAAAAGTCGGAATTGAAGAAAGTAGACTTGATTCTTTCCCACATCAATTTAGCGGCGGAATGAGACAGAGAGTTTCTATAGCAATGGCACTTGCTTTGAAACCTAAATTATTAATAGCTGATGAACCTACAACAAGCTTAGATACCAAAACAAGTTTTGAAATTATGCAAGAAATAATTCATCTATGTAATGAATTTGATACAACTTTAATTTTGATTAGTCATGATATTAATCTTGCAGCAAAGTGGTGTAAAAAAGTTGCAATAATTGAAAAGGGATCGATTGTTGAAAAAGGGAATATATTAGATATTTTTCAATCACCAAAATCAGATATTGGGAAAAAGTTAGTAAATGCTTCAAAAATAGTATTAGAACCAAATACTAAAAATAATGCTCGAGATCAGATCGTTCTAGAAGTAAATAACCTAAGACATTGGTATAAATTAAATTCTTCAATTTTCATTAATAAATGGAATAAGGCTTTAAATGAAGTTAGTTTCAAGTTATATGAGAACGAGACTCTTGGAATAGTTGGTTCTTCAGGGAGTGGTAAAAGTACATTATGTAGGGCTTTAATTGGACTTCTTAAAGTAAGAGGTGGTGAAATCAAAATTTATGATAAAAATCATGCATCGAAAAAAAATAAATCTTTTAAAAAGAACAATAAAGTGCAAATTATTTTTCAAGATCCTTTTTCAAGTTTGAACCCGAAAATGACAATTAAAAGTATTTTGGAAGATATATTTTTTATTCAAAAAATTTCAGATAAAAGAAAAATCGAAAAAGAAATAAAATTAATGTTTAGAAATTTGAATCTTCCCTTAAATAATGATTTTATTAATTCTTATCCTAGCCAATTATCTGGTGGTCAATTGCAAAGAATTTCATTAGCCAGAGCGCTATTGTTGAAACCAAAAATTTTGATTTGTGATGAGTGCGTTAATATGTTGGATGCTTCAGTAAAAATAGAGATTCTTGAATTACTTAGAGTCTTGCAAGAAAAAATGAATTTAACGATTATCTTTATTACTCATGATTTGGGCATTGCTAAAAGATTTTGTCATAGGTTGCTAGTTATGAATCACGGAAAGATAGTTGATGAAGGAGAAAGTTCCACAATATTCACTAAAACTCAAAACACGTATACAAAATCGCTTCTAAATTCCTCTTTGAATCTTATTTAATTTTAAGAACACTTAGTAATTTTTGAAAATCTAATGGTAATTCTGATTCAAATATCATTTCTTTACCATTTATTGGATGTATAAGTCCAAGCTTAATGGCGTGTAAAGCTTGGCCATCTAATTTACATGGTAGTTTTTTACATCTTCCATATAACGGATCACCCACAATTGGATGATTAATGTGAGCGCAATGTACTCTTATTTGATGCGTTCGCCCCGTATCTAGTTTGAAACTCATTAATGAGTAATTGCCAAATCTTTCTTCTAATTTCCAATAGGTACAGGCATACCTTCCTGAAGTTTCTTCAACTACTTTATATTTCAATCTATTTAATTTATCTCTGCCAATGTTTCCCACTATTTGGCCTTCTTCAGAATTCGGTGCTCCATGAATTACTGCAATATATTCGCGTGATGCTATTTTTTCTTTAATTTGTTTCTGGAGATTTACTAATGCCTCTTGGCTTTTTGCAACAACCATACATCCGGAGGTATCTTTATCTAATCTGTGAACAATCCCAGGTCTTAGTTTCCCATTAATTCCAGGTAGATCTTTACAGTGAAAAAGTAATCCATTCACTAAAGTTCCAGATTTGTGTCCAGGGGCTGGATGAACAATTAGTCCTGATTGTTTATTAATTACTATGATGTGCTCGTCTTCAAAAAGGATATTTAAATCCATTTTTTCAGGTTTCAAATAAATAAGAGGTTCTGGAGGAGGCATCCATATTTGAATATTGTCGCCATTTTTTAATGGGGTCTTTGCTTTCGCAGTCTTATAGTTTACAAGTACTAAACCTGAATTTATAAAATGTTGAATTCTTGCTCTACTTTGTTCTGGCCTTTTACTTACCAACCATCTGTCTAGCCTCATAGGAAGAGGTAGCTCATAAATAATTTCTATAAGCTCACCTTCTCCAATGCCGAAAGAATTTTGATTATTTAATTCCATAGTGGGACTTCTAAAGCAATTTTACCCAGCATTTGATTTCTATAATCTTCCAATAACTTATGAGACATTCTCCTTTTATCGCCAGAGGTATGTTTTGAAGCTGCTTCGTCGATCCAAGCAGAAGGACTCTTAAAGCCTTTAGTAATATCAACTCCATATCTGTTAGATATTTGTTTAACTGAGATATTCGCATTCTTATCTTTGTTGAGAGTGGATATAATTTTGATAAATCCAATTGCGACACTCTCTATTTCATAAGCAGCTTCTCCAATATCGTCACACAGTGCAAGATTAAGTGCTGATTTTTGATCTTCTAAATTTGGAGGTATAACACCAGGAGCATCTAGCAGATCTATACCACTTTCTAATTTTATCCATCTTAAATTACGAGTCACGCCTGCTTTCCTAGCGCTATCTACAACTCTTTTTTTTGCGATTCTATTAATTAATGCCGACTTTCCTACGTTTGGAAAACCAAGTGTAAGGGCTCTAATTGGCCTAATTCGCATTCCTCTAGAGAGTCTTCTATCGTCGATTGACGACCTAGAATCTTTGGCTGACTTACAAATTTCTTTAATCCCTATTCCTCTTTTAGCATCACACCAAAGAGGATATTGATCTTTAGAATTAAACCATTTATTCCAACTATTGATTGTATTCGGGGAGATCATATCTGATCTGTTAATGACAAGAATATGTTTTTTATTATTTATCCATTTATTTAAGTGTGGATGTCCTGTTGACAAAGGAATTCGTGCATCTCTCACTTCGATAACTAAATCTACTTTATTGATAACTTCAGATAATTTCTTTTCTGCTTTTGCGATATGGCCTGGGTACCATTGGATTTTGGGTATGTCCACTTCAATAAATCAAATAAAATTTTGTATTCCTTTTAGTTTTTATAAGTTTCAAAAGTATTTACTTCTAAATTTTAGTATAAATTTAATAACTAAAAATTTTTATAATCGTTAATTCTTAAAATTTATTAAGGCATAGGTAACAGTAACTACTTTTTAACCCAATAAGCCCAAATTAACGTTAGGGTCTTGAGATTATAAATATAGCTTGTTTAATGTCAAAATTATCTCTTTCCAGTCTTGATAAGACACATTTAGAAGGAAAAAAAGTTCTTGTAAGAGTAGATTTTAATGTTCCATTAAATGAAGACGGTCAAATAACCGATGATACGCGTATTCGTGCAGCGCTCCCAACTATTGAATATCTTATTAATCATTCTGCAAAAGTCATTTTAGCTGCTCATTTTGGTAGACCGAAGGGTCAGGTAAATGAAAAAATGAGATTAACTCCAGTAGCAGCAAGATTAAGTGAATTGTTGGGGCAAAATGTTGCTCTTACTAACAGTTGTATTGGTGATGAAGCAGTTGCACAATCAAATAGCTTATCTAATGGAGATGTTCTTTTACTTGAGAATGTTCGTTTTTTTGGTGAAGAGGAAAAGAACGACCTGGAGTTTGCTGAAAAATTAGCATCACATGCAGATATGTATGTAAATGATGCTTTCGGTGCTGCTCATAGAGCGCATGCTTCAACTCAGGGTGTTACAAATTATTTAAGTCCCTCAGTAGCAGGATTCCTTTTAGAAAAAGAATTGAAATACCTACAAGGAGCAGTAGATTCCCCAAATCGTCCATTGGCAGCAATAGTTGGAGGGTCAAAGGTTAGTAGCAAAATAGGAGTACTTGATTCTTTACTAGATAAGTGTGACAAAATCATGATTGGTGGAGGTATGATTTTCACTTTTTATAAAGCTAGAGGTTTAGATGTCGGAAAGAGCCTTGTAGAAGAAGATAAACTCGAGCTTGCTAAAGATTTAGAAGCAAAAGCAAAAGCAAAAGGAGTAGAGTTATTATTACCCACCGATGTTGTTTTGGCTGATGAATTTTCTCCTGACGCCAATAGTAAAATATCTCAAATTAATGCAATTAGTGGGAATTGGATGGGTCTAGATATTGGTCCAGATTCCATTAAAGTTTTTCAGAATGCTCTTGCAGAATGTAAGACAATTATTTGGAATGGTCCAATGGGAGTTTTTGAATTTGATAAATTTGCAGATGGTACAAATGCAATAGCTACGACTCTTGCGGACTTAAGTGCTTTTTCTGAAGTTTGTACAATAATTGGTGGTGGAGATTCAGTTGCAGCAGTTGAAAAAGCAGGATTAGCTGAGAAAATGTCTCATATATCTACCGGAGGTGGGGCTAGTTTGGAACTTTTAGAAGGTAAAACTTTACCAGGTGTGGCTGCGTTAAACGACGCTTAGGCTATATCTCATCAACAATATCAATGCTCTTTGTGAAAGTAATCATTCCCTCAGGATGAGCTATGATTCCTGACCAAATTTGCATCCCTGGCTTTGAAGGGGCTCTTGTAATTTTAAAAATCCCTCCAGACGCCAATGGTTCCAATAACATTTCTTGTTCAAACAATGAATTAACTTGATGAGGTTTTATAGCTCCAGCAATAATCACTTCTTCAAGAGGCTTATTTAGAATTATATCGATATCGTATTTTGAACCAGTAAGAACTCTATCAGGAATTTTAAAACTAATATCTATTTTTTTATTATCGTTTCTTATTGTGGTGAATAAATTTTTGATAATCCCTTCACTTATTTTTCCATTCACGGTTGAAAATAAATAATCAAATTTGGATTCGAGTATATATATTTCTCCGTTAACTATTTTTTCCCCAGAAACTTTTATTCGCAAAATATCTTCATTTGGAATATTAGATTTTAATCTTTTGATCTTCCATTTGCTGTTAGGGAAATCATTAATAATCTTTGAAAATTGTTTTGGAATATTTTGGTTTTCATCATTTCTAAAATTTTTTTTAATAAACTCTAAGTCTCGCTTATTTAACGAGGTTTCTAAATTTCTTATAAAATCAACTTTTAAAGTTTGCGTTATTGCTGAATATGGGAGAATGAGATAAATAAATAAGTAGAGAGGGAATCCTATATTTCTGAATAAGTTTAAATTCAACATATTTATTATTTATTATTTTCATTCTACTAATTTAAGTTTTTATGTCTAAAAAAAATAATTTATTAGTTGCAGCTAGTGGAACAGGAGGCCATATTTTTCCAGCTTTAGCAGTTTCTAAAGAGGTGGAAGATGAGTGGAATATTCATTGGTTGGGTATTCAGCAAAGACTTGATGCGCATTTGATTCCTCAAAAATATAATTTGAAGACTTTGAATTTAAAGACACCAAGAAAAAATATTTTTTTGTTTTATCAATATATAAAAATTTTAATGTCAACTTTCCAAATAATTAGGATCTTAAAAGAAAAAAAAATTAACTTGGTTTTTACGACTGGAGGTTATATATCTGCCCCTACTATTGTTGCTTCAAAACTTCTAAAGATACCTATCATTATTCATGAATCAAATGCAGTTCCAGGAATGGTCACGAAATATTTTGGTTTTTTATGTAACTATGTTCTTTTAGGATTTAAAGAAACAAATTCTTATTTAAAAAATTGTAAAACTATTTTCACTGGAACACCTTTAAGAGAGCAATTCTATAAATTTAATTTTTTGCCAGAATGGGTTCCAAAAGGAAATGGACCTCTTTTGATTGTTATGGGAGGTAGTCAAGGCGCAAAAGCTATAAATCAAATTCTTTATGAATCTCTAGAGTTTTTAATAAAAAAACAATTTCGGATAGTTCATATTGTTGGCGAATCTAATCTAAAACCTTTTCATGTTAAAAACTCCAAAAATTATATTCAAAAGAAATTTACTAATGAAATAGCAGCTTTAATTCAAAACTGTGATCTTGTAATATCGAGATCTGGTGCAGGAACAATCAATGAATTAATGGAGGCTGAAAAACCTTCAATTTTAATTCCATATCCATATTCTAAAAATAATCATCAGGAGAAAAATGCCATGATTCTTGCTGCAAGTGGAGGCTCAGTTTTAATCAATCAGAATAATATGTCTAAAGAAGTTTTTGAAGAAACTCTAGAAAGAATTTTTAAAATAAAATCAAAAAAGGGAAAAAAACATTATGAAATATTAGATCTCATGAAGATGAATATGGAAAATAATAATAAAATTAAATCTAAAAATGAGATTAAAAAGTATATTGATTATTTTTTAAAGGAATTCTGAATTTCTTCACATAAAAGAGTGTTATTTTTTCTATTCTGTAGACTTATTCTTGCCCACTTTTCGTCAAGAAATCTAAATGAAGTGCATTCTCTAAGCAATATTCCCTTTTTTTCTAAGTATTTTATATTTGGCGACAAGGATGTTTCACTTTCTATTAAAAAAAAGTTGGTTGAAGAGTTATGAATTTTAAGGTTCTCTATTTTTAATAATTTTTCAAATACTCTCTTTTTTTCAATATTTATCCAGCTGTGAATCTGTTTTGTCCACTGTTCATAAAATTTCTTATTACTTAGTAGATCAATCCCGGCTTTAATAGCAAATGAATTTAAAGGCCAAGGATCTCTATTTATTTCCCATTGTTTAAGTTTTTTCGATGAGCCAATAACGTAACCTAATCTAAGCCCTGGAATATTGAAGATTTTGGTCAAGCTTCTCAAGACTAATAAATTATCAAATCTTTTGGTTAATGGTATTAAAGATTCTTTGTCTCCATTTGGTGTTATGGATAAAAAAGCTTCATCGCAGATAACTAATTTATATTTTTTCACAACTTCCTCCAATGAATTCTTTCCCCATAATTGGCCGGTAGGGTTATGTGGATTTGTTATCCAAATAACATCACCTTTTGGACGAAGCGGAAATGATTGAGGAAAAATAGCACTCCAGTTTTTTGGTAATTCGCAATGTATAAAATTGCTATTCCAACAATTTAAAGATCTTTCATAATCAACAAATGATGGAGAAGGAATACAACTTATTCCGAATTTGGATGCTTCATAACCTGCCCAGGTTATTAATTCAGAAGCTCCATTCCCAGGCAATATATTCTCTGGATTTATCCCATGAAATTTGCCGATTATTTCTTTCAGATCACTCAAGTTTCTTTCTGGGTAATATCTAAAGCCAAGATTCTTAATTTCCGCATTTATTGAATCTATTAGTATTTGAGGGGGATCAAAGGGTACTAATGATGCACTTGCATCAATGATTTCGGATGGTAATAAATTTAATTTTTTCGCAATTGCATATACATTTCCACCGTGCTTCAAGTTTGATCCTTGCATGGCTAACGTTGAGTAATCATGAGGTTCATTATTCATGCTCTAATTTTATTCAACCCATTTTAAATCTGATCCAATTGCATCTTTTATACTAGATAATTGATGGTTATTGAGTTGCTTTATAATTCCCTCAAGTATATCTGGTACTAATTGTGGACCCTTATATATCCATCCTGTATAAAGTTGAATTAATGATGCTCCAGAACAAATTCTTTCCCAAGCTGACTCAGGACTATCTATTCCACCAACCCCAATTAAAATAATCTTTTTATCAATATTATGTATATGTTTTATTATTTGATTTGCTTTTTTTTGGAGAGGCCTCCCACTTAATCCTCCATTCTCTTGAGAGAGTAATAATCCAGTTTGCCTGATCTTTCTATTTTCAAGACCTAATCTATCAATGCTGGTGTTTGTAGCAATTATTCCATCGATGTTTTCCTCGATTATTAATTGGCAAATATCTTCAATATCTTTAAGGCCTAAATCTGGCGCAATTTTTACAAATAATGGTGGACAATTAGGTAAGTTTTTAATTTCTCTAAGAAGTTCTTTTAGAAGAATTGGATCTTGTAATTTTCTTAGTCCTTCAGTATTTGGAGAACTAACGTTTATTGCTGCGTAATCACAATATGGAATTAATAATTTTAGAGAAGTTAAATAATCATCTTTTGCTTGAGATAAACCTGTAATTTTTGACTTCCCGAAATTTATCCCTAAACAAATATTCTCCCTGTTTTTTTTAAATTCAATACCTTGTTCGACAAAGTTTTTAACTAGATTTTCAGCACCATTATTATTGAAACCCATTCTATTTAATGCTGCTTCTTCTTCTGCCAATCTAAATAACCTTGGTTTGGGATTTCCATTCTGAGCAAATTTAGTTACTGTACCAAGCTCAGCAAATCCAAAACCAAAATCTTTCCATATATTTGCGGCATTTCCATTTTTGTCAAAACCCGCAGCTAAACCAATTGGATTACAAAAATTTATTCCACATATGTTCTGAGTTAACCTTTTATCAACTACAGAAAATTCTTCATTTATATTTTTTAAGATAGAAGATACTATAGGCCAATTATATTTTCTTGAACTGAATGATAGGAGACTAAGAGATAAATTTGTTAAGTATTCTGCATCAATTCCAGAGTCTTTTTTTAATACAGGGGTAATCAAGTTTTTATAAAGATTTTTAAATCCCCCCTTCTTATCATTCATAAAAAATTAGGCTTCTTTTTTTCTATTATCCAATATTTTTTATCTTTAGGAATCAATCTCCAATTACGCCATTCAAAAAGTGAATAATGTTTTATCTTTAAGTGGTTTTCATCACCTAATAAGGTTTCTAGTTCAGGTGAACTTAACAGGTACTTTTTTTCTGCAAATTTTTGAATTAATTCATTGCGGGAAAATAATTCCTGAATTTCTACAGGTGCATTTTTTTCAAAAAAATCAACTGAGGATTCTATTTTTTTTAAGTTACTTTCTAAAGATATACCTTTGCTGTAATTAGTTGCAATTTTATCAACCCTATCATTTTGTTTATCCCCGCTATGACCTTTAACATATTCCATTATTAGGCCATTAATTCTTAATTGATCAATTTTTTGCCATAGATCAAGATTTTGAACTGGTTTCCCTGAACTTGTTTTCCATCCATTCTTCTTCCAATTAATAATCCATTTTGTATAACCCTCTATTACATATTTACTATCAGTTCTTAGTTTAAAGTTCTCTTTTAATTTGTAGGTTTTTAATTTCTCAAGAGTTTTTATAGCCGCAGTGAGTTCCATTCTGTTATTAGTAGTATTTTGCTCGGAACCACCTATTTCTAATTCGCTTTTATCTTCAAAAATTATTAAACCGCCCCAACCACCTGGGCCTGGATTACCACTGCAAGCTCCATCGGTTGCGGCTTCAATCGCAATACTATCACTATTCATAATTTTTGAAGCCGATATTAAGGTTATCGGCTTGAAAAAATGTACTCTTATTTAAGTGTAACTTTACCGCCAGCTTCTTCAATCTCTTTCTTTAAAGATTCAGCATCTGCCTTGGCAATTCCTTCTTTTACTGTTTTTGGTGCAGATTCAACAAGTGCTTTTGCATCGCCAAGACCTAGACCAGTTGCATTTCTTACAACCTTAAGTACTTTGATTTTTGCAGCTGCATCAAAGCTTTCGAGAACTACATCAAATTCAGTTTTTTCTTCAGCAGCGCCACCATCTGCGTCACCGCCAGCTGCTCCTGGAGCTGCCATAACTACACCTGCAGAAGCTGCAGCAGACACACCAAAAGCCTCTTCAATTTGCTTTACAAGCTCCGATGCTTCTAAAAGTGATAGAGATTTTAATGATTCAAGAATTTCTTCAGTTTTTGCGGACATTTTCTTAAAGTTAATTAGGTTTTGAATTTAGGATTCTGATTTTTCAGAATGTTGTTGAAGTGATCTAGCAAGTCCAGAAGGTACTTCATTGATAGAGATCGCAATTTTTGTTGCAACGCCATTAAGAGCGCCAGCAATTTTTGCCATCAATACTTCTTTAGATGGAAGACTTGCAATTTCTTTTATTTCAGAATCGCTTAGAAGTCTGCCTTCAAATAAAGCTCCTTTGGTTTCGGATTTTTTGGTGTCTTTTTGAAAAGATTGGATAGCTTTTACAGCACCACCAACATCTTCTTTGATTAAGACAAAAGCATTTGTTCCGGTCAGTAAAGATTCAAGATCGTTCCAATTACTATCTCCATCAATAGCTTTACGCATTAATGAATTTTTAGTAACTTTGCAAATGCCGTTAGTTGTTTGCAATCTAGATCGCAAATCTGACATCTCTTTGATAGTTAAACCTTTATAGTCAAGAACTACAGCCATTTCCGAGTCGTTTAATAGAGATTTAATCTCAGTAACGATTTGTTGCTTATTCTCTAGTGTTCGGCCCATTGATGTTTTTTGGATCGTAATTTAGGGAGAGCAGGAAATGCGGCAAAGTCCTTTTAAAGAGGCCGCTTTTATTAGATCCAAAAAGAAATAATTTAAGACGAGTCCTCGGTAGGAATTAAAAATTTAGAATAACTAAATTAACCTACTTTCTTTGGCCGTATTATTGCCTTTAAATTATACTACAAAGCGTTAACCTTCAGGTTGGTAATCTTGTACAGCATTTATGTCAACTTGAACTGAAGGCCCCATTGTTGAAGTTACATAAAAAGTTTTCCAATACTTTCCCTTAGCTCCACTTGGTTTATTTTTATCAATTGATTCTTGTAAGGTTTTTAAGTTATCAAATAGATCCTCTTTTGTGAAACTTGCTTTTCCAAAGCGTACATGAACGATTCCAGCCTTATCTGCTCTAAATTCGAGCTTACCAGCTTTGAATTCTTTTATTGCATTAGCAATGTCATTAGTTACTGTACCAGCTTTAGGATTAGGCATTAAACCTCTAGGTCCTAAAACTCTTCCTAATTTTGCAACCTTTGGCATCATATCTGGAGTTGCAATAAGTAGATCAAACTCCATATTTCCTTTATTGATGCTTTCCACTAGGTCTTCTTCTCCAAATAAATCTGCACCAGCAGCCTTAGCTTTCGATACATTCTCACCACTTGTAATTACTGCAATTTTAATGCTTTGGCCAGTACCATGTGGCAATGCAACAGTAGTCCTTAATTGTTGATCAGTATATTTTGGATCAATACCTAAACGTATATGTGCTTCAATAGTTTCATCAAATTTTGCATTAGCATTTTCCTTGATAATACTAAGAGCTTCAAGTGGTGCGTAAATGCGATCTTCTATCTTTGTTGATAGAGCCGCCATTCTTTTGGATAGTTTTTTCATAATAATGTTGGGTGCAAACGGTTATTAACTAACCTCCCCTAAATAGTGAGAAGTTTTGTACTGAACTCAATCAGTGATAGAGACGCCCATATTACGAGCAGTACCCTCAATTACTTTCATTGCTGATTCAACACTAGAACAGTTTAGATCAGGAAGCTTAGTTTTGGCTATTTCTTCTAATTGAGCTTTACTTATATTTCCAACAGAGCCTTTTGCGGATTCACCTGATCCTTTCTCTATACCAGCTGCTTTTGTTATTAAAACGGAGGCAGGAGGCGTTTTTGTGATAAAAGTAAAGCTTCTATCTTCAAAAACAGAAATCTCGACTGGAATTACAAAACCTGCTTTATCTTGTGTCCTTGCGTTGTATTCTTTGCAAAATGCCATGATATTGACACCATGTTGTCCTAAAGCTGGGCCTACAGGAGGAGCAGGATTTGCTTTGCCTGCTTGTAGAGCAAGCTTGATAACTGCAACAATTTTTTTTGCCATTAGATTAGAAAATTTAAGCTGAAGTAGAAAATCATAATTTTACTCGATAAACAAGAACAATTAGAAATTAATTTTGTTTATTGATTTGGGAGAATTCTAATTCTACAGGAGTCTCGCGCCCAAATATTGAAAGTAATGCTTTTAATTTATTTCTTTCTCCGGAAACTTCTATAACTTCTCCCTGGAAATCCTTGAATGGACCGCTAGTTACAATGATTCTATCTTTTTCTTCAATATCTAACTTGATTACAGCTTTTTTCTCTGATGCGCGCTTAAAGATTCTATTAACTTCTTGTCTTGATAATGGTCGAGGTTTGATATGACCTCGCGATCTTCCGCTGCCTCTACCGTCTTCAGCACCGACAAAGTTAATTACATTTGGAGTACTTTTAACAGCCATCATTGTATCTTCATCTAAAATCATTCTTACGAGGACATAACCTGGGAAAACTTTTTCTTCAGTAGTTTGTCTGCTTCCATCTTTTTTTAATTTAATTCCTGGAGTTTGGGGAATTTCAATTTCAATGATTCTATTATTAACACCTAAAGTTACTGATCTCTGCTCAAGAGTCGCTTTTACTTTTTTTTCACAGCTTGATGCTACTTGAACTGCATACCATCTTGCGATGCTTGTATTTGCTTTTGAAGAAGCAAGGTTTGTAGTTAATTCATTACTCATTTTTCTGGAAGCTTAATTAAGATCTTTATAAATGGATATTCGGGAAATAATTCAACCAAAAATTTGCGAGGCTGCCCACCCATAGAATCTGCTAACAGAGGCAATGGCTGCAGCAGAAAAAGATACCATAATTATAACTGCTACTGATTCGCTAAAAAGTTGTTGTTTGTTAGGCCACACGACAAGTTTAAGCTCATCGTAGGTAGATCTAAAAAAATTATTCTTTTTTTTAGGCTCTTCAACTTCAGGAGAATCCTTTTTAAGAGGTTCTTTATTAGTAGTAGGACTTGTCACAAAATTTGTTTGGAATTAAGCATTATGCTTTAGTTTTTATTTTAGCTTATTGATTTACTCCTCAGCTAGGTTTGAAAACGATCTCATTTTTTTTAGCAGGATTAAGTTTAATTGTTATATTTTTTTTATTTTTGAAGTTATCCTCTAAAAGTTTTGCAGCCAAGGGATTTTCTATTTGTCTTCTAAGTTCCCTGCTAAGTGGCCTAGCACCATATTCAGGTTCGTAAGAATCGTTTGCAATTTTGTCGATAACTTTTTTGTCTATAGCGATATTTATTTTCTGCTCAAGTAGCAGGTTCTTTAAATCTTCTGTTTGTAGAATGATTATTTTTTGAAGTTCATCAATAGATAATGGATCAAACTTTACTACTTCGTCAATTCTATTTAAAAATTCAGGTCTAAAAATTGAAGACAATGCATTACTAATTAAATCATCTAGAATTTGTTGATCTTTTTCTAACTTTCCCTCACTTTTAGAAATCTTTTGCGAATACTCCAGTATAGATTTACCAGCTAGGTTACTTGTCATAATGATTACCGTATTTTTGAAATCTACGGTCCTTCCTTGGGAGTCCGTTAATCTTCCTTCATCTAAGACTTGCAAAAGGATATTAAATACTTCTGCATGTGCTTTTTCTATCTCATCAAGAAGTATTACTGAATAGGGTTTACTTCTTACAGCTTCAGTTAATTGACCTCCCTCTTCATAACCAACATAACCTGGGGGAGCTCCTAAAAGTCTTGCTACGGCATTTCTCTCCATATATTCACTCATGTCTAATCTTAAAAGTGCGTCTTCTTCATCAAATAAAGCTGTTGCAAGAGATTTTGCTAATTCTGTTTTACCAACACCAGTAGGTCCCATAAATAAAAAAGATCCAATAGGTCTTTTGGGACTTTTCATGCCAACTCGAGCTCTTCTAATTGCAGCAGAAACAGCTTCTATAGCTTTTTCTTGTCCAATAACTTTTTCACTTAGTTCTTTTTCTAGATTGACTAATTTTTTACGTTCATTTGAAACTACTTTAGAAATTGGAATTCCTGTGATTTTTGATATAACATCTGCAATATCATCAGGTTCAACTTGATATTTAAAAGGGAAATTTCTATTTTTCTTTATTTTATTAAAGTTCTCTTCAACTTTTTGTATGTCATTCACTATTTCACTTAACTCTTCTTCAAGCTTTTCTAAATAATCTAGATCATTTTCAATTTCTCGATTTGATTTATCTTTAATTTGTTTGGTTAGCTTATCTTCTTCTTTCATTAAAATAGATAATTCCTCCATTTCTTCACGTAAATTGTTCCAATTTTCCAAAAGAACGTTCAATTTTGCCTCTGATTGTTGTCTATTATTCAATAGTTTTTCTTGAGCTTCGACATTTTCTCCTTGCAAATTATTCAATTTTTCATCAATAGTATTAAGTTTGTTTTCTTGTTGGAGAATGATTTGAGGCACATTATTAGACTCGATTTTTAACTGTGCAGCTGCTTCATCAATTAAATCTATTGCACTATCAGGGAGACATTTATCGCTGATGTATCTATCGGCCAATTTTGCAGAATAGTTTACAGCCTCTTCAGAAATTTTTATGCCATGATGTAATTCATATTTCTTTTTGATCCCTTGTAATATTTTTACGCTTAATTCTACTGAAGGTTCATTAACAGCTATCTTTTGAAAGCAATTATTTAATGCTTGATCTTTTTCAATAGTTTCACGAAATTTCTCAGGTGTTGTTGTACCGATACATCTAAGTTCTCCTTCAGCTAGTAAAGGTTTTAAGATATTACTGATGTCGGTAGAAGATCTGTCAGAACTTAATATTGAGTGAATTTCATCAATAAAAAGAATCATTCCTTGGTTTGGATTATTTAGTTCCTGCATTATTAAGCTTAGTCTTTCCTCTAGTTGACCTCTAAATTTGGTCCCAGAAACTAATGCACCTAAGTCAAGTGAAATAATTTTTAAGTCCTTTAAAGTATCAGGAACTTTTTTGTCTACAATTAATTGAGCAAGTAATTTTGCAATTGAGGTTTTACCAACTCCAGGATTGCCAATAAGTATAGGGTTATTTTTGTTTCTTCTGCAGAGTACCCTCATTAAATTATTGAGCTCATTTTCTCTTCCTAAAACAGGATCCAGTAAGCCTTTTTTAGCTGATCCTGTTAAATCTTTTCCATAAATTGAAAGAACAGTTTCATCTTTTCCAACTTGTTTTTTGGTTTCAATGTGAAGTTCACTTTTCGGTAATGGAACAATAGCTTTTTTAAATTTTTCTTCTTTTACAAGAGTCTCTTCAGTCTCGTTGTTTGATTCGAAATTAGATTGATTATTTATTTCAATTACATTCCCATAATTAAAAGAATCTTTTGATTTATTAATATTTGGGTAAAACTTTAATTCTTCCTCTAATTTTTCCATGGAAAGATTTCCTTCTTCAAAAACATAATTTCCAATTCTTAAATCTCTTCCAAGAGCAATTAGTAAATGAGGGATTTCTATTAATCTCGATCCCCATTGAGTTTTAATCTGATTCGCGTTATCTAATAAAATTTCTAAATCTTCTCCGATAGTGAAAATATCTGACTCATTTGTTGGTGTCTCTTCTAAAAAATCTTCTGTTATGTCTAAAACTGTATCTTGGTCGATTGATAATTTTTCAATGAAGGCAAAGAATTCACTTGATGAGAACAATGTATGAATTATGTGTTCAATATTAAATTCGCTATGATCCCATTTTTTTGCGGTTTCTTCCCCTAATAAAAGAAGATTCCAACTAATATCGCTAAATAGTTCAGGACTGGATGTAAGTGTTTCTCTCATAAACTATAAAAACTATAGTTGATTATTAATTAATATTCTAAATAAGAACTGCATTAATAATCATCCAATAATTTTCAAATTGTAAGATGAATTTGAAAATTATTTAGATGAGAGGATTTGAGGGGACTTTAGAATCAAAAAAAACGTTAAATAACATCCAAGCCCTTATAAAATTAAAAAATTATAGTTGGTTAACAAATATATTTCAGATATTAGCCAAATAGTTCAGCTATTAATAGGATTTAAATAGTAATAATTAAATTGTGAAAGAAACTATTGATTTTCTTATTGATACTGTTGAAGCAAGGCAAGTCCTTGATTCAAGAGGTAATCCAACTGTAGAGGCAGAAGTATTTTTGGAATGTGGTGCAAGTGGTAGAGCAATTGTTCCCAGCGGAGCTAGCACTGGTGCTCATGAGGCACATGAATTAAGAGATGGTGGTTCGAAATATATGGGCAAAGGCGTTTTGAATGCTGTTAATAAAATTCATGAAACCATATCGCCGGCTTTATGTGGTTTGTCATCTTTAGATCAAACTGCAGTAGATAAATTAATGATTGAAATTGATGGAACTCCTAATAAGTCTAATCTTGGAGCAAATTCAATCCTTGCAGTAAGTCTTGCCACTGCTAGAGCATCAGCAAATGCTTTAGACATTCCCCTATATAGATATCTTGGAGATCCATTATCCAATCTTCTTCCAGTCCCATTGATGAATGTAATAAATGGTGGTGCACATGCACCAAATAGTCTTGATTTTCAGGAATTTATGCTTGTTCCACATGGAGTTAATAATTTCAGTGAATCATTAAGAATGGGTACTGAAATTTTTCACTCATTAAAATCATTACTTGATCAAAAAGGTCTATCTACCGCTGTAGGCGATGAGGGTGGATTTGCCCCGAATTTGTCATCAAGCGAAGAAGCAGGGGACTTATTATTAGAAGCAATTCAAAAAGCAGGATTTAAGCCTGGTGAGCAGGTATCTTTAGCTTTAGATGCTGCTAGTACTGAATTTTATAGTGATGGTATTTATAAATATGAAGGTAAAAGTTTAAATAGTTCTGAAATGATTTCATATCTTTCAAGATTAGTTTCTAATTATCCCATAGTTTCAATAGAGGACGGTTTAGCTGAGGATGATTGGGAGGGTTGGTCAGAATTAAACAAAGAATTAGGGAATAAAGTTCAGCTTGTAGGTGATGATTTATTCGTTACTAATACAGAAAGATTACGGAAAGGGATTATAGAAAAATCTGCCAATTCAATCCTAATAAAGGTAAATCAAATTGGAACATTAACTGAAACTTTGGAAGCTATTGAGTTAGCTAAAATGTCTGGTTTCACAAGTGTTATAAGTCACAGAAGTGGTGAGACTGAAGATACAACAATCGCAGATTTATCTGTCGCCACAAGATCGGGTCAGATCAAGACTGGCTCTTTGAGCAGAAGTGAAAGGATTGCAAAATATAATAGGCTTTTAAAAATTGAGGAGGAACTAGGAAATCAAGCAAGATTCGCTGGAGCTCTAGGTTTAGGTCCAAAAAATATATAGTTTTTTTAGCGCTTAAGTTTTTCTAAACGTGAGCCTTTTCTCATACTTAATTGGCACTTTATCCAATCAATACTTATTGGTAGTGCAAAAAAAAGTGGCAACAATGCAAAATTATTTTGTTTATTGGTTACAAGTAAAGCAGATGCAATTGATAAGCTTCCTATGAGAATTGAATGACCTAAAGTTTTTTGAGCCGTAAACATTTTTTTGAATTGCCTATCAGACTCTCCCATTCTTATTTGCAATTGTAAATCGCCCTGTTCTAATCTTTCTAAACTTTCATCTATTCTTTTGGGAATTCCAACAGCTTTCGATCCTAGTTCACCTACTTGCCTTCCAAATTGGTTAATTAAATCGTTGGGACTTTGATTATTTGAAGTCATAAGTTCTATTAAATAAGGCTTGGTAACTGATACAAGGTTAAACCCTGGATCAAGCATTCTACCAACTCCTTCAAAAGTTGATAAAGCTCTCATCACAAAGATTAAATCTACTGGCAGTTGAAATGGCGTTTCATAAACCAGTTCGTATAAATCTCCAGATAATTTTTCAATAATATTAGGACTAAATGGAGGAGTTAAGGCTTCTTTAAGCATCAATCTGACTAATCTTCTGACTGGTCCTACATCAATATCTTTTGAAATTAGCCCAGCTTGTTGTAATTGACTAACAAGTGATGAGGCGTCTCTAAGAGCAGCAGCCTTAACCATCCCCCCTAATCTTGTTTGAAGGTTATTTGAGATGTTCCCCATCATTCCAAAATCATAAAAAATCAATTTACCTTCACTTGAAACTGCTAGATTCCCTGGATGAGGATCTGCATGAAAAAAACCGTAATTTACTAATTGTTTTAAGTAGCTGATTGCACCTATCTCTGCAATTTTAGATAAATCAAATTCTTGTGATTTTAATTTTTCTAAATCGCTTATTTTTGTCCCTTCTACATAACTTAAACAAAGCACTTTTTCACTGCTCATATCCCAAATTACTTCAGGAACTTCAACATTTTCATCATCAAGAAATTGCTGCCTAAATCTTGCTGCATATTGCGCTTCGCAATTAAAATCAAGTTCTTTCATAAGAACTTTCCTACACTCTTTAGCAATCTCAACCCAGTTTCTACCTCGACTCCAATTCTTATTTTTCTGCAATAATCCTGCTATTTGCTGCATTATGCCCAAATCGATAATAAACAATTCTTTTAAATTGGGTCTTTGAACTTTAAAAACTACTTTCTTACCATCTTTTAAAGTCGCTCTATGAACCTGAGCTAGTGATGCTGATCCAACCGGATCGCAAATTATTTGATCTATTTCATTAAACTTAGACCCTAGTTCATTTCTTATAGTCTCTTCAACTTGTGCAAATGAAAAATTAGGTACTTGATCCTGCAATTTAGACAATTCCTGTATCCAGGTATTAGGAATTAAATCAGGTCTCGCTGATAATAATTGTCCAATTTTAATAAATGCTGAACCAAGCTCTATTAATTGATTAGTAAACCACCTAGCTCTTTTAATTTGGACCCTACTTTTTTCATTGTTCTTGGTTTGGATAATTGTAAATCTAATATTATCTATCCATAAATTTAATAAGAGCGAAATCAGAGTTATCCAAATAAGAAAGGACCTCTTCAATTTTTTTAAACGATAATGAAGAACGTGATAACTCATTTAATTTGATTATTTATAGTTTTATTAAAGAGATCAATTTGCTTATTGATACCTTCAATTTCATTTAAAGCTTTTTTTATTTTGGGATCTTGATAAGTATTTGTAGACTCATTTTCTTCAATATTCTCTGCTTTTTCTAGTCTTGATGCTTCTTCGATGATGGATTCTTTTAAACTATCAAATTCTTTTTTGAGAATTTCAGGAGCATCCTGAGCAATATGTGTTGCTTCTTCAATTTTTTCAACCAATATTTCGTTTAATTTTTCGGTTACTTTCTTAATGGCAGCTTTTAAAAGGTAATCAGAGTTGGTCATGAAAAATATAATGTTTCAACGGCAATTGATTTTTCGATATGATCTAATAATAGATCAATACAGAACGTTTCACGTAACTGATCATTTTGATAATTAATTTTTTATGTTTTTCCTATGTAAGTTTGTTTCTATATTAAGCTTTTTTCTCTTTTTTCTTTTAACTTATATTTATATAAAGGTTCAGGTATTTACTTTAAAAATATCTTCTAACCAAGAACTCATCTAATTAACTACAAAAGGAGTTTTTAAAAATTGGAAATCATTGAGTCAGATGTAGTTATTATCGGAGGAGGCCCGGCCGGATGTACTTGCGCACTTTATACATCTCGTTCAAATTTAAAGACAGTAATTTTAGATAAAAATCCATCTGTTGGCGCCTTAGCAATAACTCATCAAATAGCTAATTATCCAGGGGTTCCTGTTGATATAAGTGGAGAAAAATTACTTACCCTAATGAGAGAACAGGCTGTGCAATACGGCACAGATTATAGAAGAGCGCAAGTGTTTGGAATAGACGCTAGTGGAGAATGGAAAATGGTTTACACGCCCGAAGGCACTTTTAAAGCTAAAGCACTCGTACTTGCAAGTGGAGCCATGGGTAGGCCTGCATCATTTAAGGGAGAAGCGGATTTTCTTGGTAAAGGAGTAAGTTATTGTGCTACATGTGATGGGGCTTTTTATAAAAATAGAGAGGTTGCCGTTGTTGGAGTAAACAAGGAGGCAATTGAAGAGGCAACTGTTCTAACTAAATTCGCATCAACCGTGCATTGGATTACATCAAGTGATCCTAAATCAGATAACGAAGAAGCTATGGAATTGATGGATAATTCAAATATAAAACATTGGAGTAGAACAAGATTATTAGAAATATTGGGAGATGATATGGGAGTTAATGGGGTCGTTGTAAAAAATAAGCAAGAGGAAAATCCAATCAATTTAAATTTAGATGGAGTGTTTGTCTATATGAGTGGTTCGAAGCCGATTACTGATTTTTTAGGGGATCAAATTGCTTTAAAAGAAGACGGAGGAGTTATTGTGGATGACTTTATGTCTACAAATTCTGATGGAGTATGGGCTATTGGAGATATAAGAAACACACCATTTAAGCAAGCCGTAGTTGCAGCTTCTGACGGATGTATTGCTGCAATGTCAATTGATAGATATTTAAATAGTAGAAAAAATATTAGAGTGGATTGGATTCATTCTTAAATAAAATATTCCTTCTTTGATCTAAAGGGGTGTTGCTTCAGAAATATAAGCGACTCCTCCGTAATAGCTCAAATCGTCCCTGATGTTATCTCTCATTTTATCTATTAATTCTTGCTCGCAAAAAACAATTACATGAGCATTCGCTCCTAATCCTGTAAATTCCATATCTTCTGTAACAACTCTTTCAGGTCCTCTGCCTGTAGCATGTTTCATAACTGTATATCCAGGAACATTAGCTTTTTCTAATGTTTTAATGATTGCATCTAGTTCTCTTTCACTAAATATCAAATCTAATCTTTTCATTTTTATAAAGGTGATAGTGGGATAATAGTATTTACTAAACCCATATATATGGGAATGCCGAGAACTATATTGAATGGGAAAGTTAGACCTAGTGTAGTTGAAATATAATAACTAGATTTAGCTTCTGGAACTGTCATCCTCATTGCTGCAGGAACTGCTAAATAAGAGGCGCTTGCACATAAAACCACAAATAAAAGTGCGTTGCCAGGTCCTAAAGATAAAAATCTTGCAACGAAAACACCAATAAATGCGTTAAATAAAGGCATAAAAATGGCAAATCCAATCAAGAACGAACCCGCATTTTTCAGCCTCGGCAATCTTTGAGCAGCAACTATTCCCATATCTAACAAGAAGAAGCATTCTGCTCCATAGAATAATTGTCCAGTAAAAGGCTCCATTTTTTCAATTCCTGAGGGATTACTGGAAGCAGTGAGAAATCCTACAATCAAGCTTGAGAGCAATAAATAAACTGATCCATTCAAAAGTGATTCGTGTAATATTGCGCTTAGATGCATTTTTCTTGATTTTGGTCTATTTTTTGGAGCTGCAAATTTCACAAGTAATAATCCAACAATTATTGCAGGAGACTCCATTAAAGCTAAAGCGCCAACCATAAACCCATCAAAAGCTATTTTTTGACTTTCTAAAAAACTTTCTGCAGAGATAAATGTAACAGCACTAATTGAACCGTATGCTGCTGCTATCGCGGCTGAATTAAAGACATCAAACTTAAATCTTAAAATTAAAAATCCAATCAGCGGGATTACTAGTGACATCAGTATTGCAGCACTTAAAGTAGGCAATACTTGATCTGTAAAACCACTTTTCTGTATCTCTATACCTCCTTTAAAACCAATAGCTAGGAGTAGGTATAAGGAGAAGAGTTTAGGTAATGGAGCTGGTATCTCTAAATCAGATTTAAAGAGTACTGATATTGCTCCAATCAAAAAGAAAAGAACTGGCGGGGCTAATACATTTTGCAGAATTGGACTTATTTCCATAAATTATTAGGCTATTTCATTTAGAGCAGTTTCTAAAGCTTCTTTTCTTGTTTCAATAATCCCTTCAACTCCAAACTTAGCTAGTCTATCTTTTACTTTTTCATTAGCACCTGCAACAAATGCTTTTCTGGAATTATTTTTTGCTTCTTGCATCATATCTTCTATTGCCAGAGTAGCTGTCACTCCTAGTCTTGGAACATCAGTGATATCTAATATCAAAACTTTGTAGTTTCTTACAAGCATCATTCTCTCAGATATACCTTTAGCTGCTCCAAAACTAAGTGGTCCTTTAAGTCTAAATAGCATTACTTCTCCTGAACATCTATCTAGTAGTGCTTTTTCATCAGCAGGTAATGCATTTTTAGCTTGATCATCTTTTGATATAGGATTATCCTCATCCATACCTTCTAGTTGAGTTTCAGTTATTGAATCGATAGTGAGCATATTTGCTATGAATACACCTACTAAAACTGCCCAAATTAAATCCCAAAAAACTGTCATCAAAAGTACGCCATACATTACTACTGAAGTTTTTAAAGATAATTTGTGAGCCCTCCTCAAGAATCCCCAATCAATAATATCTAAACCTACTTTTATAAGGATTCCTGCTAGTAACGCAGTTGGTATTTGCTCAGCTAAAGGTCCCGCACCAACTAAAACTATCAACAACACAACCGAGTGAACCATACCAGAGATAGGAGTTGATCCTCCAGATTTAACATTTATGACTGTTCTCATTGTTGCTCCTGCTCCAGGTAAACCTGAAAACAGACCTGCAACTGCATTTCCTATTCCTTGACCAATAAGTTCTCTATCAGAATTATGTTTTGTTTGAGAGATATTGTCTGCTACTAGAGATGTCAGTAAGGAGTCAATTGCGCCAAGTACTGCTAGGACTAATCCTGCTTTGAAAATAATTGGGAAATATTGATTAAAACTTGGGAAATTTAAAGATGGCACTCCCCTTGGAATTTCTCCAATTCTATCAATTGCTCCATCTCCAAAAATTAATATTGATATTGGAGTAACTATCAATAGTGCCAAGAGAGGAGAAGGTACCCACTGACTTATTTTTCTAGGAGTAAGAAATACTATACCTAGTGTCATTATTGCAACTCCAATAGCAGCACCATTGGGCTGGAAATTTGAAAATACAGTAGTTAAAGATTCGACTACTCCACCTCGAGTGCTAATTCCAAGTAATGGTCCAATCTGAAGCGCAATGATTATTACTCCAATACCAGACATAAATCCTGAAACAACAGAATATGGAACTAAAGTAATGTATTTACCTAGTTTTAGAATCCCGAATAATATTTGCAGTAAGCCGCCAATGACTACCGCTGCCATAACTAAAGGTAAAATTTGTCCTGCAGAAAGATCTCTTGGAACCCCTACTGCGGCCAAGCCTGCTACTACACCAGCAACAGTTACACTCATGGGACCGGTAGGTCCACTAACTTGAGCAGGTGTTCCGCCGAATAATGCGGCTAAAAAACCAACTACTACTGCTCCATAAAGTCCATAAATTGCTCCGCCAGGTCCTAACGCAGCATTTCCAAAAGCAAGAGCGAGAGGTAAAGCCACTACTGCGGCTGTGATGCCTCCTAGAATATCGCCTCTTACATTTTTCAGATGAAATCCATTAATTATGTTCAAAGATGCTTTCCTCAAAATAAATACTTAACTAAAAGATATTATCTCTAAATGATGTAAATTTGTGAAAAATGAAGATTGTGCAAAATATTTTTGTAACTTTTTTTGCTCTTATTAAATAAATTTTAGTTAATTTTCCTGAACAAAAGTAGTCTCTGATTAATTTTTGTGCGAGGCAAGCGATTAATGTATTAGATAAATATTTTTCAATTTAAATAATATTCAAATGAATTCGATTATTCGTCCAAGAAGATTAAGAAGAAATGAGGCAATTAGAGAAATGGTTAGAGAAAACCATCTAACGGCATCTGACTTTATATATCCATTATTTATTCATGAAAAAGATTTTAAAGAGGACATTTCAGCAATGCCCGGAACTTATAGATGGGATATTAATGGCTTAATAAAAGAGGTTACTAGGGCATGGGAATTGGGAATAAGGTGTGTGGTTCTTTTCCCAAAAATTGACGATAGCTTAAAGACTGAAGATGGAGCAGAATGTTTTAATGAAGATGGTTTAATACCTAAAGCTATTCGACTATTAAAAAAAGAGATTCCAGAAATGGCAATAATGACAGATGTTGCCTTGGACCCATACTCTTGTGATGGTCATGATGGATTAGTTGATGATACTGGCAAAATATTGAATGATGAAACAATCGAAATTTTAAAAAAACAAGCTTTAACTCAAGCTAGAGCTGGAGCAGATTTTATTGGCCCCAGTGACATGATGGATGGGAGAGTTGGAGCAATTAGAACTGCTCTTGATAGTGAAGGATTTAGTGATGTAGGTATTATTAGTTATACAGCTAAATATTCATCTGCTTATTATGGTCCGTTTAGAACTGCTTTAGATTCGGCTCCTAGAGAAAATAGTAAGAAAGTAATTCCAGACAATAAGTCTACATATCAAATGGACCCTGCCAATTCAAAAGAGGCTTTAATTGAATCTGCATTGGATCAGTATGAAGGAGCTGATATTTTGATGGTAAAACCAGGAATTTCATATTTGGATATTGTTTATAGACTAAGCACATTTTCAAATAAGCCCATAGCTGCATACAACGTTAGTGGGGAGTATTCCATGGTAAAGTCTGCTGCTATGAAGAACTGGATTAACGAAAAAGATATTGTTTTAGAGACATTGCTTAGTTTTAAAAGAGCAGGAGCAAAATTAATACTCACTTATCATGCTTGTGATGCATCTCAATGGTTGCAGGATACTTAAAAACTCATTATTAACAAAAATTTGGTTTATTCTTAGATAAATAATAAATTAACGGCTTGTTTTGAAGTTTTCACAAGGAGTAAATAGGATTGGTCACATTGCACTTAGAGTAGAGGATCTCGAAAGGGCGAAATCTTTTTATATTAAGCTGGGTATGAAATTGGTTTGGGATGATAAAGATTGGTCTTATTTAGAGGCAGGTAAAGGGAAAGATGGACTTGCCTTGTTAGGCCCTAGCTACAAAGCTGCGGGACCTCACTTTGCTTTTCATTTTGAAAATAAAAAAGAAGTGGAAAATATTCAAAATGATTTAAAAAATTCTGGTGTAAAAGTTGGTCCTTTACATGAGCATAGAGATGGAACAGCATCTTTTTATATGAAGGATACTGAAGGAAACTGGCTTGAGATGCTTTATGTTCCTCCTCAGGGTATTCAATCGAATACTTGATTCTTTTTTTTTATGCAAGAGAAAAGTTATTCTAAAAAATCATATTCAGATAACACCTTAGAAGAAGAATCTATAAAGCTTTTAGAGTGGGATTCATTAAAAACCCATTTATCTTCCTTCGCCTCAACGGAAATGGGTAAACGATCAATTTTAAGTTTTGTTATACCTTCAGAATACGAGGCATCTAAAAGACTTTTGAATGAAACTGTTGAAATTAATGAGTTAGAAAAAAATTTAGATAAATCAATTAGTTTTTCTGGTGTTTTTGATATTAGTAGAAATATTGAAATTTGTTCGAAGGGAGGTGTAATTTCATCTTCTGAATTGTTAGAAATAGCGAAAACAATTGCTGCAGCAAGAAATTTAAAAAAAATCTTATTAGATTTTGAACAAAGGCCTTATATTTCATCATTCACAAAAAATTTAATTGACCATCAGAATATCGAAACGATTTTTAAAAAAGGCATTGAATCCAATGGAAGGATTTCAGACAATGCTAGTAATGAACTATCTATTCTTAGAAAAGAATTTTTATCTAAGAAACTTGAAAGAAAAATATTAGTTGAAAAATTTATTCAAAAGAATTTAGCTTATTTGCAAGATACTACTATTGGAGATCGATATGGAAGGCCTGTTTTAGCAGTGAAAGTTAATTATGTAGATAAATTTAAAGGAATAATTCATGACTCTTCATCTTCAGGAAATACAGTATATTTTGAGCCTGAAAGTGTAGTAACTAAAGGTAATAAGATTGCTTCCTTAGAAGCTAGAATCACAGCAGAAGAATTTAAATTACTTAAGAAATGGTCCCAGGTTGTTAGTGATAATTCAGAAAATCTTATTGAAATGGCATCCATTTTATTGAGATTAGAAAATGCCCTAACTCGTTCAAGATATTCGAAATGGATTGGAGGCAAAACTCCTACTTTTGAGAAAAGTCCTATTATTTCTTTAATTGGTTTTTCTCATCCGTTATTGATTTGGGAACACAAGAAAAAAGGAGCCCCTTCACCAGTAGCTGTCGATTTTTATATAAATAGGAATATTAAAGTTGTAGCTATTACAGGTCCAAATACTGGAGGTAAAACAGCAGCTTTAAAAGGTTTGGGTTTGTCTTTACTTATGGCTAGAGCAGGATTATTGATACCGTCAACTAATAATCCTATTATCCCTTTTTGTCCAAATATATATGTGGATATAGGAGATAATCAATCATTAGAAGAAAATTTATCTACCTTCAGTGGGCACATATCCCGCATAAAAGAAATATTAGATTCACTTGATTATAAGAAAGGATTGTCGGTTGTTTTGCTAGATGAGATTGGATCTGGCACAGATCCTCTTGAAGGAAGTGCTCTTGCGATGGCTTTATTAAAAGAATTTGCAAATAAATCTGATATCACTTTTGCAACTACACATTATGGAGATATTAAGGCTTTAAAATATAACGACTCAAGATTTGAAAACGTATCAGTTGCCTTTGATGAGGATTCTTTGAAGCCAAAATATATACTCAACTGGGGTATTCCTGGGAGAAGTAATGCTTTGTCAATTTCAAAGAGAATTGGTCTCGATGAAAGCATACTCAATGAAGCTGCAAATTATCTAAAGCCAAAAGAAGTTGACAATATTAACAGTATTATCAAAGGACTTGAGGAAGAGAAGATTAAACAACAAAACTCTGCAGAAGCTGCTGCAGAATTGATTGCGAGGACTGAAATATTACATGATGAACTGAAGAGAAATTATGAATATCAAAAAATAAATGCTGAAAAAATCCAGGAAATTGAAAGGTCTAAATTATCAAAACATATTGTATCCGCTAAAAAAGAGGTGATAGATTTGATTAAAAAATTAAGAGATAAAAATGTAAATGGAGAGGATACGAGAATTATTGGAAAAAGATTAAAGGAAATTGAAAAAGAACATTTAACCCAAAAAAAACCTGAAAAGTCAATATCGTGGAACCCTCAGGTAGGTGATTTTGTAAAAATTAAAAGTCTAAATAGTACGGGACAAATTGTAGATTTAGATAAAAAAGATGGTTTTTATGAAATTAAATGCGGTTCATTTAGAAGTACATTATCTGTAAATGACTTTGAAGGTATTAATGGAGAAAAGCCTAATTTCAAAAGTTCAAAAATTGAGATCAAGTCTATAAGAGAAGATTTTTCTTTTTCTAAAATTAGAACGAGTAAAAATACAATTGACGTAAGAGGGTTAAGAGTCCATGAAGCCGAAATAATTATTGAAGAGAAAATTAGAAAATTTCATGGCCCGCTATGGATTGTTCATGGAATTGGCACAGGAAAATTAAAAAAAGGACTAAGAAATTGGTTATCAGGTTTAAATTATGTTGATAAGATTGAAGATGCAGCCAACAACGAGGGTGGCCCTGGTTGCAGTATTGCGTGGATAAAATAAAATTTAAAATACCTAGAAAACAATTTAATAAGCGTATTAAGTGCAATTTATTGATCAAGCCAACATTATTCTTAAAGCAGGAAAAGGTGGTAATGGAATAGTTTCATTTAGAAGAGAAAAATTCGTTCCTGCTGGAGGACCTTCGGGGGGAAATGGTGGAAGAGGGGGTTCAGTTATTTTGATGGCTGATAATAACCTTCAAACATTATTAGATTTCAAATTCAAACGAGAAATAATTGCTGAAGATGGATGCAAAGGAGGTCCGAATAAGAGATCAGGTGCTTCAGGTGAGGATAGAATCCTTAAAGTCCCCTGCGGTACAGAAATAAGGGATATTAAATCCGGCATCATTCTAGGAGACTTAACTAAAGATAAACAAAGTTTAACTATTGCCATTGGAGGAAGAGGTGGACATGGTAATGCTTACTATTTAAGTAATCAAAATAGAGCCCCTGAATCATTCACTGAAGGAAAAGATGGTGAGATATGGGAAGTTCAATTAGAACTAAAACTTCTTGCAGAGGTTGGGATTATAGGCCTTCCAAATGCTGGAAAAAGTACTTTGATTTCAGTTGTATCATCCGCCCGTCCAAAAATCGCAAATTATCCTTTCACGACTCTAATACCTAACTTAGGTGTAGTAAGAAAAATTGATGGGAATGGTTGCCTTTTTGCGGATATTCCTGGATTAATATCAGGTGCAGCTGATGGCGTAGGTTTAGGCCATGATTTTTTAAGGCACATCCAAAGAACGAAGATACTTGTTCACTTAATTGATGCAATTGCAGAAAATCCTTTACATGATTTTGAGATTATTGAGCAGGAATTAAAAAAATATGGGAAAGGTCTTTTAGATAAAGAGAGGATAATAGTGTTAAATAAAATGGAGCTGGTAGATGATGATTATTTGAAAATAATTACAAAAAAGTTAGAAGATTTATCAAAAAAGAAAGTTTTAGTTATTTCTTCATCTTTAAAAAAAGGTTTATCCTCACTGCTTTCTGAAGTGTGGAAAAGGATCTAACTTAAATTAAAAATTTTTTTGTAAATAAATATACTTGATTTAATAATTAAAATTAGCCATAAATAAGATAATTCTTTAAACCTAATATGAATTTCTACAGTTGTTTTGATAAACAAGGAAAAATAATAGCTAGATGTCAAACCATACAAGATATTGAGGTTCTTAAGAAAATGGGAAGACCGATTGTAGAAATTAAGGAAATGAAAAATGAAGAGTCTGTGGTATGTTCTCTGACAGGTAGCCCATCAGATTTCAATATGGATTACTAAAAGAATTCAGGAATTAAAAAAAGGGCTTTTTGAGCCCTTTTTTTTGCATTATCTAATAATTAAATAAACTTAATCATCATAAACAAGACATTCTGGTTCGTCTGGGTTTGCGTCGCAGAAAAGTTCCAAAGCATTAGGGTCATGTTTATCCTCTGGATGATGATCCTTATATTCTTCGAGTTCTTTTAGCTCTTCAGTTAAATGTCTGACCTTTGGAAGATTGCCCTCTGCTTTTGCAGATTCGATTTCCGATTGATCTTTTTGGATGTGTTCGTCAATGGATTTCATTTTAAGCTTTTCGTACTTTAGTAGACATACATAACATAGTTAATTTCTAATGAAATTGCATTATCTATGAACTAAATAAGTGTTCATTACAACATCATTTTTTTTCTAAATTGATTTATGTATTTATAAGGACTCAAATCTCATTATTTCCTCTAACGAGGGTAAAACTGGGATTAGTTGATTTGGGTTTAAAGGAAATAAAGCTTTGTAGTAATCTTTTTTCCACTCATTTTCGAAGCATGTCCTATTTACGTTAGATAATTTAAAGAATTTTAATCTCCATTCAATAATCTTTTCAAAACTTGATAGTTCTTGTTCAGTACATTTGAAAAGTTTGCTATATATCAATTCCCATCTTATTAGCGTTGGAAAAAGGTAAATATCTGCGTAGGTTAACTCTTCGCCAAATATCCAGTCTCCTTTGTTTTTCTGAAGTAAATTTTCAATTTCATTTATAGCTGCGAAAAGATTTTTACTTGCTTTTTTGTAAGCTGACTGGTTTCTGGCGAAACCACATTTATATACTCCATCATTAATGCTGTTATTAATTAAATCTAAAAATTTTTGATTACCATCTTTAATACTTAATGCCTGATATTTCGATTCGCTTTTTATTGAATTGAGTAGTCTTAAAATTTGTGAACTTTCATTAGACAGAATATTTACTTCATCTTTTACAAAGCTAATTAAAAGAGGTAATGTCGCTCTAAAAATAGTCTTTTTATTAGCTTTTTTGTAAAGGTCTGAAAGTCTAATACATCCTTTAATCTTTGTATTTAAAATCCATTCGCCATGCTCAACATCTGCCTTTAAAAAAATTACTTTAACTTTTTTAGATAAATCTTTTATTTCGTGTACGAGTAAAGTTCTTTGACACCATGGACAAGAATGACCTACTAATAAAAAAATTTGTCCATTCTCATTATTAATATCGTATTCATTATTAATAGTTATACCTTTAGGCCTTTTATAATTACCATGTAAATCTGATGGCGCGAAGCCATTCATTAATTGGGTCCAAAACCAAAACCAGAATTTTCTGGAGGCCTTTATAAGGTATTTATTTTGCATAAAATTTTATTTATAAAGAAAAAATGACTGTTCAAAGAATACTTATCGTCTCAGGCACTCATGGGAATGAAATTAATCCTGTTTGGGCTGTTAAGCAATTTAATAAAAAGGAAAATAGTTTAAACAATGGTATTGAATATGAATACATCATAGGTAATCCTGCTGCCTATGAAAAAGGGTGCAGATATATAGATGTAGATTTAAATAGATCTTTTAAAGAAAGTGAGAATTTTGATCAACATAAGAATAGCTTTTATGAAACTAATAGAGCCAATTTTTTAGTAGATGAATTTGGAATTGACGGATCTAAACCCTGTCAAATTGCAATCGATTTGCACACTACTACTGCAAATATGGGAACAAGCATTGTGATGTATGGGAGGAGATCCAAAGATTTTTGTTTAGCTGCATTACTGCAGAATAAATTTGGATTGCCTATTTATTTACACGAAAAAGATAAAGCCCAAACAGGCTTTCTTGTAGAAGCTTGGCCATGTGGTTTAGTTATTGAAATTGGAGCTGTCGCACAAAATTTTTATGATCAAAAGATTATAAATAGATTCTCTCTAATAATTAGCTCCCTAAGGGAAGAGATAGATAAATTAAAAAATAAACTTATAGAACTTCCAAAGGAATTAGTGGTTCACGTTCATCAAGGGAGTATAGATTATCCAAGAGATGAAAAGGGAGATATTGATGGCATAATTCATCCTGAGAGAATAAACCAAGATTGGAAAATGATTAAAAAAGGAGATCCATTATTTCTGGATAGCCAAGGAATAATCCACAAATATGAACGGGACCAATTGATTTGGCCTGTTTTTATTGGAGAAGTTGCTTATAAGGAAAAAAAAATTGCCATGAGCTACACAAAAAAAGAAGTGATTTGTTCCCAAAAACAATGGGTTCAAGAGTTTGAAAGTTTTTAAATTAAGAAACCGGAACAATAAATCGTTGAAAACTAATAAGGATTTTTTATTTTATAGATAAGTTTATTTAATATTTAATACTTTTATTTTTTTTCTAATTTTTAAAACCTTAAAAACCTAAATTCTTTCGCTCCAATAAATAACAGCTCCAAAAGCCTCTAATTGCAGTCGTCTATGCTTAGCCTCTCTTAAGGTAACTACCTCTCTAGATCTTTTCCCGTTAAGAAGCCATTCGATTATTACCAAGTTGAATCCTCAATAACAAAGAAAATCTTAAGACATGGAGGTTCTTTTCTCCTGTCTTCCAAAAAATAAGTTTACTTTAAGAAAAAAATATTTACACATTTTTGCCGATTTTGGTCTAAAATCTTCGAAGCGGAATTTATATTCCGTTTTTATTTACACGTCTCACTTTAGAGACATACTTTACGAACTCATGACAACTATTCAGCAGCAGCGTTCTTCGCTGTTAAAAGGTTGGCCACAGTTTTGTGAGTGGGTAACATCAACTAACAACAGAATTTATGTTGGTTGGTTCGGCGTCTTAATGATTCCATGCCTTCTTACAGCAGCGGCTTGCTTCATCGTTGCATTCATCGCAGCACCACCAGTAGACATCGACGGAATTAGAGAGCCAGTTGCTGGTTCATTCCTTTACGGAAACAACATCATCTCAGGTGCAGTTGTTCCTTCATCTAACGCTATTGGTCTACACTTCTACCCAATTTGGGAAGCAGCTACTGTAGATGAGTGGTTATACAACGGTGGTCCTTACCAGCTTGTAATTTTCCACTTCCTAATTGGTATCTCAGCATACATGGGAAGACAGTGGGAGCTTTCATATCGTTTAGGTATGCGTCCTTGGATCTGTGTTGCATACTCTGCACCAGTTTCAGCAGCTTTCGCAGTATTCCTTGTATACCCATTCGGTCAAGGTTCATTCTCTGACGGAATGCCTCTAGGTATCTCTGGAACATTCAACTTCATGTTTGTTTTCCAGGCAGAGCACAACATTCTTATGCACCCATTCCATATGGCTGGTGTTGCTGGTATGTTCGGAGGATCTCTATTCTCAGCTATGCATGGTTCACTTGTTACTTCATCTCTAATCAGAGAAACAACTGAGACAGAGTCTCAGAACTATGGTTACAAGTTCGGACAAGAAGAAGAAACATATAACATCGTTGCAGCTCATGGCTACTTCGGTCGTTTGATCTTCCAATATGCAAGTTTCAACAACAGCAGAAGTCTTCACTTCTTCCTAGCTGTATTCCCAGTTGTTTGTGTATGGTTAACTTCAATGGGTATCTGCACAATGGCATTCAACCTTAACGGTTTCAACTTCAACCAGTCAGTTGTTGATGCAAACGGTAAGATTGTTCCTACATGGGGAGACGTTCTTAACAGAGCAAACCTAGGTATGGAAGTAATGCACGAGCGTAACGCTCACAACTTCCCACTTGATCTAGCAGCAGCTGAGTCTACAACAGTAGCTCTTTCAGCTCCAGCTATCGGTTAAGCTTAAAGTTCTTAAACTTACAAGCCCCCTTTTTGGGGGCTTTTTTTTGTTTAATTTTCAATTGGTTTCATATAATGTTTATATATAAATAAAACATTTGATATTTCTATGAGTAGTAGTTTTGGAAAAATTTTTCGTGTTAGTACTTTTGGAGAATCACATGGTGGTGCAGTAGGAGTTATCCTTGATGGATGTCCACCTAAGTTAAAAATAGATATAAACCTTATACAAAATGAATTAGATAGGCGCAGACCTGGCCAAAGTGACATTACAACACCCAGAAATGAAGAAGATAAAATTGAAATATTAAGTGGGATAAAGGAAGGGTTAACACTTGGAACTCCAATAGCAATGTTGGTAAGAAATAAGGATCAAAGACCTGGAGATTATAATAATTTGGAGCAGGTATTTAGACCTTCTCATGCAGATGGTACTTATCATCTGAAATATGGAATTCAGGCAAGTTCTGGCGGTGGAAGAGCTTCTGCTAGAGAAACAATTGGGAGAGTAGCGGCTGGTGCTGTAGCAAAACAATTATTAAAAACCCTCTGTAACACTGAAATACTATCTTGGGTAAAGCGCATACATGATATTGATTCTGATATAAATAAAGAGAAGATTTCTCTCAAAAAAATAGATTCTAATATTGTTAGATGTCCTGATGAAAAGGTATCAACAGAAATGATCGAGAGAATTAAGGAATTAAAGCGTCAGGGAGACTCTTGCGGCGGTGTTATCGAATGTTTAGTAAGAAATGTTCCCTCTGGTCTTGGAATGCCTGTTTTTGATAAATTAGAAGCTGATTTAGCAAAGGCTTTGATGTCTTTGCCTGCCACGAAAGGCTTTGAAATAGGTTCAGGTTTCTCTGGAACTTATTTAAAAGGAAGCGAACATAATGATGCATTCATCAAGTCTGATGATGTTAGTAAGTTAAGAACAACATCAAACAATTCAGGCGGTATACAGGGCGGGATAAGTAATGGTGAAAATATCGAGATGAAGATAGCTTTTAAACCTACAGCAACCATCGGGAAGGAACAGAAAACAGTAAATGCTGAAGGTAAAGAAGTACTTATGAAAGCAAAAGGGAGACACGATCCATGCGTTCTACCAAGAGCAGTTCCCATGGTTGATGCTATGGTAGCTTTAGTACTTGCTGATCATTTGCTTCTAAATCATGCTCAATGTGACTTAATCAATAAGTAGTAGTTTTGTTGAATAAATTATATTTGTCATTAACTTAATTATTTTTGAGCCATTCAAATATTTTTGGATCAAATTTTTTATTTTTGATAGCTTTATCTCCAATTACGACTGCTTTATACCCTAAAGATTTATAAGTTTTTAAATCATTGATTGATAGTCCTCCAGCAGCAATGAAATCAATATTTGTATAGTTGAGTATATCTATCGAACTATCTTTACTGTTTATTGGGTAAATTTTGATAATTTTGCAATTTAAATCTATCGCTTCCTTAAGATCTTTTAAATTATTAATTCCAGGAATTAATAAATAACTTTTTGACTGCGCATAATTGAAAAGATCTTTATCCCAAAATTTCATCATCGAAAAATTTAATCCAATTTTTAAAGAATCTTCTATTGATTGCTTATTAACTATGGAGGCGGAGCCTAAATTAATTCTTGGATATTTAATTTTGATATCGGATACAAAATCGAACCAATTTTCGTTGTTAGACCAACTTATTTCAATATTCTTTAATCCTAATTTTACTAAGTATTCTAATTCTTCAAAAAATGAATTTCTTATAGAGGTATTTGTGTAAATATTATCTTCAGGTTTTATAAGTAAAAAAAAAGACTCAGTTTTCAGGAACTCCGAAAAAGAATCTTCTTTATTATTCATTAAAAATTTAAAATTTCGCTATTAAATATAGTTTGCGACTTTTACTTCTGACCGGTTAAGCAAATCTTGGATATCTTCAGTATCTATAGTTTCTCTTTCAATTAGCATTTGAGCCATTTCGTCTAGAACAGTTCTGTTATCTGATAAAACTTTTGTAGCTCTCTTATAGGCAACATCAACAAGTTCTGAAACCTCTACATCAATTGTTGCGGCAGTGTCTTCAGAGAAGTCTCTTGTAGAGCTCATATCTCTTCCGAGAAACATTCCACCTTGAGATTGACCTAGAGCGACTGGACCTATTTTGTCACTCATGCCAAATTTAGTGATCATTTGTCTTGCTACATTAGCAACTTGTTGTAAATCATTTGAAGCTCCAGTTGTTACCTCTTCTTCTCCATAGACTATTTCTTCAGCAACTCTTCCACCAAGAGCTACAGCCATTTGATTTTGAAGGTAAGAACGAGAGTAAAGACCAGATTCCATTCTTTCTTCACTTGGGGTAAAGAAGGTTAAACCTCCAGCTTGACCTCTTGGAATAATTGAAACTTTTGCTACTGGATCATAATCAGGCATTAATGCTCCAACGAGGGCATGACCAGCTTCGTGATAAGCGACTAATTCTTTTTTCTTATCACTGATAACTCTATCTTTCTTTTCTGGTCCTGCCATAACTCTTTCAATGGCATCACCGACTTCATCATTACTTACTTTATCTAAATCTTTTCTAGCTGCTAGTATTGCTGCTTCATTTAAGAGATTAGCTAAATCTGCACCAGTAAATCCGGGTGTTCTTCTAGCAACTTTATCTAGATCAACATCTTTTGAGAGAGTTTTATCTTTTGCATGAACATTTAATATCTGCAATCTTCCAGCATAATCTGGTCTATCTACTGTTACTTGTCTATCGAATCTTCCAGGACGCATTAAAGCGGAATCTAACACATCTGGTCTGTTTGTGGCAGCAACTATAATTATTCCTGAATTACCTTCGAAACCATCCATTTCTGTTAGGAGTTGATTTAATGTTTGTTCTCTTTCATCATTTCCTCCTCCCATACCAGCACCTCTTTGTCTTCCAACTGCATCTATTTCGTCAATAAAAACAATACAAGGAGCATTCTTTTTAGCTTGTTCAAAAAGATCTCTAACTCTGCTAGCTCCAACACCTACAAACATCTCTACAAATTCTGAACCAGATATTGAGAAAAAAGGTACACCTGCTTCTCCAGCTACTGCTTTTGCTAGTAATGTTTTTCCTGTACCAGGAGGGCCAACAAGAAGGACTCCTTTCGGAATTTTTGCTCCGACTGCAGTAAATCTATCTGGACTCTTAAGGAAATCTACAACTTCAGTGAGTTCTAATTTTGCGCCTTCAACACCAGCAACATCTGAAAAGGTTACTTGTGTGGATGGTTCCATTTGCAGTCTAGCTTTGCTTTTCCCGAAACTCATCGCAGGGTTCCCCCCTCCAGCATTACCACTTTGTGATCTTCTGAAAAGAAAAAATAGGCCTCCAATCAAAAGTACTGGGAAAATTAAGCTACTTACAGCCTGTTGCCATGGATTAGCTAATTTTGTAGGAGTTACAGCTATATCTACATTATTCTCGGTCAGTATTTTTAATAAATCTTTGTCAGGAGCTAAATTGACCTCAGATCTGCTCCCATCATTTTCAACAACTTGAGCTGTTGCATTGTCTGGAGATATTAGTACTCTACTGATTTCTTTATCTTGTACTGCCTCTATAAAATCACTATATCTCAATGTCTTTGTAGAACTTTCAGTACTAGGTTTATCAAAAACTGAAGTACCAATGAAAATTACAGTAATAACAGCTAGGACATAAAGTCCTACGTTTCTCCAACGTTTGTTCACGATAAAAAATCTTTAATAAATATATAATACTAATAATAAAACAATATTAAGAGCGTCTTAGAACATCTACTACACTTTTGAATGCAAACCATTCAGGAATTGGTTCGCCATTCCTCAATTTCTTTCTAAATTCAGTGCCACTAAGTTTCATAATTTCATAATTCAATTCTTTAGCTTCTTCAGCTGTTATATATCCTTTTTCCTTGGTATAAACTAAGTTTTTCGAAGGAACAGTTTGCATCATCAATTCATCAGCACACTTATTCGCAAAATTCTGGGCATCATATGGACCATAAAAATCTTCACCAGTTGATGACGACTTACAACCAGCCATATCTCTACCAATAATAAAGTGGGTGCAGCCATAATTCCTTCTGATTATCATATGTTGAAGAGCTTCTCTTGGCCCTGCCATATGCATTGAATATGGTAAAAAAGCCCATTTTATTCTTTCATCAGATATTTCCTCTTCTAATTCTTTATAGGTCAAATATCTAACTTTTCCAGGGATATCATCTTGTTGAGTTGGTCCACAAGTTGGATGAACTAAAACAACTGAGTTAGAGGAGACATTATCTGAAAGTAAGGCATTAGTAAATAATTCATAATGTGCTCTATGAATTGGATTTCTACATTGAAATGCAACTACATCATGATTTGATGGCAGTGTAGATCTAACTTCTTCTGGGGTTTTGCAGGGGAATTCTCTAATTGGTAGTTCGAAACCATAAACTCTTCCTCCTATATAAAATCTCCCTCTCTCGTTAAAAATCATCTTAACAGCAGGATGATCTAAAGAATTAGTACCATAACAAAGTTCAGCTTCTAAGGATTTGTCAGGCTCCCATTTAGAGCTAACTTCTAAAACTGCTATTTTTTGTTTTTTATAAGTAATTAATATTGTCTCTCCAGCTTTTACTTTTTCATTATTTGAATCAAATACAATAGGCAAGCCAAAAAGCAACCCGTTTGTATTTCTATTATTTTTAATTACAGAATTATAGTTATTTTCATCCATAAAACCTTCCAATGGAGAAAAAGCTCCGACCATCAAAAGTTCAACATCGCAGGCATTTCTCTCGCTACATTCAAACTCATAAGTAGCTCTAGAGATAAGATCATTTTTAAGGTTTTTATCTTTGATAATTAAATTTTTTAGTTCCCCTCCATAAGGCGGAATTAGTCCATTAGTATATGTTTTAGTTTTTTGGTGTAATTCCATTTTTTAAATTGATAAAGAAAAATTTTGAAAAAAAAAAGGGGGTTAAACCCCTTTTTTTTTTAGTAGGATTTATGCCTTCCTTCCGTAAAGTTCCCCAATTATTTTTACATCAAGTGGATCCTTTGAACCCATATCTGTATCTGAAGGTTGGATAGCTACAAAAGTACCAGCAAATTCGTCTGTGTCAGAATCTACACTGTTGATTGAAAGAGTAATAACGCCAGTACCGTTTACATCAACTTTAATATTTTCTTTTGCAAGTTCTTCGTCATCTCCTCCTAATGCAACTAAACCTTGAGCATATTCAACACCAGTATTTTTAGCTCTTGCCTTTGGATCTAGAAAGTCACCAGTTCTGTAGTTAGGTGTAAATGTTGAACCACTAACCTCAGTGCCTGGCTCAATAGATGAAGGTAAATCAGCTGTAAGATCTTTTGCTGAGAATGCAAATGGCACTTCTAAACCACCAGGAGTTAATACAGTAATAAGTTGAAAATCAATACCACCCTTTTCAGTGAAAGTTCCTGAATCTATATCTCCATAAACTTCTGTCACTGTGGTGTTATTTCTAGGACTAATAATTTTTGTAGAAACAAATTCTGCAGCTTTTCGTTTTGTCCCTGGCACTTTTACATAAACTTCTGTTGGATGCATGCATATTCCTTTAAGGCTATCTCCATTACCTAGAGATATTGATCCGACAAGAGATGAGTCTAATGTAGGGCAATCATTAGCTTTTCCTGTGTTAACAACATCTGTGAATTGTGCATTTCCTCTTTCTGAAAAAGCAAATGTTTCAACAGGTACGAAAGCAAAAGTTATACAAATAGAAATAACAAAAGCTAAGAAAGAACGAATTCTCATAATTAAAGTTGCAGTAAAGTTCTGTGACGATAGATTAAAGGTCATCTAATAAGTTCAGTACGGATATTACAAGGGAAAGGACCATAAAAGGTAGGACTATTAAATCCTCGAAACAACCCGTAGCTTTTTAGATTTTAAAAAACTGGAATTATTTTAAGCTATCGCATTATTTTTAATGATTAAGATTACAAAAAAATACAAATTAAAAATATTTTTTATTTTTTTAATGAAATAATTTGGGTTATTAATTTATTTGCTAAATCAATTTTTGATGTTTTGTTAATGTAGTGTTCCATATTGTTAGTATCGAATAGCCAACCTTCATTTTGTGCCAAAAAGCCAAATCCTTGGCCTTCAAGATCGATTGGATTTGCGAATAGATAATCACAACCCTTTTGGATAATCTTTTCTTTAATTGTAATCCGTGCTTCTTCGATAGATCCTGTAAAAGCACAAAAGCCTACAAAAACTTGGTTATCTTTTTTTGATTTACTAATTGTTTTTAAAATATCTGGCACTAGCTCAAAGTTTTGATTCAAGTGATCATTAATTTGATTTTTTGGAATTTTAGCTGAAGTATCAAAGGTTATCTTGAAATCAGATACTGCTGCATTCATAAAAAAATAATCGCAATTTGATATTTCATTATTAAGTGCCCTAATTAAATCAAAACTAGTTTCAATTTCATATCTTTTTATTCCATCAGTAAGATTCTTATCTATTTTTAGAGGCCCATGAATATATTTTACTTGTGCTCCTCTGAACCTCGCTACTTGAGAAAGGAGTAGGCCCATAGCTCCAGAACTTTTGTTAGTGATGTGTCTTGCCGCGTCAATTTTCTCTGAGGTACACCCTCCAGTTACTAAAATTTCTTTATTAAGTAAATCTTTGCGATATTCATTTTGTTTGTGTGAAGCTATAAATTCAAGAGCTAATTGGATTAGATCATTTGGAGGTATCTTACCGATGCCAATAGCGTCACATGCTAAGAGGCCTTCACTTGGTTGCAAGGACAAAACATTCTCGTAATTCTGTAAATTCTCATAATTTTTTTGGACAGCTTTATTAAGCCACATTTGTGTATTCATTGCTGGTGCAACAATAATTGGTTTTATATTTGCTATTAAGATGCTTGGTATCAATCCCTCTGCATTTCCAGTTACCCATTTTGCTAATGTTGTCGCTGTTAAAGGGGCAATGATTAAAATATCAGCCCAATTACTTAGTTCTATGTGAAGAGGTGTTGATTGACTATTTGACCATTGATCATTTTCTAAAATGCACGGGTTTCTACTTAAAATAGAAAGAGAAAGCGGCTTTATTAATTTTTCTGCATTTTTTGATACAACACATCTTATTTCATAATTTTCTTTCGCTAATTGGCTAACTAATAATGGAATTCTTACAGCTGCGATACTTCCAGTTATTAATAAAAGAACCTTTATTTTGGAGTCCTTAATTCTAGTTTTCATCGAAAGGTTCCTGATCGAGTAGATGGGTATAATTAGTTGTTAATTCAGGTCTATTGATTGCAAGAGCCCTCAGTAAGTGCCAGTCTTTTAAACCATCAAATGGAGTATTATAATTATCTTCCTCTAGCCTATTAGCAAGCTCAAGGGTCATTTCTTCATCAAAAGAATTTACTAGTTCCTCACTTATTTTATTTTCAGAAATGAATTTCATATTGAGTAAAGTCAATATACTCTAATAATAAAGCCTCAAGTAATTATTTAAAATTGATATGAGTATTAAGTACATATTTTCAAGGATATGATTATTTTTAATTTTTATAATCTTTTCAAATTGTTGTAAGGTCATTTATCTTCATTCTCAGTCATAAATATGCAAACTATCCTTTTCAAAAATATTTTTTCTTAGAATGTTTTTGTAAAAATCCATATCATGTCGCAAACCAAAAGAGAGCAAGTCATTAGTCACATACGCTATTTAAGGCAAGAGCTCAGAGAAATGCATTTAGGTATAAAAGAAGATGACCTTTTCCCTGAACCAGGCGAATTAAGAGGATTAATGGCCCAGTTGGAAGCATTACTTGAATTAATAGAAGGAAATACTAAAATTCAATCAAACTCTGAAGCGGCTTAGTTTAATGCAAAATGGTTGTTAAACCTCAAAAGACAAAATTTCAGCTAAAAATTGTGGAAAATATTCAGACATTAAGTATTTGGGCTAATAATCCATGGCGAAGATATTCAATATCATTGATAACACTTTTAATCGGCTACTTTTTTGGAAGTTCTCTTGGTATGGTAAGTGCCGTTGTGGAACTTATGGATCCTGTAGCCGCTTTTTTATCAGTAGTTTTTATTGAGTTTTTAATAGTTTTAAGAAGAAATTTTAGATTTGAAAGGAAAAAGAAATTTTTAGTACTTTTATTAGATTCTTTAAGATTAGGATTATTTTATGGTTTCTTTACTGAAAGTCTTAAGTTGCTATAAATTTACTTGTTGTGTTTTTGTAATAGATAAAGCAAAGCCATTCTTATAGGGATACCATTTGCAACTTGATTGTTAATTAAGCAATTAGGATATCGATCTACCACTTTGCTGCTTATTTCAAGATCTCTGTTAATGGGACCAGGATGTAAGATTGGAATTTCTTTCTTATTTAAAGATAATTTCTCTGGGGTTAAACCATAATCCAAACTATATGAATCAATGCTACTTAGTAAATTTTCCATCATTCTCTCTTTCTGGAGTCTTAAAACAATAATCGCATCTGCAATTTTTATTGATTCTTCCAATGATCTAGAAATTGTAATGGAACCTCTTGATTTAACAGGATCTTCTGTTTGATTTGGCGCGGGGGTTTTTAAAAAATTGATAAATTCATCAGGTATTAATGTCTTAGGACCACATAAGATTATATCGGCGCCGAATGCACTTAAAGCCCAAAGATTTGATCTGGCAACCCTTGAGTGATTAACGTCTCCAATTATTAAAATTTTTTTGGAATTTAAAACCTCTGGATTCAGTGTTTTTTGGGAAAAGAATTTTATCAATGTGTAGATGTCAAGCAATCCTTGGCTGGGGTGACTATGTAATCCATCTCCCGCATTAAGAACTGAAGTCTTGGAATTTATTGCATCAAGTTTTTTTGCGATTTCAAAGGTTATGTAACTTGATGAATGTCTGATAACTAATGTATCCGCCCCCATAGCAGAATAAGTTATGGCTGTATCAATTATTGTTTCGCCTTTTGTTAAAGAGCTCGAGGATGGTGCAAACGTTTGGACATCAGCAGAAAGTCTTTTTGCTGCAAGCTCAAAACTATTTTTTGTTCTTGTACTAGCTTCAAAAAATAAAGACGTTACCAAAGTCCCTTGTAAGGCCGGTATCTTTTTTGTTCCTGAATTCTTAAGTGCATCAAATCTATTAGCTAATTCAAATACTGACTCATAATCTTCAATTGAAAAATTTGCAAGTGTGTGGATATGTTTATGAGGCCAAATTTGCATTACGCTTAAAAAGATAAATGATTATTGAATTTAGGTGTGCTGTCACCTTTTAGTCTTTTACTTACACTCCTACTATTTTTGAGATACCAACGCCATTTTATATTTTTTGCCTTTGTTATGCCAATTCTCGTAGTTTGAATAAGATCTTTTTCTCCTAAAATGGAGTCTCGTGGAGAAATCCATAAAGATTTATTTTTAAGAACTTCAAGTGAGTTAAATGAAATGTCTACACTGAATGTTTTAGTTACTAGGCCAGGTCCAGAAGCTAATCTTTCATTGTTATTAGATATAAAAACTGATCTTATCAAAACACCACTCGCAAAATTTTCTTTATCAGTAACAATGTTTAAACAATGATGAATGCCATAAGATTTGTAAATATAAAATGTGCCAGGTTTGCCAAATAATGATTTGTTTGATTCAGTCTTTTTGCGGTAGCCATGACAGGCCTCTTCTTCCTGTGAATAAGCTTCAGTTTCAACTATTACCCCTTTGACTTGATCTATCTCATTATTTTTTTTTATGAGATGACAGCCTATTAAATCAGGAGCAACAAGTTTAGAGTGCCGATAAAAAAAATTTTTTGGGAATAATTCTTCTTCTATTTTTCAATATCTATCTAATAACATATTTAGCTGAGAAAAATAATTAAGGCTATTAATTAATATTGATTTTCAAGAAGATGTGATTTTTTTTAAATTATTTGAAATTCAAAGGATATGTAAAAAAGTTGTTCTTAATAAACTATTATTTAACAAGAAAGATATTAAAAGTATGACAAAAATAACTAAAGAGGAAGTAAAAAAAGTTGCTCATTTAGCAAGATTAGAACTTAACGAGAATGAAATTAATAATCATGCAGAACAATTAGAAAAGATATTGGATTATATAAGACAACTTGAAAAAATTGATACAGATGATATCCCCTGTACAACGAGAGCTATAGAGGTTGTAAATGTATTTAGAAAAGACAAAAAGAAAAATTCTGATTGCAATGAAGAACTTTTAGAATTGGGCCCATCGAGAGAAGACAAATATTTTAAAGTACCAAAAATTATCAATGAATAAGTAAGTTAGTTGCTTCCAATAAATGTTTTGTTGACTATCTTTAATAAAAATTTTTTTATTTTAAAGCCTGGATATAAATTTATGATTTTTCTTATCTTCCCCCTCTTTTTACTATGACTCCTTATACCTATTAATAAATCATAAATAAAGTTAAAAATGTCTTCTTTACTTTCAAATATCCCAACCCTTTGAGGGGAGCCTTTTTTATCCAATAAAGGCTTAGTTTTTTCATAAGCTAATTTGTATTCAAACCAAGGAATCGAAGGCCAAAGATGATGTATGAGATGATAATTTTGTCCCATTATTAATAAATTCATAAATTTGCTTGGATAAACTCGAGAATTTATCCATTTATTTCTTGATCGAAATGGTCTATGGGGTAAATAATCAAAAAATATTCCTAAAGTGACCCCTACCATTAATGCTGGACCGAACCATAAATTATAAATTAAATTCATAAAGTCAAATTTCAAACCTGCCAAGATAATTGTTACAAATATGGATCTTTCAATTCCCCATTGTAGTAATTCATATCTGCGCCAGAGTTTTCTTTGAAAGAAAAACACCTCATGATAAAAAAATCTTGGAGCAATTAGCCAAATTGGACCAAAAGTACTGACAATATGATCTGGATCATTTTTGGGGTGATTTACGTGAATATGATGTTGTAAATGAACTCTCGTAAAAACTGGGAAGCTAAAACCTAATAGAATAGCTGAGCCATGCCCCATTGCTTGATTTATCCAAGGAACTGGATGAGCAGCTTTATGACAGGCATCATGAATAACAGTACCTTCAATATGTAAAGCTAAAAAAGCAGTGGCTACAAGTAAAGGTAAAGGCCACACACCTCTATACCATTGCCATATGCTAAGAAAAGCAAGAAAATAACCGCCAAAAAATAAACCTAATGTTGGATTCCAAAAACTTGGCGGATCTACATAATTTTTAATCTCTTTTTGCCAATTAAATGTTTTTGAAGGATTAGTATTTTTCGTTGTATTTTTACTGGTTAAGTTTGAAATCGTTTCTTTTATTCTTTAAATAATATAACTAATATTTTAAGATGATTGCATGCTCAAACATAAAAAATTTTTTTAGGAGATCTTTAATTTAATTTTTATGTGTCAAATTAATCATCTTAAGAAAAAAAATTTTTAAAATAAACCTCTTTCAATTATTATTTTATTTGAGCGGTCGTGGCGGAATTGGTAGACGCGCGAGTTTTAGGTACTCGTATCTTAGGGTGTGGGAGTTCAAGTCTCCCCGACCGCACTTAAGGAAATTCTGTTAGATAGTTTGTTTATTGATATCAACTCTTATACTTTAATTAAGTATTTAATTTAATGAATAGTTTGATATTGTATTTGGGAACTTTTTATATTTTAGTTGGCACCATTTTTCTAACTGTTCCGATAATTTATCTTGAGCTCGGTAAACCAAAAGACTTAATAAAAGCTTTTTTAAATTTATTAATAGGTTTGATATTAATAATTAAAAATAAAACACTAGATGAATCATTTTTTGTAATTTTCCTTTTTTTAACATTACTAGTTATTTTTTATCTAGTAGAGCTTTTTTTATCTAGATGGTACCAATTGACAGATAACGAAAAGAAAAAATTAATTACCTTTTTGGAGTTTAAAAATAACTTTTTAAAAATATTAGAATCTATAAATCTGGTATTTGGTGATTTCACGAAACCTTCAAATTTTTTTAATTTTGGTAGCAATAATAAAAATAAAACCCAAAAGAAGTGGGTAAGAAATGATAAAAATGATAATATTAAAGTCTGAAATCAAATAAATTGGTTATTTGAAACATCTCCAAAAAACTACAGGTCAATTAAGAAAGAATATAATGAATTAGATTTATTTAAATAATTCATTTGATCACCAATATTTCTTATATCGTCGTATGAAATCTCAAAATAGCAAAAAACAAAAATCAGATTTTTCTTATAAAGAAACTTTAAATTTATTAAAAACTGACTTCTCAATGCGTGCTAATTCAGTTGTGAGAGAACCTGAGATACAGAATTTTTGGGCTAACAATGATATTGATTTCCAATTAGGTTCAAGCAATTCAGGAGAAATATTTACATTACATGATGGCCCTCCTTATGCTAATGGAGCTCTTCATATGGGTCATGCTCTTAATAAAGTTTTAAAAGACATAATCAATAAGTACAAAACCTTAAGAGGATTTAGGGTTCATTTCGTACCTGGTTGGGACTGTCATGGATTACCTATTGAATTAAAAGTTCTTCAGAATTTAAAATCTGATGAAAGAAAGAATCTTGACACTCTAAATTTAAGAAAAAAAGCAACAGATTATGCCCATATCCAAATTAATAATCAGAAGGAGGGTTTCAAAAGGTGGGGCATATGGGGAGATTGGAATAACCCTTACTTAACTCTTAAGAAAAGTTATGAATCTGCTCAGATTGGAGTATTTGGGAAAATGTTTTTAAATGGCTATATATATCGGGGTCTTAAACCTGTGCATTGGAGTCCAAGTTCAAGGACTGCACTTGCAGAAGCAGAATTAGAATACCCTGATGAACATTATTCAAAAAGTATTTATGTTTCATTAAAAATCACCAAAATACCTGAGGAAATTCTATTAAATTTCATCCAAGAAAACCTTAATATCAAAAAAGAATTTTTTCAAAATAATTCTTTCATAACTATTTGGACCACTACTCCTTGGACCATACCTGCAAATGAAGCAGTTGCAGTAAATCCAAATATAAAATACGTTTTTGCTATCGATGAAGAGAAGAAAATTTACCTTTTTGCTGAGGATTTATCTTCTCAAATAGGTAAGAAATTTAATAAAGATTTCAAGGTGCTTTTAGAGGTTAAAGGCTCCAAATTAGAAAATATTGAATATCACCATCCCTCTAAGAATAAAAATTGTAGAATTGTAATTGGTGGAGATTACATTACTACAGAATCAGGGACTGGAATTGTTCATACTGCGCCTGGTCATGGGATAGATGATTTTAATGTTGGTCAAAAATATGATTTACCAATAACATGTGTCGTTGATGAAAAAGGTAACTTAAATGAATATTCTGGTCAATTCAAAGGATCAAATGTCCTGAAAGATGCAAATGATTTAATTATTGAACATTTAAAAGGAAAAAATTTGCTTCTATTACAAGAAAATTATAAGCATAGATATCCGTATGATTGGAGAACCAAAAAACCAACTATTTTTAGGGCAACAGAACAATGGTTTGCATCTGTAAATGGCTTTAGATCATCTGCATTAAAGGCAATAGAAGATGTTGAATGGATGCCAGAGACTGGAAAGAAAAGAATTTATTCTATGGTTGTGGGTAGAGGAGATTGGTGTATTTCTAGACAAAGGTCATGGGGAGTACCTATTCCAGTTTTTTATAAAAAAAATGGTAATGACATTCTCCTTAACAAAGAGATAATTAATCATATTCAAGAACTTTTTAGTGAACATGGAGCAGATATTTGGTGGGATTGGGATGTTAAGAATCTTTTGCCAGAAAATTATGCAAAAGATTCTGATCTTTGGAAAAAAGGAACAGATACAATGGATGTTTGGTTCGATTCAGGATCTAGCTGGGCTGCAGTATGTGAACTAAGAAGTGAATTAAAGTATCCAGCAGATCTTTATTTAGAGGGCTCAGATCAACATCGAGGATGGTTTCAGTCTTCTTTGCTAACCTCTGTTGCAGTCAATAATAAAGCTCCATATAAGAAAGTTTTAACTCACGGTTTTGCACTTGATGAAAACGGAAGAAAAATGAGCAAATCTTTAGGAAATGTTGTTGATCCAAATATAATTATCAATGGAGGTAATAATAAAAAAACTGATCCTGCTTATGGTGCTGATGTTTTAAGGCTATGGGTAAGCTCTGTAGATTATTCAGTTGATGTTCCAATTGGTTCCAATATACTCAAGCAACTTTCAGACGTTTATAGAAAAGTTCGTAATACTTCAAGATATCTTCTAGGTAATATTCATGATTATGATCCTAAAAATGATAGTTTTGAAATTGATCAATTGCCTCTCTTAGATCAATGGATGTTAGGTAGATTAGTTGAGGTTACAGATCAAATATCAAATGCTTATGAAAATTATGAATTTTCAAAATTTTTCCAAATTTTGCAAAGTTTTTGCGTTGTAGATTTATCAAATTTTTATTTGGATATTGCGAAGGATAGGTTATATGTAAGTTCTAAATCACAATTTAGGAGAAGATCTTGTCAGTTCGTCATGTCAAAAGTTGTTGAAAATTTAGCCGTACTTATTTCTCCAGTGCTTTGTCATATGGCTGAAGATATTTGGCAAAATATTCCATATTCAACAGAAGAAAAATCAGTCTTTCAAAGGGGATGGCCAATATTTTCGCAGTCATGGAAAAATCAAATACTTAATGAGCACATTGCAAATTTAAGAAATTTGAGAGTTGAAATTAACAAGGCGATAGAAGGATGCAGGAACAAACAATTAATTGGAGCAGCTTTGGAAACTGAAGTTAACTATTTACCTAAAGATAAAGCTTTAAAAGATTCACTTACCTGGCTAAAAGAATTTGGTAATCAAGATGTAGATTTATTTAGAGATTGGCTTATAGTGTCAAACTTCCAAGTAGTATCTGATTTGGTTGAGAATTCTCTTATTATTGACAACAATGCACTTGGTAAAATTCAAATAAATAAAGCTCAAGGTCAAAAATGTGATAGATGTTGGCATTATCAAAAAGAAACTTTTAATGGAATACAGAATACAAAATTATGCAAAAGATGTTCAAATATTATTAATTTTGAATTTATTTAAATCCAGTTTTTTTGATTTAAAAAGAAAACTGAGTTTTGATTTTCTCTTATAAAATTCTCTTCGGTTTCTGTTAACGGTGCTTTATAAAGTTTAAAGTTTGTAATCGTATAAGAAAGTGTTATTACTTTTTTTTCTGAATCTATTTCAATTGGATGAGTTGTTGAGCTACTGTAACCTCTGAAAATTATTACTTCTAATTGTTCTTTTTGATTTTCTTTTAGAATAAATCCCTCTAGTTTAAGTATCCTGTCAGGTATCTCGGAACTTATTTTTTCAAGACTATTTATTAGATCAATTTTTACCATTTTCTGAGAAGCAGGAGTTTCTTCCATTTTTAGGTAATTTGATTATTGACCATTGAATAAGACCTAAAATATAGATTAACAATGCAAATAATCCTAAGAATTTTGATATTGGCTGGGTAAAGTTAGCGCCAAAGAAAAAATTAAATAAATTTTTTATAATAGTATAAAGATTTGAAGAAGGCTGAAGCCATATTGCACACGCATCCGAATTAATAAAAGAAAAACAGTTGGAGTTTTGTAAACTCTGAATAAAGAAATTGAGAGATATAAAAGTTATAGTCCATCTCCATATTTTTGCCGTTGTGGTTAGGGAGTAAGAAAAATCATATTCTCTTAATTCATCATTAATATCGTTCCAAAACCAAACTGAAACTGTCATTAATAATGTTGAAATATTTGTTATCACAAGAGCATAATTATACTTTCCTATTAAAAGTAGAAGGCTTATAAAAAATAAAAGGGATACTTTCCAATAAATTGATAGAAGTTTAATAACTGCTTTATTTCTTTTTTTAATTGACCAGAAGGATAGAGTAACAGGAATACCAATAAGGAATATTATTGAAAGTTGAAAGGATAGCCAAATAGAAAGTTGATTAAAAACGTTCAAAACTTTTTCTTTTTAAACACATAATAATTAAACATCAAACTATTACTTTTGAACTTACTATTGTCATAGTTATGAATATTATGCATCCTTAAATTATTGCCTAGGAATATATTGATAATTTTATGAGACAGCATGTTAATCCCCTTAGTAGTAATTTCAATCAAATTGAGGGAATACCTTCTTTGAGCGAAATGTTTGCTGATTCTAAATCGAATCTTCATTTGGATATAGGTTGTGCTGCTGGTGAGTTTCTATTTGATTTAGCCTTAGTTAATACTAGTTGGAATTATTTAGGAATTGAAATCCGTGAGAAATTAGTCAAAAATGCTAAATTAAAAGTTATTGAACGAGAAATCAAAAATCTACATTTTATATTTGGTAATGCTAATAATATTTTAAATGATGTCCAAAATAAATTTATTATCAAAAATTTAAAAAGTATTTCTTTTAATTTCCCAGATCCTTGGTTTAAAAAGAGGCATTACAAAAGGCGCGTAATTCAGCCTGGATTTATTAATATGCTCTCAAATTCATTGCAAAAAGGCACCCTAATTTTTATAAAAACAGATGTAAAGGATTTATTCGATTATATGGATTGCACTATATCAAGTAATTTTCATTTTAAAACAATAGATAAAAAAGATTTTAATTGTTCCGAAAGTTTTAATCCAATTAAAGTTAAAACTGATAGGGAAAAGTATGTGCTTCTTAACCAACTTGATATTTATGAAAAAATTTATATAAAAATTTAATTCATCTTTGCTTTGTTATTTTATCAATTTCTAAAAAGAGTTTGTTTGTTATTTCGCTTGATAAAGAATCAACTTTCTTATGATTTTTAGCCTCAACAAGAACTCTCATGACGGGTTCTGTACCGCTAGGCCTTATATAAACTCTACAACTATCCGAATATATTGCCTGAAAATTTTTTATTGATTCATCAATTAAGATTTTGGTTTCTGAATTTAATTTATTAATATTAAAATCTAAGTTGATATTGGTTAGTTTTTGAGGAAAAGGTTTGAAACTACTTTTAAGCCAATCATTTAGATTAATATCTTTCTTTTTACAATATTTAGAAATTTGAAGTGCAGTCAATATCCCATCTCCAGAAAAGTTATTAATTTTTGAAAGTATATGACCTGACTGCTCACCTCCCAAAACAGCTCCTTTTTCCTTGATTGCATTATGTACATATTTATCTCCCACATCAGTTCTATATAAAATTCCTCCAATTTTCTTCCAGGCCTGTTCAAAACCAAAGTTAGCCATTTGCGTTGATATTAGTAAATTATTTGTGAGAATTTTTTGTTCCATAAGTTCTCTACCCCAAAGAAAAAGAATGTGATCTCCATCTAAAACATTGCCTTTTGAATCTATTCCAATTACTCTATCTGCATCCCCGTCGAAGCTAAAACCCATATCTGCAGGACTCTCTCTTAATGCTTTTTTTAATGGTTCGAGGTTAGTAGAACCGCAATTCATATTAATTTTCAACCCATTTATAGAATTATTGATAACTCTTACATCAGCACCAAGAGACTGAAAAATTTTTTTTGCGATGGTTGTCGCTGATCCATAGCATGTATCTAATATTATTTTCAACCCGCTTAGATTTTCTCCACCCATTGTTTGGATTAGGCTTTTAATATAAATATCGATAAGATCTTTATTTGTATTTAGGGAAATTACTTGTCTAGGAACTGATATATTATGATTTAACTCCTCAATTAATTTTTGAATTTTATTTTCAAGATATTTAGTAATTTTTTGACCATTGTGATCAAATATTTTTATACCGTTATATTCTGGCGGATTATGACTTGCAGATATCATGATACCACTACTCAGGTTCTCTTGTTTGATTAAAAAAGGTATAGCTGGGGTAGGGCAGATTCCAAGATTTATAAATTTTTTACCACTTTTGTTTATCCCTTGTGTTATTGCCTGTAGCAGAATATCTCCACTAATTCTTGTGTCTCTTCCAATTATTATTGGACTTTTCTGCTCTAAACACGAACCTAGAGCATATCCTACTTTGTAGGCTAAAGAATAAGTAATCTCTTGATTATATCTTCCTCTTATCCCATCAGTTCCAAAGATTGATTGCATAATTAGATTTCAGAAATTAAGGAAATTTTGATAATTATTTAGTTTTGATTTTATCAGTTGATTAAAAACTTATATATTCTAATTCTCTTTATTTGTTTAAATTATTTAATATGTTTTTAGTTAGTAAATCATTAATAGTGCGATCTGAGAGTCGAGAGCAAGTTTTAAAGACAAATTTAAAAACAATACTTATTTTAATCATATCTATTGTTATGATTTCTCTCTTTTTGTTCAGTAATTTCTTTTTTAAATCAACTTATCTTCTAAAGAGTTTTGGAGAATTATCTGTTGACCCTAAAATAGCTTTTACAAATAATAAGCCTACATTTCTGGAATTTTATGCTGAGTGGTGTGAAGTTTGCAAAGAAATTGCCCCACAAATTTCTGCTTTTAAAGATGAATACGAAAAAGATATTAATTTTGTTTTTTTAAATGTTGATAATCAAAAATGGGCTAATTACATCCAGAAGTTTTCCGTCAATGGGATTCCTCAAGTTAATCTTTTTGATAAAAAAGGTAATCTAATGTCTACTTTTGTTGGTAAACAAGATGAAAAAATAATAAAAGAATCTATTAATAATTTAGAAAAAGAAGAAAAGCCTTTTGAGAAAATTATACATACTGAATTTTCAACAATTAAAGAAAATAAAAATAATGAGATTAGTCCTCGAAGTCATGGATAATTTTTACCATTCTAAAGATTTTGACACAATAGGAAAACAATTTTTAAAAATAGATTTGCAATTTTGTGCGATAGACTTGTGTTCTTTTTGAGTACCGTGAGCTGACCTTAAATGAATGTAATGGATCCACGATCTGCATGATCCAGTCATATAGATTCTTGTTGGAGTTGCTAATGGTAAAACAAATCTTGCACATTCTTTTGCTACGCCTTCAGCAAGTAAATCTTCATATAATTCTGAAGCCGCCTGAAAATGCAAACCAATTTTTTCATTGAATCTTTTTTTTAACTCATTAGGGAGGTCAGGAATTGAATTTTGTCTATTTTTTGAATCTTGACGCCTCAACTCTGGTAAGGGAATATTACCCAATTGAGAACTATCTGCATATCTCTGTGAAAATTCCTGAAAAGTAAATGATCTGTGTCTTAAAATTTGGGCGGCTATTCCTCTGTTAGTTTCTATTTGTAAGGTCATAAATGATTGTTCAAAAACACTCCAATGTTCGTTTTTAATGCAATAACTCAATAATTTCGAATAATCCTCGTTTTCCTGATTTTTCGGGTTACTAACTCTTGCAATGTAAGCCATTGTTTTTTCTGCATCAGGAGTTAGCGAAATTAGTTCAACTTTACTCATTTTAGATCTTTGCAAGAGTCACTTTTTCTGGTTGGTTTTGATATTTACCTCTTCTATCTTCATAGGTTGTCGAGCATGGATCACCTTCAAAAAAGAGAAGTTGGCATATACCCTCTTCAGCGTAAATTCTGCAATCTGCACCTGAACTATTACTAAACTCTAAAGTTAGATGACCTTCCCATCCTGCCTCTGCGGGTGTTGTATTAACAATTATTCCTAGTCTTGCGTATGTACTTTTACCTATACAGATTACAGTTATATTCTCTGGTACTTTCATCTTTTCCAAAGCGACTCCTAAACCATAGGAGTGAGCAGGAAGAATAAAAAAGTCTCCATCATTATCGTGGTGAAGAACAGTTTTTTCTAAATTATTAGGATTGAACTTTTTAGGATTCATCACAGTACCAGGGATATGTCTGAAAATTAGGAATTCTTTTGATGAAAGTCTTAAATCATATCCATAGGATGAACATCCGTAACTCAAAACGGGCTTTTGTTTATTGTCCGGCTCAAGATGTCTTACTAAATTTGATTGAAAGGGCTTGATCATTCCTTCCGATGCTTTTTGGTTTATCCAGAGATCATTTTTTAACATTGTTTTATGAGCGAAGTTCGGTAATTTGATTGGCCATTAATAATAGATCTTTAGGAATATCTGTACCAGTAAGGATTACATCTCCTGATATAAATCGGTTTTCAAGTGTTGAAATCAAATCATCTTTATCGATGATTTTCATATTGATAGCTAAAAAAATTTCATCAAGTATGATTTGATCATTCTCACCAGACTGTAGTTCATTTTTACAAAAATTCCATAATTCAAAAGTAGATTCATGAATAGATTTTTTTAAATTTTTATTATTTTCAATTTCTTCAGAATTATATTGATCAAAGGAATGAGATGATCTTATCCAGGTTAAATTGCCGCATAGCCTTACTGCATTATTAACTCCTTGTTTTACCCCTCCTTTCATGAATTGTATTAAGAGCACTTTCCTCCCAAGCGCTGCATTCCTTAGAGAATCTCTAATAATAGATGGGTAGCTTCCTCTATATGAAGATTGATATATTTGAATTTGACCGTTTTGTGTAAATCTTTTTGCTTTAATTTTGTTAGCAGTATTTATATTTACAACATCAAGATTATTTTTGGAATAGTTATGAGATGTACTAATTACCATTATTTAGATTCTTACTAAATGCAGTATAATTAGAATTTATTGACGCTGCATATAGTGTAATTTTACTTAAAAAAGGGTTAAGCAAGTGGAAATAGACTGAAAGGGGCTTATTGATAAATTAATAAGAATTGAAAATTGTTACTGTTGATACAAGATATTTTAGAGTGCCTCCTTAAATTTTCTAATAGTCAAGATATTTATGATACCTGCTTCAAGAGGATTCAACCGCTTTAGTTCCCAACAGTCAGGACAAAGTAAAATTAACTCTGTTGGAGAACGTTTTCCAATCAATAGAACTTTAATGGAAGTTATTAAAGGGCTAGATGGTGCAAGCACAGAAATGGTTGAGAGATCTAAAACAATATTTTTCCCTGGGGACCCTGCTGAAAGGGTTTATCTTATAAGAAGAGGGGCAGTAAGACTGTCAAGAGTTTATGAGTCCGGTGAAGAAATAACTGTTGCTCTTTTAAGGGAGAATAGTCTCTTTGGAGTTTTATCTCTTCTAACAGGTCATAGATCTGATCGTTTTTATCATGCCATAGCATTCACAAGAGTTGAAATGATTACTGCGCCAGCAAATTCTGTTTTAAGAGCTATAGAGGAAGATGCATCAGTCGGTCTATTACTGTTACAGGGCCTTTCAAGTAGGATCCTTCAAACTGAAACAATGATAGAAACTCTCACGCATAGAGATATGTCTTCTCGTTTAGTAAGTTTTTTAATGGTTCTTTGTAGAGACTTTGGAGTTGCAGGTGAAAAAGGTATTACAATAGACCTAAGGCTTTCACATCAGGCAATTGCTGAAGCTATTGGTTCAACAAGAGTAACCATTACAAGATTGTTGGGAGATTTAAAGGATTCAGGTCTTCTTAATATTGAACGAAAAAAGATCACAGTGTTCGATCCAATTGCTCTTGCAAAAAGATTTAATTGATTCATCATAAATTATGATGTAGTAAGTGTATGCAAAAGTGTGGCTTGGATTTTAATTGTCTTTTTAATATTACTAGGGGGATTAATTGCACCATTTGGGGATATTCTGGGAACAAAGATTGGTAAAGCAAGATTTAGTATCTTAAAATTAAGACCGAAAAAAACTGCAACTATAATAACCATAATTACTGGTGGATTTATAAGTTCAATATCAATAGGATTATTGATATTAGTTAGTGAAGAATTCAGACAAAGACTTTTTGTTGATATTCCTTTCTTGCAAAAAACTTTAGATGAAAGTAAAAAGGCTTTAATCCCTTTACAGGAAGAACGAAAGGAACTTGAAGGTAAAATTATTCAAAAAGAAAAGGATTTAAATCAATTAAAAAATAATATTAAAGAATTTAGGAGAGGAAATATTGTTATTAGAAGAGGACAAACTTTATTTATTGCTGAGATTAATTCCAGCTCAAATATAAAACTGGAATTAACAAAAATCTTTAATGAAGCTGATAAATTTGTTAGGAAAATTGTTATCCCTATTAATAAAGAAAATAAAAATATTCTTTTGTGGAGACCTAGTGATATTTCAAAAATTGAGACGACAGCTGTTAGAGGTGGTAACTGGATTTTATTAATTAAATCGGCAACAAATGTTTTAAAAGGGGATAATTATGTTTTTGTATCTCCTGATTTATTAGAAAATAAATTTGTAGTCAAAAAAGGGGATGTTATTACAAGTTCAATTCTGGGAGAAAGTGATTTAAATCTTAAATCAATAAATTTAAAAATTAAAACATTGCTTAAAGAAACAAGGGACGAAATTAAGTCAAAAGGATCACAAGTTAGTGAAATTAATACAAATGGAAATTTTGTAAAAAAAATTAGAGACTTTCTTCAAGAAAATCAAAATATCAAATTTAAGTTAGAAGTAGTATCTTTGAGGGATAGCAAAACAGTAGAACCCATAGTCGTTGAAATAAATATTTTAAAAATTGCATCTTAAATGACTAAAGTAATAACCATTGATCCGGGAAAAAGTAAATGCGGTTTAGTCTTAGCTGAAATAAGTGAAAAAAAAGTTTATAAAGCGATCATTGTAAAAAGTGAATTACTCGAGAATCATGTCAGAAATTTAATTACCGCTGAGAACATATCAAAAATTATTATTGGTAATGGTACGACCAATAAAGAAATCAGAGAAAAACTATATTTTTTTAAAAAAGAAATAATTACTTTTGAGGAAAAAAATACTACCTACAGGGCTAAAGCAAGATATTTCGAACTTTTTCCAATTAATGGTCTGAAGTTTTTAATGCCTAGAGAGGTTTTTATTCTTAATAAAAACCTTGATGCGATATCAGCTCTGATAATTTTAGAAGATTATTGCAAGATGAAGTTTACTTTGAATCAAAGTGTAGATTTTAAAACTTGGCTGAAATAGTGAATTTATATTCATTTCCTGCTTCTAGTTCATAATCTTTTTTTAATAGAAATCTTAATAAGGCATCCTCAATTAATGCTCTCCCCAAAGGTGGATTTACCGTTAACAGACCTTTATGAAAGGACCATGTAAAAGTCCACTTGAATTGACTAGCTTCCACAACACCCTGGATTTGCTTTTTTGAGAAGCTATATTCCTTAACACTTACATTGGCAATTGTTTCGGGTTTTGAACGCATTTCTTAAGGTTGATTTTTATCAAAAGAATTTAATTCATTCATTATATATTCTTCTTTTTTAGTATTTAGTTGTTCGAGGGATTCTATAACTCTCTTATACACTTTATCCAAGATTGATTTTTCTTCTAGAGAAATATTCCCTAGTACATGAGAAATAGTATTGAAATTATTTGTACCTTGAATTGAATGAGGTGATCCAATACCAATTCTGATTCTATTGAAATTTTGGGTTTGCAATTTTTCAATGATACTTTTAAGCCCATTATGTCCGCCTGAGCTCCCTTGTTTTCTAAATCTTATTTTCCCAAGGGGCAGATCTTTATCATCAACTATTATTAAAATCTGATCTAAATTTATTTTGTACCAATCAACTATTGCTCGTACAGCATCACCACTGTTATTCATAAACGTATTTGGTAAAAATAACCTGAAAGTACAATTATTGATTTGAAATTCTGAGCAGGAACTTTTAAGTTTATCTTTTATTAGAAAATTTGAGTTATGTTTTTTTGAGAGTTTCTCAAGCAGTAAGAATCCAATATTATGCCTAGTTTTTGAATATTTTTTCCCAGGATTACCCAATCCAATTAGATATATTTCATTCATGATGTATTTCTAAATTCCTCTCATTGAGAATGATAAATATACAAACAAACTATAACCAAAAAATAAAATCCCTAATATTTTATTAGGGATTTTTAGATTAAAAACAACTTTAAAGGTTTTTCAGAAATCTAGTTTCCATTCCAATCTACTGAGAAACCTTGTAGTAATAGTGATTGGTTGTAAATTTGCAGAAGAATAACTAAGAAGACTAAAAGTAGTAATCCTATTACTGTCATCACAGGAACTGCCCCCCAGCCAGGTACCACTTTCCCTTGACCAGAATTGCCAATCGCTTTTAAAAGACTTCCTAATGCTGTTTTTTGGCCCATGTTGAATTCACTAAATCGAATATTATTTCGCTATTGTATAAGAACTTATACATAAATTGTTTACAAACTTAGTAAAATTGATGCAAACTTTATCATCCGCTCCAGATCCTGCAGTTTCTATAGCAGTAACAATACTGGCATTACTATTAGCTCTAACAGGATTCGGTCTATGGACTGCATTTGGACCTAAAGCTGCAAAACTTACAGATCCATGGGATGATCATGATGATTAACTCCCTTTAAAGTATTTCAAAATTTTCCAAAAATACAAAAAGTAAACCTTTTACCATAATTTAAATATAAATTTAATAGGATATAAATCTGTCAGCACTCGTAATTCCATGCTTGCCCTTAAAATTTCTGTATACACAATTGTTTTTTTCTTCGTTGGAATCTTTCTTTTCGGCTTTTTAGCTAGTGACCCAACTAGAACACCTAATAGAAAAGATTTAGAAAGTCCTCAGGATTAAATATCCTTGACTTGTTTCAAATTTTGTAAAAATACAATTTTTAAATATATTTTCTAATAACTTTATAACGTTTTTTTGCTTTTAAACGACCTTAATAAATTTTATATAAGGTAGTTCTTTATATTTCCTTTCTACTAAAGAAGATTTTTCAAGTAATATTGCTGTAGCATCCCATTCTCCGGATAAAAACATTTTTTTTGAGCTCTCTTTGATCTCAAGATTGAAATTTAAATCTTTTGATTTTGCTAATGAATTTTTAAGATCAATTTCTAAAAGTAAAGATTGATTATTGCAATAGTTTTGTATTTCTTCTATGGATTTTTTAGGTAGCGTAAAACATGGAATTCCTATCGCAATACAGTTACTGTAAAAAATGTCGGCGAAACTCTCGCCTATGATTGCTTTTATACCCCATCTCATAAGCGCTTGGGGGGCATGTTCTCTGCTGGAACCACATCCAAAATTGCTATTAACAACTAGTATTGAGGCATTTTTGTTTTCCTCTAGATCAAAAGGATGCTTTCCTTTTAAAGTTTTTCTATCGTCCTCAAAAACAGATTCACCCAATGAATCAAAGTTAACACACTTCAAAAAACGCGCTGGAATTATTCGATCTGTATCAATATCATTTCCAATCAATGAGATACATTGCCCGTTAATATTTGAAATTTTTCCAATTGGCGGGGTAAAGTCTGATTTCATCAGTTGATAAATTCTCTAACGTCACTGACTTTGCCATTAATTGCAGCAGCAGCAACCATTGCTGGACTCATGAGCAGTGTTCTTCCACTGGGAGATCCTTGCCGACCCTTGAAATTTCTATTACTAGAACTAGCACTAACTTGATTACCTATTAGCTTATCTGAATTCATTGCTAAACACATTGAGCAGCCAGGCTCTCTCCATTGAAATCCAGAATCCTTAAATATCTGATCAAGACCTTCTTGTTTTGCTTCAGTGGCTACTTTTTCTGAACCTGGAACTGCAAATGCTTTGACATTCTTGGATACTTTTTTGCCTTTTAATACTTTAGCTGCAACTCTTAAGTCACTGATTCTTCCATTTGTGCAACTACCTATGAAACAAACGTCTACAGGAGTATCTTTTATTAATTGTCCAGGCTTGAAACTCATATATTCATAAGCCTCTTCTGCAACTAATTTGTCATTTGGGGATAATTCATCTAAAAGAGGGATTTGTTGATTAATGCTTATACTTTGGCCGGGAGTAATCCCCCAGGTTACAGTTGGTTCTACCTTAGAAGCATCTAATTTAATTACGTCATCATAAATTGAATTTTCATCGCTTTTTAATGATTCCCACCATCTAAGCGCTCTATCCCAATGCTCATTTTTTGGAGCATATAATTTATTTTTAATGTAACTAAAGGTCTTTGCATCAGGGTTGATGTAGCCGCATCTTGCTCCTCCTTCAATAGACATATTGCATATCGTCATCCTTTCTTCCATTGATAATTCATGTATAGCAGGTCCTGCGAATTCATATGCAAAACCTGCTCCTGCCTTTACACCAAGTTTATTAATTATATGAAGGACTAAATCCTTAGCATAAACACCCTTAGATAATTTATTGTCACACCAAATCTGCCTTACTTTCAATTTGTTCATAGCTAAGGTTTGGGTAGCAAGAACATCTCTTACTTGACTTGTACCTATACCAAAAGCAATTGACCCAAAAGCTCCATGAGTTGAAGTATGAGAATCTCCGCAAGCGATTGTCATCCCTGGCTGAGTTAGGCCTAATTCCGGTGCTACTACATGAACTATTCCTTGATTACCACTACCAATATTAAAAAATCTTATATTATGTTCTAAGCAATTCTTCTCAAGTGTTTCAATCATCTGTTCAGCGAGACTATCTTTGAAAGGCCTGCTCTGATTATCTGTTGGTACAATATGATCAACAGTAGCAACAGTTCTATCAGGGAATTTTACTTTTAATTTTTTGTCCTTTAAAGCACCAAATGCTTGAGGACTCGTCACTTCATGGATAAGGTGAAGACCAATAAATATTTGATCAGATCCTCCAGGAAGACTTGAAACCTTATGTAAATCCCAAACTTTATCAAATAGGGTATCTTGACTCAATTTGTAAAAATAGTTACTTACTATTCGATAATAGGATTAATCGGAGGCTGTTCAAACACACATTTACACTTAGTCTTTGAATTTCTATTCGATTTCGTGTTGAGTTAAATAGTTTTTTTATATTAGTTATATGATTATTCGGTCCTGAAATTGAAATATAGACAAGTCCAACCGGTTTATCTTGACTCCCTCCTTTAGGACCAGCTATTCCACTAATTGCTATTGCCCAATCTGCTCCTAATTTCTCTTTTACATTAATTGCCATAGCCTCACAAACTTCTTCAGAAACAGCTCCATATTTTGTAAGCTTTTCTTTAGAAATATTTAATAATGAATTTTTTAGTTCATTACTATAGGAAACAATACTACCTTGAAAAACTTGAGATGAGCCTGATATTGAGGTTAGTGATGATGATAGAAGGCCTCCGGTGCAGGATTCAGCAAAAACAATAGTTTCGTTCCTCTTGGTTAATTCTTTTATTAAAACGCTAGGAAGAGTATCGTTATCCTCTCCAAAAATAAATTTTGAAAAATCTTTTTTTAATTTTTCTTTAATAGGTTTAATTATATTTTTTGCTTCTAGGTTGTTCTTAGCTCGCGCGGTGATTCTGAGTTTAACCTCTCCTAAGTTTGCATATGGAGCAACGGTAGGGTTTTTAAGATTTAATAGATCATTAATTTTTTCAGCAACGCTTGATTCTCCAATACCCGCAAATTTAAGAGTATTTGAAAAAAAGGAATAATTATCTGAGAATTTGGTTTTAATGAAATCATACGCCGTCTCTTCCCACATAGTTTTCATTTCACTGGGTACTCCTGGGAAAGTAAGGATAGTAAAATCTTTTACTGGTTCCCAAATCATTCCTGGGGCAGTGCCCCTAGGGTTATTAATAATTTGAGCATTTTCTGGGAAGAAACATTGTTTCCTTAAGCTGGAGGAATCATCCTTGAGCTTTGAGTATGAAAGTTTTTGTTTAATTTCATCCCATAAGAGGGGTCTTTCAAAAAGAGATACATTAAAAGATTTGGCTATTGCTTCAGTAGTTAAGTCATCTGGGGTGGGTCCCAAGCCACCAGTTGTAATTAGAAGATTACTTCTTTTCGATATTTCTTGAATTACTTTTATAATTCGATCACAATTATCACCGACAGTTGATTGTCTAAAGTGATTTAAGCCTAATTGAGATAACTGTTCAGAAATCCATTGAGCATTTGTATTGATAATATTTCCTAAGAGTAGCTCTGTTCCGATAGAAAGAATTTCAACTCCCTTGGATTTAGGACTCATTTAATTGATGCTTCAAGTTTGCCTTCATAAAGAGGAAAACGATTACATAAGGTTAATACTCTTTCTTTACATTGACTTTCAATCAGTGAATCGTCTGGGTTAAGTAATCTATCAGCAATAATTTCGCCAACTTCAGCAAAAGCATCTTCATTAAAGCCTCTAGTAGTTAAAGCAGCAGTTCCCAACCTTAGTCCGCTGGTTACAAAAGGTGATTCAGGGTCAAATGGAACAGTATTTTTATTTGCAGTGATATTCACTTCACTTACAAGTAAGTCAGCAATCTTACCAGTCATATTGATACTTCTTAAATCGAGTAAAACAATATGGTTATCAGTGCCTCCACTAACGATATTAATACCTCTATTTATTAAAGTTGAAGCTAGAACTTTTGCATTTTTTATTACTTGTTGGGAATAATTAACGAAATCTGGCTGCAAGGCTTCTCCAAATGCAACTGCTTTAGCGGCAATAATATGTTCTAAGGGACCACCCTGAGTTCCGGGGAAAACAGATTTATCAAATTTCTTTCCAAATTCTGCATCTTTACACAAGATAAGTCCCCCTCTAGGCCCTCTTAATGTTTTATGAGTAGTTGTGGTTACTACATCACAATATGGTATTGGATTTGGGTGAAGTTTACTTGCTACAAGACCGGCGATGTGTGCAATATCAGCCATTAAGAATGCACCAACTTCATCTGCAATATTTCTAAATGACTCAAAATCGATTGTTCTTGGATAAGCAGAATATCCACATATGATTAATTTTGGTTTTGTTTCAAGTGCTATCTCTCTTATTTCATCAAAATTTAATTCACTAGTTTCTTTATTTACGCCATAGTGAACTGCATTGAACCATTTACCACTCATATTTACTGGAGACCCATGAGTTAGGTGCCCACCATGAGATAAATCCATCCCCATGATTGTGTCGCCAGGTTTAAGTAGACTTAGGAAAACAGCAGCATTTGCCTGCGCTCCACTATGGGGTTGAACATTAGCCCAATTTGCATTAAATAATTTTTTCGCTCTCTGAATAGCTAATTCTTCGATTTCATCAACAAATTCACATCCCCCGTAATATCTTTTTTGGGGTAATCCCTCGGCGTATTTATTTGTAAGTACGGAACCTTGAGCCTGCATAACGGCAATTGATGCGAAATTTTCGCTTGCGATTAACTCAAGATGAGTTTCCTGCCTATTTTTTTCAGAGTTAATAAAATTCGATATTACTGGATCACTTTCTTTAAGATTTTGAAGTATATTCATTGAATTTGATAAGTAATACCCATAATATAGACGATATTTTTTAGAAAAATATAAAAAGAATATTTCATAATTTTAAACGCGCCTGGAGAGATTCGAACTCCCGACACCCTGATCCGTAGTCAGGTGCTCTAATCCACTGAGCTACAGGCGCATAATTATGTAATATCTCTGTTTCAGGGTCTCTTAGTCAACTAGATTTCGGGTAAAATATCTATTATTAACAATCTAATTATCAATATGCCTATAAAGTGGTACGGAAATGGTGACTCAGAAGATCCTATCTATAAACATTTTTCTCGAATAGTAAATTTTGTTATTCACTGCATGATATTTACTGCGATTGTAAGTGGCACGTGGCTTTTAAAAGAGATTAAATATGAAATCAGCTATTTTAATAATTTTGCAATTGTCTGGTCAGTTCTTTTGGCCTCCCATTTACTTTTCGTAATTATAAAAAAACCTAAAGATACTTCAAAACAATCAACTTAAATTAATTTCTTTTTATGGATTCTCAGATAAGTATAAGTGATCTAGAAAATGTAATTTCCGAAAAGGTTTTTATAAAAATAGAAAAGTGGAATTTGTATCTTGGAGACGCTGGACTAGCTAGGCATCTTGCTATTGAATGTATCAGCAATAAAGATCAAGGCCCATTGGAGGCTGCAAAATTAAGTCTGGAAGCAATAAATGTAAAAGTAGGGGATGGTGTTAATAGTATTCCACTGATTAATTTAATCACTAACTCACAAATTCTAGAATTAGAAGAGATTTTGGAAAGTTTTTTTTAAAAAACTAAATTTCTTTTTTTGAAACTTTAAATTTATTTACTTTCAAGAATTTTGTAAGTAAAAAATAAATCACAAAAAAAGTGAGAGTTCCAAATATTAATAATAAAAATTCTGCAAAATTTGAATTGAAGTTATTCGTACTTTGGAGAATAGTAAAACAAAGTGTGCTGTCTATAAATGCTGCTAATGACATGAGGCTAATTTTCCTCAATAAATCCAAGTTAGGTATATGGATATCTTCATTTCGCAGATTAAAAGAAAGCAAAATACAGACTATAAGGTTGACTATTACTGAAGATAAAATTATTCCCACAACTCCGAAATTATATGGAGAAAGATCCCCAAAATTCTTAATTGGGGCACCAATTAAAAACCAATCAAAAAAAATATTAAATATTATCCCTGCAAATGAAGACTTAAAAGGGAAGTTTGTTCTTTCTATTGAATAGTAAGTTCTTACTAATAAATCTCTATAAAGATAAAATGGTATGCCAACTGCATAAGCAATTAATATATTTTTTACTTTTAAAGTTGCTGAATAATCAAAAGATCCTCTTTGAAAAACTAATTGTACGATTTGATTATTGAATGTTATGAAAAATGCGGTTAAAAAAATAGTGGTTAAGAAACAGTACTCTATTCCAGAGATCAATTTTTTTTGGAGACCTCTTTTGTCTTTTTCACTTATTAATTTAGAAAATTTTGGAAGTAATGGCAGAATCAAGGAGTTAGATAATATGCCTAAGGGGGCTTGTATAAGAAAGTTGCCGTAAGCTAGTCCAGATGCTGCGCCTTGAAAACTTGAAGCAAAAAACATATCTATAAAAACATTAATTTGACTTAAACCTGATGAGATTGATGCTGGAATAATTAGTTTGAAAATTCTCCTCTCTTCATCTTTAAATAAATTGAAGGTTGACTCTAATCTCAAGAGACCAATTTTATTTATTTCCCAAATTTGAACAACAAATTGAATTAAAGTTCCTGTCAAAGTTGCAAAAGCTAGTAATCCCGTATAAGTAAAGAAATGAGAATATGCATTTTCTTGGTTGAAAATCCAACTTAATAAAATAAAAAAAATAGTAGTTACGCTTGTTATTGCTGGACTTATACTTGATAAAAAGAATTTTCTTTGGGAATTTAAGGCGCCAAAGCTTAAACCTATGAATCCGGACAAAGGGATGCAAGGTGTAAGTATTTTTAATTGGTAAGTGGCAATCGATTTAGCTTCGTAACTTAAATTGGGGGCTAATAATTCAATTAATAAATTGGCATTAGAGTAAATGAATATGGCTAAAATGAATAATAATATTGAAAGTTTTATGCTTACTTGAGTTAAAACTATTCCTCCATTTTTTTTGTTAAGCGGAGTTAAAACTGCAACAACTGCGTTATGTAAGGGACCATTAATTCCTCCAATGATTATTAGCAAAAAACCTGGGATTATATAGGCATAATTAAATGCGTCGTATGTTAGCCCAACCCCAAAAGCAGCAGCTATGAATATTTGTCTTATACATCCAGCTAATTTACTTAGACCAGTACCAAATGAAATTGAAAAAACATTATTTTTTAAAAATGAATGCATTTGGATTTGTCTAAATTTTTCAAGAAGTTTAAGTTTCAATTATATTTGATTTTTAACTAACGACATATTTATGAATGATCGGATAATTGAATTTGATCCATTAATTGAAGGAGTTTTAATCAAGAGGTATAAAAGGTTTCTTGCAGATATAAAATTAGAGAGCGGAGAGGTAGTAACTGCTCATTGTGCCAACACAGGACCAATGAAAGGACTTTTGAGTGAGGGAGCAAAGGTAAGAATAAGTGTTTCCCCTTCTCCAAAAAGAAAATTACCTTTTACTTGGGAACAGATATGTGTTTTGAATGCAAAAAATGAGGAAGTTTGGGTTGGTATTAATACTCTATTTGCAAATAAGTTAATCAAAAAGGTTATTGAGAAAAATTTGCTTGACGAAATGATAGGAGAAATTGAGACAATTAGATCTGAAGTTCCTTATGGAAAAGATAAAAAAAGCAGAATTGACTTTTTATTAACTCCAAAATCTTCAAATCCTGATAAACGTAACATTTACATAGAGGTTAAAAATACGACTTGGATTAGAGAAAATGTTGCTCTATTCCCTGATACAGTAACGAAAAGAGGCCAAAAACACCTCATAGAATTAAAGGAATTAATTCCTAAAAGTAAAAGTGTATTAGTACTTTGTATTACAAGAAAAGACGCTTGTTTTTTTGCTCCCGGAGATGACGCAGATCCCTTATACGGCAATCTTTTTAGAGCATCTTTAGGTGCAGGAATGATAACGATTCCTTGTTCCTTTGAATTTCATAAAGACCACATATCATGGAGAGGAATTAAACCTTTGAAATAAATAAAATCTTGATATTTTGAAACTTATAAAAATCAAATTTTTTAATTTAACAAATTATTTTTTAAGGTGCAACTATAAAAATGGTATCAACAACTACTAGACACTCATAAGTTTTTTGAATAAATTTAAATTTGAAAGGAAACAGTAAAACTGTTTTTTTGCAGATCTAATTTTTTTTTATGACCACTGCTTTGCAAACGCCTCAAAGGCGCTCTAGGTCCAAACTTCAAGATGCAAGTCTTGTGAATGGACCTATGCTCCTTTTGAGGAGTATTCGAGGATTTAGTTCAAACCGCTCAATGTTGTGGCTTGCAACTGTTCCCCTAGCTTTGTTTGGTTTAGGTATTTTTAATCTTTCAGCTCACGCAGCTGATTTACCTGAGTTGAATGCAGCTTTTCTTGCTAACAATTTATGGCTTTTGATCGCTACTATTCTAGTGATCTTTATGAACGCCGGTTTCGCTATGGTTGAGGCAGGAATGTGCCGTTCTAAGAACGCTGTTAACATTCTTGCTAAAAACCTCTTTGTATTTGCTCTAGCTGTAACTTCTTATTGGTTTATCGGCTATTCATTAATGTACGGAGGAAGTGTTGCCGACGGTTGGCTTTATTTTGGCGGCTTATTTTTTGATCCAACAGTTACTGCAGATATGGTAACTGACGCTGGATTAGTCCCAACTGTTGATTTCTTGTTCCAGTCTGCTTTTGCAGGAACTGCGGCAACTATCGTTTCCGGTCTTGTTGCTGAAAGAGTTAAATTTGGAGAATTTGTTGTTTTTGCTGTTGTATTAACTGCATTTATATATCCAATTGCTGGTAGCTGGAAATGGAATGGTGGTTGGCTTGATTCTTTAGGTTTTGTTGATTTTGCTGGTTCTTCAATTGTTCACTCAGTAGGAGCATGGGCGGGTCTTGTAGGAGCTATGCTTCTTGGACCAAGAATTGGCAAATACTCTGATGGGAAGCCACAGGCTATGCCAGGACACAATATGGCTATAGCTACTCTAGGTGCATTAGTCCTATGGATAGGTTGGTACGGATTTAACCCCGGTTCTCAACTTGCTATGGATCAATGGGTTCCTTATGTTGCTGTAACAACTACTTTAGCCGCAGCAGCTGGAGCTATTGGTGCAACTATTGTTTCAACATTAACTTCTGGTAAGCCTGATCTTACAATGATAATTAACGGTATCCTTGCTGGTTTGGTTAGTATCACTGCTGGTTGTGGTGATATGACACTCGCTGGAGCTTGGTTCGCAGGACTAGTAGGCGGAATTATCGTTGTATTTTCTGTTGCAGCACTTGATGCCGCTGAGATTGATGATCCTGTAGGTGCATTCTCTGTTCACGGAGTTTGTGGTGTATGGGGTACTGTAGTTATCGGTCTTTGGGGTACAGCTGTACAAGGTGATGGAGCAGGTATGGGATTGTTCAATGGCGGAGGTATTACTCTTCTTCTAGTTCAAGCTCTTGGTGCCGCAGCTTATGCTATTTGGACACTAGTTACTTGCTGGATTGCCTGGTCTGTAATTGGAGGATTATTCGGAGGAATCCGAGTATCTGAAGAGGAAGAGACTCAAGGCTTGGATATAGGAGAGCATGGAATGGAAGCATATCCAGACTTTGCATCTGCTAAATAATCCAACTGAAAATTGATTTAAGAAACCTGACTTATGTCAGGTTTCTTTTTTTTACGAAAAATTATTTAAAACGTTGTAATATAGAAAGATGGACACTCAAGCTTTTAGAAGATCTCTTCATCATTCTGATAGATACAATAGGAGGGGTTTCGATTCTCCAACAAAAAGAGCTCAAGCGTTAGAAGAAGCTTACCAAAGTGATTTGATAAGTTCTATTAGAGATAATGATTTTTCTTACACTAAAGGCAGACTAAATATAAAGTTGGCCCAAGCTTTCGGTTTTTGTTGGGGAGTTGAAAGAGCTGTTGCAATGGCTTATGAAACTAGAAGACATTACCCAAATGAGAATATTTGGATTACAAACGAAATAATTCATAATCCCTCGGTGAATGATCATTTAAGAAAAATGAATGTAAAATTCATCTCAGCTAAAAATGGAATTAAAGATTTTTCTTCAGTTTCAAATGGGGATGTTGTTATACTCCCTGCTTTCGGAGCTACTGTTCAAGAAATGAAACTCTTGCATGAGAAAGGTTGTCATATCATTGATACAACTTGTCCATGGGTTTCAAAGGTTTGGCATACAGTTGAAAAACATAAAAAACATGTTTTCACATCTATTATTCATGGAAAATTTAAACATGAAGAGACTCTCGCTACAAGTTCATTCGCAGGTAAATATTTAGTTGTACTTGATCTAGAAGAAGCGAACTACGTTTCTGAATATATTCTGGGGAGAGGTAATAGAAATGAGTTTATGAACAAATTTGCTAAAGCTTGTTCTAATGGATTTGATCCTGATAAAGATTTAGATAGAGTGGGAGTTGCAAATCAGACAACTATGCTTAAGAGCGAGACTGAGGAAATTGGAAAGGTTTTTGAAAGGACTATGTTAAAGAAATTTGGACCAGAAAACTTAAATAGTCACTTTTTAGCTTTTAATACTATTTGTGATGCAACTGAAGAAAGACAAGATGCAATGTTCTCTTTGGTTGATGAAGACCTTGATATTTTAGTAGTTATTGGAGGCTTCAATTCTTCTAATACTACTCACCTTCAAGAAATAGCAATTAACAAAAATATTTCTTCTTTTCACATTGATACGCCAGAAAGGATATCAGTTAAAGAAAACTCAATATTTCATAAACCACTTGGATCAGAATTAGAACTTAAAAATAATTTTCTACCTAGTGGAAAAATTAATGTTGGAATTACCTCAGGTGCATCCACTCCTGATAAGGTAGTTGCGGATGTTATTGAAAAGTTAATTGATATTGCTTCCTGAATTTGTTATTCATTTATAAATTTGCTGAGTTTTTTTAATTTATTAGTCAGATAATTCCAAAAGATCTACTTTATTAACTAGAATAATAAAAAATTTTGAAGCATGGAAGACAAAACACAATCTAATCAAGTTCAAACTGCCAGTATGAATAGAACAAAAGCACCCCAAAAAGTTGAAGTTGTAGTTGCCAATTCATCTTCAGGCTCAGAAGTTAATATTCTTGGAGAATTATCAATTTTTGTTTTAAGAATCGGCTTTTGTGCTTTGATGATTCATCATGGCCTTGAGAAACTTCAGGATCCGCAGGGTTTTGCCGAGTTTGTAGTTGGTAAGTATTTCCCATTTTTGCCTGGTGATCCTGTTATTTGGACTTTTGGAGCAGCAATTACTCAACTGGTATGCCCAGTCGGGTTGGCTGTAGGGATTTTTGCGAGACTTTCTTCTCTTGGTCTATTCTCCACAATGGCATTTGCAGTTTATTTTCATCTCCTTGATACTGGACTTGAAGGTTTTCCTCTAGCAGTGGTCGAAGGTCATAATTATGCTTTCGAATTGTCTTTTATATATGGAGCTATTTCTCTCTACTTTCTATGTGCGGGTCCAGGCAGGCTATCTTTATTCAGAAAAACTAACAAGATTACATATTATCCAAAATCAACATAATTTAATGTAAAAAGTGCCTTTTTTGCGTAAATACCATTGAGATTCCTTTTGAATTGCACATATCAACACTTTCTTGGTCTCTTAGACTTCCTCCGGGCTGAATAATAGCTTTTATTCCATATTCATTTGCTAGTTCTACGGTATCTGCAAATGGGAAAAACCCATCGCTGGCCAAGACAGCATCAGAACATAACCCTCCAGCTGCTTCTAAAGCAATTTTTGCTGCTCCAACTCTGTTCATTTGTCCAGCTCCTATACCAATAGTTTTTTGGTCTTTTGCAACAACAATGGCATTAGATTTCACGTGTTTACAAATTTTCCATGCAAAATTAAGATCTAAGTTAATTTGATTACTCGGATTTTTATTAGTGACTGAAATCCAATTTTCAGTTTTTTCTTCACTATCGTCAGTATCTTGAACTAGTAATCCTCCCATTATTGATTTAGTAGAATTTTGATTCATTTTTGGAAGTTTATCTTTTGAAAATTTTAAAATTCTTAAATTCTTTTTAACTTTTAAAATTTCTAAAGCTTCCTCATCAAAAGATGGAGCGACGACACACTCTAAGAAAATATCTTTGAGGTGAATTGCAGTCTCACTATCAACATTTGAATTAAAAGCAACTATTCCTCCAAATGCACTAACAGGGTCGCATTCCAAAGCATTCAAAAATGCTTTGGAAGCTGAATTACTTATAGAGGCACCACAAGGATTATTGTGTTTTAAAATAACGGAGGCAAACATGTCGGTTGTAAGTTTATCTTTTTCTCTGTAGCCAAATTCTAAAACTGTTGAAAGTGCCGACTCTAGATCTAATAGATTGTTATAACTTAAGTCTTTTCCTTGTAATTGTTCTGCTGAGTTCCATCCAATGTTACTTAAACCATACCAGAAAGCTTTTTGATGAGGATTCTCCCCATATCTTAAGGTTTTGATTAGTGGATAAGATTCAATATATTTGGAAGACTGTAAATCTCTTTCTTTTCTTATCCAATTAGATATTGCAGTGTCATAGTCTGCTGTATGTTGAAAAGCTTCAAGGGCTAATTTGGCTTTATATGATTCTTTTAACACACCTTTTTTACTTTCTTCAAGAAAATTTTGATACTGACTAGGATCTACTAATACGGAAACATCTTTATGATTTTTAGCTGCAGAACGAATCATAGATGGCCCTCCGATATCGATATTTTCAATAGCATCTTCCCATTTAGCCCCCTGATCTACTGTGTTTTTAAAAGGATATAAATTCACAACTACTAAGTCAATTAACTCAAGATTGTTAGCTTCTATATCTTTTTTATGTCCCTCATCAGTTCTTTTTGCTAATATTCCCCCGTGTATTTTTGGATGTAAAGTTTTAACTCTTCCTCCAAGAATTTCTCCCGAATTAGTAAAATCAGCAACTTTAATAACTGGAATTTTAGCCTCTATAAGATGTTTGGCAGTTCCTCCACTTGATAGAATTTTATAATTAAGCTTCTCTACCAATTCCTTACAAAATGGGATTATATTTTTTTTATCAGAGACACTTACTAAAGCTAATGGAGACATTATGGGAAAGTTTACTTACTTAAGAATATAAACATGAAATATGCTATCAATCATGAATTTGTCTGGATTAGCTCTCAAACTGCAACTCATAGAATTATTTTGATGCATGGTTGGGGAGCTGATTCAGATGACCTTTTAACATTTGGAAAGGAGATGACTGAAAAAATAAATCTTGATTTTGAAGTAATTTCATTGAAGGCTCCTGGATTACACCCAAGCGGTCAGGGAAGACAGTGGTATGGATTATACCCCCATGATTGGAATGGAGCTGAGGTCGAAGTAAATAAACTTTTAGTTACATTAAAAAAATTTGATACTGATCAGATTCCACTAAGAAAAACAATTTTGTTGGGGTTCTCTCAGGGGGCGGCAATGGCAATTGATGCGGGATTTAAGTTAAATTTTGGATTAATAGTTGCTTGTAGTGGTTATCCTCACCCTAACTGGGCTCCAGGAGAAAATTTCTCGCCATTGATTATTAGTCATGGTTTATTTGATGACGTTGTACCTATAGATGCTTCAAGGATTATTTATGAAAAGGTAAAGAGTAAGTCTTCTAAATTTTGTGAATTAGTAGAATTCGATGGAGTTCATCAAATTGATTCAGATTTAATTAATTTTATAAGTTCAAATATAAGTAATATTTTTTAAACAAAAGCATATTCATATTCTTCAATCTCTTCCCAATCATCTGCAGTAAGTTCTAGACCCTCAAATATTTTTTCTTCACCAATTCCTTCAACGACAACTTTTAGTGATGGAAATAGAAAATGATTTTCTTCAGCATATTGGGCACTAAATAACCCTTTTTCACCCCAAAAAAATCTATCGGTGGTGTGTTCATTTCTTCTAACATTAAAAACTGATGGCGCAGAAAGACCATTTTCAGCTATGAATCTTCTTGCTGCTGTAACTGGTTTATGTTTGCCAGTTTCGATATGATAAATAGGTACATGTGCCATTACTCTTTGGCCAGCCAATCTTCTTCTGCTGATTCTCTTTCTTTTTTTTGACATTGATTGGTACTCCTGAAATTATTAATGAGATTAGTCTTATTTATTTTTACTAATCTTATATATGTGATTTTAAATTCACTTCAAATTACATAGAGGACCCATCAACCCCTGATGTAGCTTAAAATATGATTAAATGTTCATATTTAAGGCTGGCTAAAGTCAGACCTCTTTATATATCTTAATACTTTTTTCATATTTTACAAGCCCTTTTTCGAGTTTTTTTAAAAAAATTTCTCAAAATTACATTGATTATGAATCTTTCAAAAAAATTTGAAGAACTAATTTTAAAACAGTTAGAGAGTTTTGGTTGCTCAATGGGCGTGACTAATTTAGTTATGTATCTTGCTTCAGCTAAGCAAGGAACTAAAGCATCTTTTGAAATGGTTGGTCAATGGCCGCAAATTGATAGGCTACTTATTTCAATAGAAGATGATCCTTCGCTTAAGGTTTCATCCCCTAATAGAAGATGGTACCCGCTACAAGAAAACGATATTCTACTTGGTGTCCTTCGGGTAGAAACTGATTTGAAAGGGGGGAATTGGCCAGTATCTCTCGATTCTAGATTAAAAGCGCTTTCAATATCTTTAGCTAAATGCGTCTCTATCGAATTAGAACGTCAAAATAAAAATGAAGAAGTCAATTATGTAAAAAATCAGGTCAATGTCATAATTCATCAATTAAGGAATCCATTGGCTGCTATTAGGACATATGCAAAATTATTAATAAAAAGACTTGGTTCAGATGATGATTCTATTGAAATAGTCGAACGCATGATAATAGAGCAAAAACAAATTAATCAATATATGGATTCTTTTGCGCAATTAAATTCACCTATTCAATTGCCTCTAGAAATTGGAGAGGAAAGATTATTATTACCACCAAATTTAGATAATAAAAAGGTAATTACTGTTCAGAGTTTATTGAGGCCAATATTAGAAAGGGGTAAAGCTAATGCGGACTTAGAGAATAGAGGTTGGACTGAACCTTCTCTTTGGCCAGATTGGACTATTTCGCCATTAAAGGCAAAATATGCTGTAATTGCAGAAATTGTTGCCAATTTACTAGAAAATGCATTTAAATATGCCCAAAAAGATGCTGAAATTGGACTTGTAATTACGAGTAATGGACTTTGTATATTTGATAATGGTAAAAAAATAACAAAAAATGAAAACGAGAAAATTTTTGAAAAAGGTTTTAGAGGATCTGCCGCTAAGAAGAAAGACGGCACTGGTGTGGGACTTTTTTTGGCGAGAAAATTAGCAAAACAAATTGGAGGAGAATTGAGATTGCTGGAAAATAACTCGATTAATTATAATGAGAAATTAAAAGATCATAAGAAGAAAAATATTTTCTATTTAGAACTTCCTATAAAAGAATTGCATGTATAAACAACATTGCAGTTTCAACTAGTACAACACTTGCACCGCAGGCATCTCCATTGAAGCCTCCAATTTTATTCCCCAGTATGTTTGGGATAGAATAACTTATAAAAATACCAATCAAAATAAGAATTAAAAATTTAATTAATATTGCTTGGGATGTAATTGAAACTAATTGGTATGAAATGAAAATTAAAAGAAAAATAATGGAGATCAAAGATTCCTTTTTAAATCCATTCCAAAACTTTTTGTGACTAATAGATTTTTTCTTATGACTAATATATTTAAACTTTTCTATAAAAAATAAATTTGAAAATCTTCCCCAAAATAAGCATATAGGTAAAACAAAAATTATTAGGGTTTGAATTTTCAATATGCAAGCAATTTGAATTAAAGTTATAAAAACTAAAGATTGAACGCCAAAGGAACCAACTTTACTGTCTTTCATGGCTTTTAAACGTTTCTTTTTACCCGCAAAAATACCATCGAAAGTATCCATTAGACCATCGAGGTGGAGACCACCAGTAATTAAATATCCTGAAGCCAAACAAATTAATGAAGATGCATAAATTGACCAAGAGTTTGTTCTTAAAAAAAGAAAAATAAAACTCTGTATTATTCCAATAAAAAATCCTAAAGGCGGTGCAAATTGAGCAATATTTTTAAATTCGGGATTAATTAAAGGTATCTTTGGAAATGTCGTATAGAAAATCCAAGATCCTGCCAAATTTTTTATTAAATATTTTTTGATGAGATAAAAATAGATTCAATATCAAATAATAGAGTAGATTAATGAAAATGGATAAAAAAATTTTATAAATTATCGTGTTTGAATTTGAAATTACATCGAATTGCAGTAATACAGGCGCAAGAACTGGTATATTTCATACACCAAATGGTCAGGTAAACACGCCAAAATTTATGCCCGTGGGTACTTTGGCAACGGTTAAAGGAATTTCATCTAAGCAATTAACCTCTACAGGATCAGAAATGATTCTCTCAAATACCTTTCATCTTCATTTACAACCTGGAGAAGAATTAGTTAAAGAATCTGGCGGAATACATAAGTTCATGAATTGGCCTAATCCTATCCTTACTGATTCAGGGGGGTATCAAGTTTTTAGTTTGGCCAAATTAAACAATATTTCTGATAAAGGTGTGGAATTTAAAAATCCAAGAGATGGTAGTCATGTATTTTTATCACCTGAAAAAGTAATACAGATTCAAATGGATCTTGGATCGGATGTTGCGATGGCTTTTGATCATTGTCCTCCGCATACGGCTAACGAAAATGATATTGAGGACTCTTTACAAAGAACTCATTTGTGGTTGCAAAAATGTGTTGAGACTCATCAGAAATCCAATCAAGCATTATTTGGTATAGTTCAAGGTGGTAAGTATCCGAGATTGAGAGAATATAGCGCAAAATATACAAGTTCTTTTGATCTCCCTGGAATAGCAGTAGGAGGTGTAAGTGTTGGCGAGGCAGTTGAAGAAATACATAGTGTAATTAATTATGTCCCGAAATTCTTACCAATAAATAAACCAAGATATTTAATGGGGATTGGCTCTTTAAGAGAAATTTCTTTAGCTGTTGCTAATGGATTCGATATATTTGACTGTGTTTTGCCTACAAGATTAGGGAGACATGGAACTGCATTTTTTAATGATGAAAGATTGAATTTGCGAAATGCTCGATTTAAAAATGACTTTTCTCCGATTGATAAAACTTGTAAATGCGAGACCTGTAAATCCTATTCTCGAGCATATTTGCATCACTTAATTAGAAATGACGAAATATTAGGCCTAACCCTCATAAGTTTGCATAACATTGCTCACTTAATAAGATTTACCAATGCAATTTCTGCTGCAATTAGAGATAATTGTTTTACAAATGATTTCGCTCCCTGGAAAATATCCTCTATTGCTCACCATACATGGTAACGTCTTATCATAATTAAATTATTAAAAAAGGTGCTCATTCTATTTAATACATTTGCTGAATTGCCCGAGGCTTACAAAGCCTTTGCTCCAACTGTTGATGTTCTTCCACTTATTCCTTTATTTTTCTTCTTATTGGTATTTGTTTGGCAAGCTGCAGTTGGATTTAAATAAAATTCTTTTATTTTAGATTGTTTGTATTAGACAGGATTTTCAAGTAAAATCGCATCTCCAGAATTATCTACAGCACTCTCTATAAAATCAGCAATTTTTAATGCTCTTGAGGCTTGCTCACCATCTACCTCAGGCTTTTCTTTGCCCTGAACGCATTTAAGAAAATGCTCCAGTTCTGCATAAAGAGGCTCAATGGAGGTTGTGTTAACTTCTTCGACATATCCATCATTTCTATAAACTAATTCTCCATGCTCTGCTGTGTATGATTCATGAGACTTGCGATGGATTTGTAAAGAGTGATTTAGGAAATCAGTTTCTACTAGGCCATTTTGGCAGTGAGCACTTAAATTTCTGATTTTTTTATGACTCATTTTGCTGGCAGTTAAGCTTGCAATAACATTATTTTTAAAAACTAAAGTAGCGTTAACATAATCTATTAATCCTTCGCTATTTCTACCCCCAACAGCTGCTAATTTTTGTATTTTTGAGTTTACAAGCTCTAAAATAAGATCAATGTCATGAATCATTAAATCCATTACTACAGATACATCATTTGCTCTGTCTGCATGAGGACTGTGCCTCCTTGCTTCTAAAACAACAATTTCTTCATTATTTATGATTTTATTTAATTCTCTAAAAGCAGGATTAAATCTTTCAATATGCCCAACTTGTAATAGACATTTACTTGCATTAGCTGCCTCTATTAAGGATTTTGCTTCTAACTCATTAGCTGCAATTGGTTTTTCAATGAGAACGTTAGTACCTCCATTTAGACAATCTAGTCCTACCTTATGATGCAGTAGTGTCGGCACAGCGATACAAATAGCATCAACTTTTGGAATTAAGTCCTTATAATTTTTGAACCATTCACATTGAAATTGTTCAATAGCTAATTTACCTCTTTCTTCGTTTGGATCTGCTACGCCAATGAGATTTGCATCTTTGAGTAAACTTAGTACTCGAGCATGGTGCCAACCCATATTCCCTATACCTATGACTCCAACCTTTACGGGTGATGAGGTTGGTTGCATAACTTCGAATCCATTTCTTTATGATAATTATCCTCTATTGGGAGCCACATTTAGCTTTTAGGAAGAATAATTTTAACACGATCAATTTTTGGACCTGACATAGAAATAACTTCAAATTTAATGCTATTAAAATCTAAAACGTCCCCAATTTTTGGAACCATTTGAAATTTATCTAGTAGAAATCCAGCAAGAGTATGATAATCTGCGCCCTCTGGAATGGAACATCCTAACTTCTTATTGATATCAATAATTTCTGATTTTCCAGCTATTGACCATTTTTTAGAGAAATTATCTAACATTCTCATGTCTGAATAAATTCTATTGTTCAGCATTTCCTCCCCAACTATTTCGCCATTTAGATCAGCTGCAGTTATCAGCCCCTCTGTTCCGCCGTGTTCATCAACTACTAGTAAGAAAGGATTGTAGTCTCTTACTATTGGAAATATTTCTGCTAATGAACATGTTTCAATAATTTTTGTCACTGGTAAAAGGAACGGCTCTAATAATGTATCGGCTTCCATTTCACCTTTTGAAATTGGCTTAGCTAGATACCGCAAATCTAATACACCTAATACATCATCTAAAGACTCGCCAATCACAAAGAAGCGGGCATGGCGAGTTTTATGAACTTGTTTCATAAGTTTTGAAAAGGTTATATTTTTTGGCAAAGTTACCATTTCAGATCTTGGAATCATTACTTCTTTAACTTGTGTGTCTTTTAAAGCAAAAACTCCTTCAAGAATATTTTTCTCATCTGGTTTTAAACCTGTTACATTATCTGTTTCTATAAGAGTTTCCAATTCTCCTGCGGATAAACCCGAATTTAGAGAATCCCATTTGTTATTTAAATTGAACAAGCCTAAACAGGCGCTAGCAAAAAATTCTATTGTCTTTACAATAGGATTCATAGCTTTTCTTACTGCATCGAATATTGTCGTAAGCCTTAATGCAGCAGATTCAGGATTATTTATTACTAGTGCTTTAGGAATTAGTCCAGAAACGAGAGTAACAACAAAAACAACAAATAAAAAAAATAGAAGATCATAAAATCTATTTGACAAAATATTACTTTTCCAATAATCATTAGCCAGGTTATTGCTAAGCCATCCAATTGCAATTAATGAAATTGTTACTCCAAATTGAGAGGCAATTAATGAAGATCTAAAGCGTTTTTGAATTTTTAAAATTGAAAATGCTCCCTTCTTTTTTTCTTCTATTAACCTTAAAACTTTACTTGGCCTTATTAATAAAAAGGAGAGTTCACTCGCTGCAAAAAAAGCTGGAAAAAATAAAAGAAATAACAGTAGAGTTATTTTCATTCAATGACATATGAATAATGGGGGTGGCGAGGATCGAACTCGCCTTAGCCAAATTATGAGTTTGGTGCATTCACCAGATTGCTACACCCCCAAGGGAATTTATGTAATTTTAATTACATTGAATTTCAATATACAATATAAAAATAATATTTCAAAAAACACCTCATTAGGAAGTTTTTGTGAGATTTCTTTTTTTTCTTCTAATCTTTAAATATAAATTTAACTTTTACTAATGGGCAAATTTTCGGATAAGTATGATTTAAATAAAGCAAAATTGTTAAAACAGTTAATTGAAAAATCTTACAAGAAAGGAAACTTCACTTTATCTTCAGGAAAAAAAAGCAGTCATTACATGAACTGTAAACCAGTATCATTAAATGGCGAAGGCCTAAACTTAATAAGTGAATTATTTTTAGAGTTAAAGGACTCAAGAGCAAAAGCTGTAGCAGGATTGACATTAGGCGCAGATCCTCTAGTAAGTGGATTAATTGTCAAAGCATCTTCACAAGGCCTAGATCTTAGTGGTTTAATAATTCGGAAAGAGATTAAAGAATACGGCACTAAAGCTGGAATAGAGGGTCCTACATTAGAAGAAGGAACTTTAGTAACTGTCTTAGAGGATGTTGTTACAACTGCTGGATCAGTAATAAAAGCTATAAAAAAGTTACGAGAAAATAATTACATCGTTGAAGAAGTTTTGTCTATAGTTGATAGGCAAGAAGGGGGATTTGAAGCACTTAGTGATGAAAATATTAAATTAAAGAGTCTTTTCACAATAAAAGACTTTCTATAAATATCTAAAAATGCAAGATATAACAAAAAAGTTTTGGCTTGAAAAATTTGATTGCTTTTCTATTAGTGGAAAAGATGCCAGGAAATTTTTGAATGGAATAACGACTAGCAATATTCTAAATTCAGAAAATAAAGTTATCAAAACTTGTTGGTTAACTCCAAATGGAGTTCTAAGGTCATTATTTGAAATTATTTTTTTAGAAAGAAAAGTAGAAGTAATTATCTTGGCGGGTAACACTAATGAAATAATTGATTACTTTAATCAAATTATTTTTCCAGCGGACGATGTACTTCTAAGTGATCCTTTTTTGATAAATAGAATTCAGGAAATCGATGAATCTAGTTCATGGAGAACTTACCAGCCTATTCTTTTCAAAACAGAAGATAAAGAATTTGAAATTTATAAAAATAAACTAAATTTACTAAATCCCAATGATTTAAAACTTTGGAAGATTAATCAGGCAATACCCTCATTAGGAATGGAAATAAACGGAAAAAATAATCCTCTTGAGCTTGGATTACAAGATCTTATAGATTTTAATAAAGGTTGTTATTTAGGACAAGAAACAATGTCAAAAATAAAAAATGTTTCTTCTTTAAAACAGGAAATAAGAATTTGGAAAACATTTGAATCTAATTTTAATTTAGATGTTGAAGATAAAAATTTATATATAAATTCTGCCAAGGATATTTCTGTAGGTAAAATCTCTAGTTTTTTTAAATCAGATTCTCAAATAAAAGGTTTAGCAATGATAAAAAGAAAATATTTAGAGGAAGGAAGTTATTTTTTTTCAGAAATTTTTGGAAAAATAATTATTAATAAATCTGTAGGATCAATTTTTCTTTAATTGATTGTTGATTAAATATTCTGCAATTTGTAGAGTAGCAAAACAATCATCTTTGTTATATTGGATAATTTTTTTTAAAAAAATTTCGTTTTCTGTAATTTGATATTGAATCCACCAATAAAGGGCTTTAGAGCCACTGACATTTTTCTGCGTCCATTCAAATCCAAGCCAATTAGAAATAGTTTTTAAGCCATAGTTTTTTAGTGGTAATACCCAAGACTTTCGTATTAAGGTATGTAAGTCTATAAATCTTGAGGCAAGTGAATCAATTTCTTCAAAACTAAAATTTAGGTTTTTAGCAATATTAATTATTGCTATCTTTTCAGTTTCTCCGTAATGTAAAACTGGCCATTCCTTTTGTGAAAAAAGTATTTCAATAATTTTCCTGTAAGACTCTCTTTTATTGTTTTTGAGATTAAAAATTGGTTTATAAATAAGATCGTCTTTTTTGGTAAACAAATTATTTATTTTTAAAAAACCATATAAAAAGTCATGCTTATCATCTGGACTTGACTCAATATCAAATATATAAAATCCTGAATATGTTTTTTCTAGTAGATCGTTAGTATCATTTTTATTGGAAATTCGATATGGTTCCCCAGAAATATAAGCTTTTGCTTGCATAACAAATAAGGACGCTTTTTCATACTTTTGATCGTTGAATTTAGATAATTTCTCTCCAAGTTGTTTTTCGCTATAAGAAGCTAATGTTTGGGTATCAGATATTCCATTTGTTGTGAGTAATGATGCCGTTTTGAATCCTATGCCATCTATATCTGTTAGGTATCCATTTTCTTTCGCTTCTTTGTCACAAAATTTTTGCCATGAACAAATAGTACATTTTTTTCTGTCTTGAGTTATTTCTGGCATAAATCCCTCCAAGCATTCATTCAAACTTAATAAAACATTCAAAACTTTTTTTCTTAATTTTTTATTTAAATAAATTTCTTCAACATTAACTTTTTTATCAAAACTTGAAATTACTAATCCTTTCTCAATTTTAGATTCTTGAAAAGATTCCAACAGCATAGAACTAAAAGCTAAGTCGAATAAATGCTCTTTAGTGGTTTTGTGGCCTAACTTATAAACAGCAGGTAAATATTTATATTGTCCCCATTTACTTTTACCTTTAGTCTTTACAATTAATTGTGGACGTATCTCTGCGTTAATATCTTGGCGAAGATTCCCTTTGATTTTTAATCCAATTACCCCTTGATATCCATTTTCACAGGCTTTTAATCCTGTATATATTTCACTATTACAAAATTCAGAGAAAATTTGAAACTGATTAATTTTATCTATAGCTATATGGGGAGACCAAACTTGATAAGATTTTTTGCCCTTAAAATCTAGCCATGCTTTTCTTTTGCATCTTGTAAAACTTTTTAAATGAAGAGAATTCAAATTATTTTTTAAGGACTGTTTTAAAATTAACTCATATAAATTATTATAGATAATTAGGAGAATTCAAGTAAATTTTAAATTTGACAGCTGATAAATTAGATAAGATAAAATTTGGAACTGATGGGTGGCGAGGAATTATTGGATTTGATTTTAATTTATCCAATCTTTCAAGAGTTGTAGTCGCTGCGTGCCAGGAGTTGCATTATCAATACTATAAAGAAGTTAATTCAAAGAAAATTATTATTGGATATGATCGTAGATTCATGGCTTGTGAATTCGCCAAGCAAATAGTGCCTTTTGTAAGAGGATGTGGTTTCGAACCGATCTTATCTCATAGCTTTGTTACAACACCCTCTTGTAGTCTCTATGCCAAAGAAGTCGGTTCTCTTGGAGCGTTAGTAATTACAGCAAGTCATAATCCATATAATTGGCTAGGTTTAAAAATAAAGAGCTTTAATGGATGTTCTGTTGACGAATCTTTTACAAGTGAAGTTGAAAAAAGATTAATGCTTGGAAATTCAATTGAAAAGATAGATGGAGTTAATCAATTGGTAGATATTAAGAAATTTCATTTAGATAGAATCCAATCCCTTTTTGATATTGACTTTATTTCCAATAGATTGAAAAAAATGAAATTGAGAATTTTTGTAGATTCTATGCATGGTTCAGCTGCAAATTGTATGGCTGAGATTTTTGCTTCTAATGATTTAGAAGTTATTTCAGAAATCAGGAAAGATGCTGATCCTTTTTTTGGAGGAAAACCTCCTGAACCTCTTTTAAATTATGCAGATGATCTAAATCAAATACTAATGAAAAATTCAACAAATGAAATCAAAACTCTAGGAATTATATTTGATGGTGATGGTGATAGAATTGCGGCAATTGATGAAAAAGGAAGATACTCTAGTACTCAAGATTTACTCCCATACTTTATTAATTATTTGGGGGAAATTAAAAATAATTCTTATCCAGTTTTAAAGACTGTTAGTGGTTCAGATATTATTAAAAATATATCAGAGAGTCAAAATAGAGAAGTTTTTGAACTGCCAGTTGGCTTTAAATATATTGCTGAAAAAATGATTAAAGAGAAAATATTTATTGGAGGAGAGGAATCTGGGGGAGTTGGTTTTGGTGACTATATGCCTGAAAGAGATGCTCTATATGCTGCGATGGTTTTATTAAATGGAATTGCTGAAAAATCTCAATATTTATATCAAACCTTAGATGAAATTCAAGAAGATTTTGGGCCAAGTTTTTATAAAAGAATTGATATTAAATTTCCAAATCAGTCAGAAAAAAATAACGTCCAAGAATTTATTATAGATAATATTCCTGAGAATATTAATAATCATAAGTTAAAAAGTATCTCAAAGATTGATGGAATAAAGTTGAGAATTGATAAAAATTTTTGGCTTCTTTTTAGGTTTTCAGGAACGGAACCTCTTTTAAGGTTATATTGTGAAGCACCAAAAGAATCTTATCTAATTGAGGTATTAGAGTGGGGGCAAGAATTTATAAATTTGGCAGGAAAATAAGGATGAAAAATTTATATTTAGCGAGTAAGAATAAAGGTAAAATTCAAGAATATAAGAAATTGCTTGCTGGAGTTAATTGTAAATTGTTCCTCCAGCCAGAATCATTAGAAGTTGAAGAGGATGGACTGACATTTAGAGATAATGCAATAAAAAAAGCGAGTGAAGTTTCTAGAAAAACGAAAAATTTTTCAATAGCAGATGATTCAGGAATTTGTATTGAAGCACTAGGAGGTAAGCCTGGTATTTATTCATCTAGATATGCAGAAAATGATCAGAAGAGAATTGAACGAGTTTTAAGAGAACTTGATGGAGTTCAAAATAGAAGTGCTTTCTTTATTGCTAATATTTGTGTTTGTTCCCCAAATGGTGATGTGATTATTGAATCTGAGGCCAAATGTCATGGCAATATTATTTTTAACCCCAGAGGAAAAAGTGGTTTTGGGTATGACCCAATTTTTGAGGAGAATTCTACTAGATTAACTTTCGCAGAAATGAATAATGATATTAAAGACTCTTGTAGTCATAGAGGTAAGGCATTAAAAAAAATTATTCCAGATTTAATTGAAATTTTTTCTTAAATTCAATTAACCCAAGATCCATGAAGGCCATGAGGAATTGAAATGGGTAATTCATAAACAGCTAATTCTTTTAAGTCTTTTGCGTCTAATATCACTAAATCGCTTCCTCTTCTTTCTCCGTTCCATAGAAGTATAAATAAAAATCCCTCATCTTCTTTTGAAGAGTTTTCAGATGGAACCATAATTGGTTCACTAACAAATCCACTTGGACCTGCTGACCAATAAATCTCTTCCTTAGAAGATAAATTTATTTTTTTTATTGCTTGAAGTGGGGCGTTCCCCTGCTTTTGAAATGTGCTTGCCATCCAACTAAAATTTGCTTTTAATCCTAAGTTTTTAGGATTAACAACAGCAAATTCACAACATTGTTCACTGAAAGTTTCAAGTTCACAAGTTTTTGTCTTTAGATCGATAATTGATCTTTTCAGTTTTCCTTCTGGATATTTATCAAAGTCAATATCCCTAAAATTCTCGTCTGGACCAACTGATGGGAAATCATCATAAAAAATACTATCTAATACGATTTTGGAATCTTTTTCAAATGCATTTACATGATGAAAAACGAATCCCTCTGGAGCATCTATTGTTAAAGGAGGCTGTCCTCTAAATAATCCACTTTCTCTGGGGATGATAAAAAACTTTGCCTTTTTATTTGGGTTTGACTTTAGGCATTGTGCTGCGCCTCTTTGACCCATTACAAATGGAAGAGGATTGAAATCAATAGCATTCTGTAAAAATATTGCCCAATTAGTTGTAATTGCGAAATCATGAAGGAATGCAAAGCCATTAAAGGTATCTTTTCTTTCAAAAATTAGCTCTCCAGAATTTGTACCAGCATTATCAAATTCCATTAATCTAATGGTACTTTTTGGCCCGGTTTGTACTCCAAAAGTGACTAAAAGTTCTGAAGATGCATTTGAGTTAAGGTCTGTTTTGGGATGTGCACTGAATGCTTCATTAGGCTTGAGTACCCCTTTTAATGTTGTTAAACCAATAGTATCAAGACTATCAGGATCCATTGCATATGGACCTGCTGCTTCCCATAATGCGAGAATTTCATCTCCTAACTTAATGACATGTGTATTAGCGATATTCTTGAATTTTAGATCTAATGCATTATTTAAAATTCCTCCATTTTTTTGTGTCCCAAAAACACCTCTATAAATAAATTTATCTATTTTTTCTTCTTCCAGATAGCCTTTAGTTTTAACAAATCTATTTGTTAAGAATGGCTGACCATTTTCGAATTTTATGGATGTTATCATTCCATCGCCATCAAATGGATGATGAACCCATTGTCCACCTCTTTCTAATATTCCTGGTCCATTTCTTAATAATGTTCCATTTAAATTTTTAATATTATTACCTTTGCTAAATGTTAGAGGCTCTTTAGTTAGCTCCTTTTCTACATTTTGATAAGCACTTGACCAATCTTCTTTATTAAAAATTTTAAATTTATCAATTTTTTTATCTTGTAAATTAGTCACAACTTAATTATTACTTTACCTATTTTCGCCAAAAATCAATTGAATTGTGGCTGATTCGAAAAAATTCCTATTTTATTGTTTTTCTAACATTCCTTTACTGCTTGGAATTGAATCAGATCTTCTTGGATCTATTTCGGTAGCCATTCTCATTGCTCTTGAAAAAGCTTTAAAGCACGCCTCAACTATGTGATGTGAATTACTTCCTCGTATTTGATTAATATGCAGAGTAATACCGCTGTTATTTATGAAGGCAATAAAAAACTCTCTTACTAGTTCAGTATCATAATTTCCTATTCTAGGGGCTTTTAATTGAAGATCATAAGATAGATGCGGTCTACCAGAGCAGTCTAAAGTGACTTGAACTAATGCTTCATCTAATGGGGCAAAGAAATGCCCAAATCTGCTTATTCCTTTTCTTTCTCCCAAGGCTTTTGAAAATGCTTTGCCTAATGCGATTCCTACATCTTCATTTGTATGATGATCATCAATATGGGTATCTCCAATTGCTTTTATTTTTAAATCGAACAAACCATGACTGGATATTTGATGAAGCATATGATCTAAGAATGGTATCCCGGTATCAATCTCAGAAATTCCATTTCCATCTAAGTTTATAAATACAGAAATATCTGTTTCATTCGTTTTTCTTTTTATTTCAGATTGCCTTAGAGATGACATTTTTATGCAAAAAACTTAGTTTACATTCCATTAATGCAGTAACCCGCATCAACATAAATTGTTTGGCCTGAAATGCCGCTAGAGAGATCACTTAATAAAAAAGCAGCTGTATTACCTACTTCAGTTTGAGTGACTGTTCTGCGTAAAGGAGCCTTTTCTTCAACATTGTGAATCATATCTAAAATGCCACCTATAGCAGAACTCGCAAGTGTTCTTATGGGCCCAGCACTTATTGCGTTAACTCTGACTTGTTTTTCGGGGCCAAGTTCTGCAGAAAGATATCTTACTGAAGCTTCTAAAGCTGCTTTAGCAACTCCCATAACGTTATAGTTAGGAATTGCCCTTTCTGAGCCTAAATAAGTTAATGAGACAACTCCAGCACCATCACTAAAAAGTGGTTTTGCTGCTTTACATAAAGGTGCTAATGAATACGCACTTATATTAAGAGCCCTATCAAAACCCTCTGAAGTGGTAGCACTATAATCTCCAATCAATTCATCGCGTCCTGCAAATGCTAGGCAGTGAACTAATCCGTCAATTTGCCCCCAATTGTCTTTTATATTTTTAAAGATTTCTTCAATTTGAGCTGGATTTTGAACATCAAGAGGCAAAAATAACGATGGGTTTAAAGATTCAGTTAGTTCTCTAACTTTAGACTCGAATCTTCCCTTATCATCAGGCAAATATGTGATTCCAAGTTCTGCGCCAGCTTTTGAAAGTTGTTGAGCGATACCCCATGCTATTGAACGATTGTTGGCAATTCCCGTAACAAGAATTTTTTTACCAGTTAGATTAAGAAGCATTTTATTTATTATTTCTATTATTCTCCTATATAAAAGTACCTATCTTTACGGATTACTGCAAAATATACAATAATTTTCAAATATCAAAGAATTTTTAACTTGAACATGGTAAGAACAAATTCTATGGTTTTGGAATTAGGTTTTCAATTACCGAATTTCGAAATGTTAAATGCGAATTCTTCAAAAAATGAATATTTTAATTCTCATAATCTAGATAATCGGCATTTACTTTTAATGTTTATTTGTGCCCATTGCCCATTTGTTAAATATATTGAGAATCAAATTTTCACTTTAAGTAAAGAAATTGAAAATACAGTTCAAACAGTTGCAATTTCTAGTAATGATATTGTCACTCATCCTTCAGATTCTCCTAAAAATTTGAGATCACAAGCACAAACACAGGGATGGAGTTTTCCTTATCTATATGATGAAAATCAAAATTTTGCTAAGAACTTAAAAGCGGCTTGCACCCCAGATTTTTATCTTTTTTCAAATGCAGGAGATGGTGATTTTTTATTGTATTATCATGGCCAATTAGACGATAGTAGACCAGGTAATAATATCCCTCTTTCTGGAAAAGATTTGCGCTCTGCTGTAAAAGATTTGAATCAAGATAATTCTTATCCTTCAAATCAGATGCCTTCTTTAGGTTGCAATATAAAATGGACTCCTGGTAAAGAACCAAGTTGGTTTAAATGAATTAAAAATTTTTTTTACCCATAGAAATATGGTTTAGGGTTAATATATTTACTATGAAGATACCTCCATTTACTTTAAATAGGCAGTACCAGGAAATTGGCTCAGAAATTGAGAGTAAGGTTTCTAAAGTTTTAAAAGGGGGCCAGTATATTGGAGGACAAGAAATTGCCAAATTTGAGGAGAGTTTTTCAAATCTGATTGGTGTTGAAAATACTATTGGATGTAATAGTGGAACTGATGCTTTAGTATTGGCTTTGCGCGCATTAGATATTGGTGTGGGTGATGAAGTTATTACCTCATCTTTTAGCTTTTTTGCAACTGCAGAGGCTATTAGTGCAGTTGGTGCTAATCCTGTTTTGGTAGATATAGATCCAGAAACTTATCTCATTAATACTGAACTAATAGAACAAGAAATAAATTCTAAAACCAAGGCAATTATGCCAGTGCATCTATTTGGTAATGCAGTGAATATGACCTTAATAAAATCTTTGGCCAAGAAATATGACTTAAAAGTAATCGAAGATTGTGCTCAGGCAACATGCACAATGTGGGAAAATTCCAAAGTTGGTAGTATCGGTGATATAGGCTGTTTTAGCTTTTTCCCTACTAAAAATTTAGGAGCTGCTGGAGATGGTGGAGCAGTAACAACTTCAGATCAGAAGATTGCAAAAAAAATTAGAGAACTGGCTGTTCATGGCAGCCCAATAAGATATCATCATACCCAAATTGGATATAACAGCAGACTTGATACCATTCAAGCTGCCATATTAAACATTAAAATTAAATATATTTCTAAGTGGATTAATAATCGCCAAAAAATTGCTAATAATTACTTTGATTTATTAGAAAAAAATCCATTTATTAGTTTTCCAAAAATTAGCTCTGATTCAATTTCCCATTCTTGGAATCAATTTGTCATCAAATTAAGAAACGATAGATATTTTTTAAATGAAGATTTTTCAAATTTATTTGATACTGATTGCAAAAAATACTTTTCCTTAAGGAATTTGGTAAAACAACAACTTTTCGAAAAAGGTATTAATTCAATTATTTATTATCCAATTCCAATACACGCACAAATAGCTTACAAAAATAAAAATTTTTCTAGAACAAAACTTATTAATACAGAGATAATTTGTACAGAAGTTCTTAGTCTTCCAATGTTTCCTGAAATTTCTTATGAAGAGCAAGTTTATGTAGCAGAAAATTTAAATAAAGTTTTAAAGAATTGTATAGAGGAAATTCAAATTTCAGCATAAAGTGATTTAAATAATCTTTGTTGTATATTGTGATTGACAATAGGGCTTGAATAATTATTTTTTTCTAAATTAGATATCTCCCCATTTAATAAATCTGAATTTGACACTTTAGATAATTCAGGAATCCAATATTTTATATATTCGCAAATAGGATCAAATTTTTTTGCTTGGGTATATGGATTAAAAATTCTAAGTGGTTTTGGATCCATACCGCTACTGGCGCTCCACTGCCATCCCCCATTATTCGCAGCTAAGTCTCCATCAACCAAAGTCTCCATAAATTTTTTCTCGCCCATTTGCCAATTGCATATAAGATCTTTTACCAGAAATGAAGCGACTATCATCCTACATCTGTTATGCATCCAGCCAGTACTATTTAGTTGACGCATTGCAGCATCAACTATAGGTACGCCGGTCTCTCCGTTGCTCCAATGCTGAAACCATTCATTATTGTTTTGCCATGGAAAGTTATCCCATTTTTTTCTATATGGACCTTTCTCTAGCTCTGGAAAATGGAATAAGCAATGTTGATAAAATTCACGCCAAACAAGTTCTTTTTGCCAAGTTTCAATTGATAGGTAATTTCCTTGATTTGCAAAATCTGAATTTAAATTTAATGTGGCGTTCCAAATTTTTCTAATGCTGATGGTGCCGAATCTGAGAGATGCACTTAGAAAAGATGTCCCATTATGTGAAGGAAAATCTCGTGCAGAATTATAAGAATATATTCTTTTTTCGTTAATGAAGTTTTCTAATAATGTTTCTGCAGCATTCTCTCCAGGTCTACATGGACAAATATTCGAACCAGGAAATTTGATATTTTTGATAAATTTCTCTAGGACCGAATCAGATGAATTTATTGTCTTATCTTTGATTTTATAGTCTATATCTTGAAACTGGAAACCAACTTTATCTTGTTCATATGAACCTAATAAATTCATTTTTGATTTAAGGTTTTTATAAAAAGGTCCATAAACTGAATAAGGATTATTATTCCCTGAAAATATTTTTAAAGGTTCTACTAATAAGTGATCCCAAGTTTCAATAACTTGAATATTTTGTTCTTTTAAATTTTTTTTAATTTGTAAATCTCGATTAATCTCATAAGGTTCAATTGATCTATTCCAAAAAACAAATTTAGCATCTATTTTCTTTGCTAATTGAGGAATTATTAATACAGGATCTCCTTCTTCCATAACTAATCTACTACCCATTTTTTTCCAATTATTTCCTAATTCTTGAAGTGAATTTCCTAGAAACCAAGCTCTTGAACTTGCATTGAAATCATGTGAGTAATTTTCATCAAATATATAAGTTGAAGTAATTGCATTTGATAATGAAAATGCTTTGATTAAAGCTTGATTATCAAATATTCTTAAATCCTTTCTATGCCAAAAAAGTATTCTAGGTTTATTCATAATTCATCTAAAAATTGTTTGGCTCTAAACCAAGCCGTCACGGTTTTTGCGTCAAGAATTTCATCCCCACTAGAAATAAGATTATCTAGTTCGTCTGGATCTAAAATTAATACTTCTATATCTTCATCTAAATCTCCTTTAACCTCGGAATTGAGTTTGTTTAAATCACGAGCTAAAAATAAATAAATTTCTTCATCTGCATAACCAGGAGCAGGAACAAGAGTGCCTAGTTCATCCCATTTGTTTGCACTGAATCCAGTCTCTTCTTGTATTTCTCTTTGAATTGAATTAATAGGTGTTTCACCTATTTCTAATGTGCCTGCTGGAAATTCTAATAAATACCTTGAAACAGCAAATCTATATTGCCGAAGAATGATAACTTTATTTTCTTTTGTAATAGGTACGGCTAATGCTGCCCCAGGATGCTTAATGTATCCATATTCACCTTCATGTCCATTAGGAAGCTCAATTCTATTTATTTCGAAACTAAATTTTTTTGACTTTAACTCAGATATTTTTTCTTTAAAAATGGATCTTCTTATAAGGTTTTTATTTCCCATAATTTTTAAATAAAAATAGCCTAACAGTTATTTTTTGGTTTTGTAAATCATTTATATAGACCATTTTGGGGCATCAAACTTTGTGATTTTTTGGCTTCTACTTAAGATTTCAGATAGTGGCGTAATAACAAAATTCCGATTCATGAATCTAGGGTGAGGTAATGTTAATTCCTCGTCAACCGTATGAAAATCTTCCCACCAAAGAATATCTAAATCGAGACATCTTGATAGCCATTTCCTGCCCTTTGGCGTCTCTTCTCGTCCGAAAAATCTCTCTAACTTTTTTAGCTCTTTTAAAAGTACCTTAGCTTTTTGATTTGATGGTTGTGGAAAAGAATTACTTTTTATTAGTAATAGAGTATTAAAATAATTTGGCTGCTCATTATCAACACCATGGGGTAATGTCTCATAAATTGAAGACCAAAAAAAGTTTGCATGAAATTTCCTTTTCTCTTCTTTTTTTTTGTTAGAACTATCTCCCCACTCATTTATTATTTCCTCTATTTTTGGTTTGCAAATTAATAGTGACTCAAGAGGGCTTCCGAATTTACTATCAATATTTGCTCCGAGGGATATACATAGTCCATTTTTGATATTAAGATTTGATAATTCCACAACAAAAAACAAAGTTATTGGATAAATTCTATATCAGGCATTTTTAAAGTGAATTTGAACCCCGAGTTAAAAGAAAAAGGTGAAATAAAAGATTTAATGAAGTCAAAGGATTCTTTTAGAGCTTTCCCTTTGGCCGCAATTACAGGTCATAGCTTATTGAAATTATCTTTACTTTTGGCAGCAGTTGATCCCAGTTTAGGGGGAGTGATTATTGCTGGCGGAAGAGGAACTGGTAAGTCTGTATTAGCAAGGGGTTTACATACTTTACTTCCTCCTATTGAGGTATTAGATAATGAATTAATACTGGAAAAGCTAACTGAGAAAAATAGTGGAACTTCATTAAGACCTATTGGTAGGAACCTAGATCCAGATAAGCCAGAAGAATGGGATATTAGTACTAATAAATTGTTGGAGGAGGTAATTGGAAGTAATTATTTTAATCAAATTGAAGAAATTCCGAAAAAGGTAAGAGAGGCTCCATTTATTCAAGTTCCCATTGGCATAACTGAAGATAGGCTTGTTGGATCAATTGACGTTGCTGCATCATTAAGTACGGGGGAACAAGTTTTTCAACCTGGAATTTTAGCAGAAGCTCATAGAGGTGTTCTTTATGTAGACGATATAAATTTACTGGATGATGGCATCGTAAATTTAATTCTTGAAGCCACAGGAAGAGAGAAAAATAATATTGAAAGAGATGGTTTAAGCCTTTCTCATCCTTGTAAGTCACTTTTAATAGCAACTTATAATCCTGAAGAAGGTGCTCTAAGAGATCATGTTTTAGATCGTTTTGCCATCGTGCTTTCCGCAGATCAATCAATAGATAATGCTCAAAGAGTTGATATTACAAAATCTGTTTTATCGCACGCAGAAAATAATATTAAATTTTCAGAAAAATGGTCTGAAGAATCTGATAATTTATCCACTCAATTAATTTTGGCAAGGCAATGGTTAAAGGATGTCAAGATAACTAAAGAGCAAATAACCTATTTAGTTAATGAAGCTCTTAGAGGAGGAGTAGAAGGGCATAGGTCAGAATTATTTGCAGTAAAGGTGGCAAAGGCTAATGCAGCTCTTCGAGGCGATGAGAATGTAAATTCTGAAGACCTAAAAGTCGCAGTTAGGTTAGTTATTCTCCCGCGAGCAATGCAAATTCCTCCAGAAGATGATGATATTCAACCCCCTCCTCCAGAGGATCAGAGTCCCCCACCTCCACCTCAATCAAACAATGAAGAGTCTGAACCTGAAGCTGATGAAAATGATAATGAGCAAGACCAAGAACAAGAAGAAGATAATTCTGATGGAGAAGAAGAATCTACTCCCGAAATACCTGAAGAGTTTATTTTAGATCCTGAGGCATGTATGGTTGATCCTGATTTATTACTTTTTTCATCAGCCAAAGCAAAAGCAGGAAATAGTGGAAGTAGATCAGTAATATTCAGTGATAGTAGAGGAAGGTATGTGAAACCTATAATTCCAAGAGGTAAAGTAAAAAGAATTGCGGTAGATGCGACTTTGCGAGCTGCAGCTCCTTATCAAAAATCACGAAGATTAAGGAACCCTAATAAATCAATAGTAATTGAAGAGAATGATTTTAGGGCAAAGCTTCTTCAAAAAAAGGCGGGTGCTTTAGTTATTTTTCTTGTTGATGCTAGTGGTTCTATGGCTTTAAATAGGATGCAAAGTGCCAAAGGCGCTGTAATAAGACTTTTGACAGAGGCATATGAGAATAGAGATGAAGTAGCTCTTATTCCCTTTAGAGGTAATCAGGCCGAAGTGCTTTTACCTCCAACGAGATCAATAACTGCTGCAAAAAGAAGATTGGAAACAATGCCTTGTGGTGGAGGTTCCCCTTTGGCACATGGACTGACACAATCAGCCAAAGTAGCAAAAAATGCTCTTTCTACTGGAGATATAGGTCAAGTGATTGTTGTTGGGATTACCGATGGCAGAGGAAATGTTCCATTAGGATTATCTTTAGGACAAAATGACTTTGAGGGAAAAGATAATGAAAATGAAAATTTCAATTTAAAACAGGAGGTTCTAGATATCGCTTCAAAATATCCTATGCTTGGGATAAAACTCTTAGTAATTGATACAGAGAGAAAATTTATAGCCAGCGGATTTGGTAAAGAATTAGCAGAGGCAGCTCAAGGGAAATATGTCCAACTGCCAAAAGCCACAGATAAAGCAATTGCAGCTATGGCTTTAAATGCTATAAATGAATTCTAAATATTGCTCAGGGATAAATTTCATTAAGGAATTTTGAAAGTCCAATAGTTAAATCTCTTATGGATTTAGTTAATTCTTTATCTTGTGTTAATTTTTCAAAATCATCACTCATATCATCTATTTTGGTTGAGATAGATCTAGCAGCATTAATTGTCAACTTAATGTCATTAAGGGTTTCCTTGTCATCAATAGTAGACAAAATGTTATTCAAATGATTAGCAGCTATAGTCATTTCTTTTATTAGAGGTTCAACTCTTTGAAGTTCTTGTTTTGATAAAAAAATTAATTCATCAAGATTTTCTTGTGTCCTGTCAAATTGGTCAATTGAGTTGACAACATTCTCAATCAAGTTTTCTTGATTTGTTTCTTTTAGAAGTTGGCTAATTCTATTAGTTACATTTGAGAGACTTGATAGTTGTTTACCAGTGATAGTATCTCCTTGACAAATAATTAAATTGGCATCGCATTTTTCGGATATAGGCTTTGCAATGTTTTTAGGAATTGTCTTATCACTAGTTTCTAAAGCGACTTGAACATCTCCTCCGAGGAAAGAATTTGTAACTACCCTTGCAAATGCTGGCCTTGGAAGAATAATTTCAGGATTATTTAAAACTATTTTTGCTTTAATTGATTCATTCGTAAACAAGATATCTTCTATCGATCCTACTAAAATTCCTCTGTAAGTAACTGGAGATTTTTTTGATAAACCGCTTGCGTTGTTGAATTCTGCAAAAAGGTACCAATTTTTTGAAGATAATCTTACTCCTCTTAGCCAAAAAGAAAAAAATGTGAATATTAAAATTCCCCCTAATAAGGAAAAACCAACTATTGAATCTCGTAAGCTTCTACGCATAATATCTAAATGTCTTTGGGTTGCATTGGACCATCGAGTTTTCCATGCCTAAATTGAAATACATAGGGATCATTACTCTCTTTAAATTCATCAATCGAGCCTGACCATCTGAATTTGCCTCCATAAAGCATTAAAACTTTATCTGAAGTCCTTTCTATAGTACTAAGAACATGGCTAACCACAATAGATGATCCGCTAGCTTTATCATTTGTTTTATTAATTAAATCTTCAATTCTTGATGAGGCAATTGGATCTAGGCCTGCAGTAGGTTCATCAAAAAGTAATAGAGGTTTAGTTTTTGCATTAAGAGTTTGATCAGTAATTAAAGCTCTAGCAAAACTCACTCTTTTTTGCATGCCTCCACTTAATTCATTTGGAAGTTTATTCTCAACATTAAATAATCCTACCTCAGCTAAGCATTCACATACTATTTCGTGAATTAACTTTTTAGATAGGTTTTTATTTCTCTTAAGGAGAAAGCCAACATTTTCTTCAATAGTTAAGGATCCTAATAATGCAGGATTCTGGAAAACTAGTCTTACATCAGGTGGATTATTTTGATCTAATCTCAAATATGTTTGCTTCTCACCAAATATTCTCAATTCCCCTTTAGTAGGTAAAATGAGTCCTGCTAATATTTTTAATATGGTTGATTTCCCAGAACCTGAGGGACCAACAATAGCTAATTTCTCTCCATTATTAAGTTCAAAATTTATTTGATTAAGCACATTAACCTCCCCCCAGCTTATTGAGAGGTTCTTTGTTTCCACTGCATGCTTTGATTTCTTCAAAACTTATTTAAAAACATCTATGATTTCATTTTGCCTATTTTTAAAAATAAAAAAAAGTATGTATGAATTTGATTTATAATCAATTTAATTGATTTTTTTATTTGAAGATAATAATTAAAGAGGATTTTAATGAATAAGCGAAAAAAAAGAGTTAGAAGATTGTATAAATATCATAAAAAGTATAACTTTCATCTGTTAAATAAAATTTCAAGAATTTTGAGTTGGCTTTTGCCAGGACTGGTAATAAAAAGATGGATGCTTACATCTGCAATAGGATTTCTCACTTCATTATTGGGTCTTTCAATTTGGACAAATTTAAGCCCCCTTTATTGGTTTACTGAAATATTTTTTGGTTTATTAACAGGTTTTACAAAAGTCTTGCCCGTTTCATTCCTCGGGCCATTAATTTTTGTTATTGGGATAATATTAATAGGGATTGGACAAAATAGAAGTATTAATTCTATTCAAAAAGCGCTTGTTCCAGAAAAAAATACATTTTTAGTTGATGCATTAAGAGTTAAGAGCAAATTAAACAGGGGTCCCAATATTGTAGCAATTGGGGGAGGCACAGGTTTATCTACATTACTGAAAGGCTTAAAAAATTACAGTAGTAACATTACAGCTATCGTAACTGTCTCTGATGATGGTGGAAGTAGTGGAATACTCAGAAAACAATTAGGTGTGCAACCTCCGGGAGATATTAGAAATTGTTTGGCAGCCTTATCAAATGAAGAACCTACTTTAACTAGATTATTTCAGTATAGATTTTCAGAGGGCAGTGGTCTGGAAGGCCATAGTTTTGGAAATCTATTCTTGTCAGCTTTAACAACAATTACTGGCAGTTTAGAAAAAGCGGTTCAAGCCTCTAGCAAGGTATTGGCAGTACAAGGTCAAGTGTTACCTGCAACAAATACTGATGTTATGTTATGGGCCGAATTAGAAGATGGTGAAAAAATTTTTGGCGAAAGCAAGATCAGTAAATCAAAAAAATTAATTTCGAGGATTGGTTACTTACCAGAAAATCCTTCAGCTCTTCCAAGTGCTCTTGAATCTATAAAAGAAGCTGATTTAATTGTTCTTGGCCCAGGTAGCCTATACACTTCTTTACTGCCCAATCTGTTGGTACCAGATATAGTAGATGCCTTATTGCAAAGTAATGCTCCTAAAATTTATATAAGTAACTTGATGACTCAGCCTGGAGAAACAGATGGACTTGATGTCTATCAACATATCAAAGCAATAGAAAAACAATTATCAAATTTTGGTGTTAATAATCGAATTTTTAACTCTATCTTATCTCAGATTCAATTTGAAAAATCTACTTTAGTAGATTATTACGAAAGTAGAGGGGCAGAGCCTGTCCTATGTAATAAAGAAAAATTATTATCTGAAGGTTATTATGTTTTGCAAGCACCACTATATTCAAAAAGAATAACTCCAACTCTTAGACATGATCCAAGGAGACTAGCAAGAGCAGTGATGTTTATTTACCGCAAATTAAAAAAAATAAATTAATAAGCATCTTGAAGCTCATAGAAATCTGGTTGAATATAATCTTTTCTTAATGGCCATCCTCTCCAATCTTCAGGCATTAATAGCCTCTTAGGATTGGGATGATCAATAAAATTAATTCCATACATATCAAAAGTTTCTCTTTCTTGCCAATCACTTCCTTTAAAAATTTTATACAAACTAGGGATTGATAAATCAGAATCCCTTTTTAAGAAAACTTTTAATCTGACTTCTTTAATATTTTCAATTTTTTTTAAATCATCAACAGTTATAAAATGGTAGAAACTAACCAAATTTTTGCCTGGCCCCTCATCATATCCTCCTTGGCATTGGAGATAGTTGAAACCGTAATTTCTTAAGGTAGATACTGCTTCATATAAATAGTTAGGTTCCACAGAAATATTTTCAATTCCTAGGTGATCATCGGATAAAGATTGATTTGGAATACCATCTTTAGATAAAGATTGGCTTATAAACCCTTCTTTTTCTATTGAACTATCTGAGGATTTGGCTAGACCGTCTTTTTCCATTAATCTTCTAAAGTATTAATTTTTTCAGCTTTTTCGGTGTTTTCAGGTAATTCAGTTATTTTTTCTTTTTTTGAGGAGGGTATGACGTTAGCTGAAGTTTTGTTAAGATATTCACCTGTATTTTCTGAGAAAACAAGATTCATTTCGTGATCAGATGTTATATATCTGTGGGTTTGCTCTGTTTTTGAACGTTCTAAAATTGATTCATTACCAACCTTTTTCCTTAATTTAATTACAGCATCAAAAATTGCTTCTGGTCTTGGTGGGCATCCGGGGAGGTATAAATCAACTGGTATCAATTTATCAACTCCTCTTACAGCAGTTGTAGAATCTGCACTGAACATTCCCCCTGTAATTGTGCAAGCACCCATAGCGATAACGTACTTTGGTTCAGGCATTTGTTCATAAAGTCTTACTAGTGCTGGAGCCATCTTCATCGTTACTGTTCCTGCAACTATTAACAAATCTGCTTGTCTTGGCGAGCTTCTTGGTACTAATCCAAATCTATCAAAATCAAACCTAGATCCTATTAAGGCAGCAAATTCTATAAAACAACAAGCTGTTCCATACAAAAGAGGCCAAAGACTGCTTAATCTAGCCCAATTATGAAGATCGTCTAAACTTGTCAATATAATATTTTCACTTAAGTCTGTAGTGACTTGGGGTGCACCTAGAGGATTGCAAGTTCCTTCTCGGATTTCTCTTATTGCTTTTGGGGATAATTGTGGATTCAATTTTTTAACTCCATTCTAAAGCACCTTTTCTCCATGCGTATGCCAGAGCGATAACAAGTATTGCAATGAAAATTAAAGCCTCAATAAAAGCTAGTAAGCCTAATTTATTGAAGGCAACCGCCCAAGGATAAAGGAAAACAGTCTCAACATCAAATATAACGAAAACCAAGGCAAACATGTAATAACGAATATTAAATTGAATCCATGCTCCCCCTATTGGCTCCATTCCGGATTCATATGTAAGTTTTCTTTCCCCTGTTCTGCCTTTTGGGGCAACGATGAGATTAGTAACTAGAGCTAATATTGGTACTGCTGCTGCAATGAGAAGGAAACCTAAAAAATATTCATAGCCAGATAATAAAAACATCTTAAAAAATTAATTTTGAATAAAAGTCGCTTAATTAAGCAAAATCTTTTAAAGTTCTTAAAGAACAATAATAAACCGTGAGTGAAAACATTCAACCAGCCTCTGAGGAAAACAAAATAGTTGAAGACTTTGAGAAAGAAAAACCTTCTGAAAATTTCTCAGGAGTAAATGTCGAACAACCTATTCTTAATTTAGAACAAAATAGATTCGAATGTAGAAGTTGTGGATACATTTATGATCCGTCTGAAGGAAATAAAAAATTAAAAATACCTAAAAATACGCCTTTTTCAGAGTTGGATGGGAATACCTTTGCGTGCCCTGTTTGTCGAGCCGGTAAGAATTTTTATAAGGATATAGGATCTAGAGCGAAACCTAGTGGATTTGAAGAGAATTTAGTTTATGGTTTTGGATTTAATAGTTTACCTTCTGGACAAAAAAATATTTTGATTTTTGGAGGGTTGGCGTTTGCTGCTGCAATGTTCCTTTCTTTGTACTCTTTGCATTAATATAATTAAATGAAAAATTTTTTTACCAGTATTCCTAATCTTCTTTTATCTGTTGTTCTCTGTTTTGTTTTAAGCAGTTGTTCATCAACAGGTGTCAAGATGAATGAAAGCAGCCCTTGGAAAACAATTCAGTTTGAAGATCAGGCTAATGCTTTAGATGTTGATTTTATAGATGATAAAAATGGATTTTTAGTTGGTTCCAATAGACTTATTATGGAATCTAATGATGGAGGAGAAACTTGGGAGAAAAGAAATTTAGATTTACCAAGTGAAGAGAACTTTCGTCTCCTAGATATTGATTTTAAAGGTGAAGAGGGATGGTTAATAGGTCAGCCTTCATTAGTTATGCATACACTCGATGCAGGAAAGAATTGGACACGTTTATCTCTAGGTAACAAATTACCAGGTCAACCTTTTCTAATATCAACTGTTGATGCTGGTGTTGCAGAATTGGCTACCACTGCAGGTGCTATTTATGAAACAGCAAATAGTGGTGAATCATGGAATGCAAAAGTTGTAGATGCATCTGGTTCTGGTGGTGTTAGAGATTTAAGAAGAACTAATAAAGGAGAATATGTTAGTGTAAGTAGTCTAGGTAATTTCTTTTCTACGTTGGAAAAGGATAGTGATGCATGGATAGCTCATCAAAGAGCAAGTAGCAAAAGAGTTCAAAGTATTGGTTTTAATCCAGAAGGAAGTTTATGGATGCTTTCTAGAGGAGCAGAAATTAGATTTAATGAAGATACTAGTGATCTAGAAAATTGGTCAAAGCCTATTATACCAATTCTTAATGGATACAATTATCTAGACATGGGATGGGATCCAAATGGTGATATATGGGCTGGCGGGGGTAATGGAACTTTAATAGTAAGTAAAGATCAAGGTAAAACTTGGAGTAAAGATCCTATTGCTTCTGAATTGCCAACAAATTACATTAAAATAGTTTTTCTTGATAAAGAGGCTTTAGACAACCAAAAAGGATTTGTACTTGGCGAGCGTGGTTATATCCTTAAATGGAATAGCTAATTTGCATAACTTGAGTAAATAGTAAAAAAAAAATTAATTTTTGAAAAATTTAGCAACTGTCTGTAACCAACCTGTTAATTTCTTCGCGAACTTATGATTTTACACTGTAAGATCATAGGGTAAACATTTGTGATTATGGCCGCAGGTTCAACGGGTGAACGCCCATTCTTTGAAATAATCACCAGTATTAGATACTGGATTATTCATGCAGTAACATTACCAGCTATCTTTATAGCAGGCTTCTTATTTGTATATACAGGCTTAGCCTACGATGCTTTCGGAACTCCTCGTCCAGATAGTTATTTCCAATCATCTGAATCTAAAGCACCTGTGGTAACACAAAGATATGAAGCTAAATCTCAACTAGATTTAAGAACAAAATAACAATGACTAATTCTCAAGCTCCAATGCAGGCTGCGGAAGTCCGCGTCTACCCTATATTTACTGTCCGTTGGCTAGCAGTTCACGCTCTTGCTATTCCATCAGTATTCTTTTTAGGTTCTATTGCTGCTATGCAATTCGTAGCCCGATAAATTTAACTATCATGCAAGTAAACGAAAATCCAAACAAAGTTCCAGTTGAACTTAATCGTACAAGCCTTTATTTAGGCTTATTATCAGTTTTTGTATTGGGAATTTTATTTTCCAGTTACTTTTTCAATTAAATTAAAATCATGAGTAAATTAAAAGGACCTGATGGAAGAATTCCAGATAGACTTCCCGACGGTAGACCAGCAGTTGCATGGGAAAGAAGATGGACTGAAGGGACCCTTCCTCTATGGCTTGTTGCTACAGCAGGTGGAATTGCAGTTATCTTCGTTTTAGGAATATTCTTCTATGGTTCATACCAAGGCGTTGGAGCTGGAGGCTAACAAATCCTTACCTTGACCTGATAATCACTTATATCAAATAAGCCTAATAAGAATCAGTAAATATCCTTAGTTTCTCTTTTGTGGAGCTTGGGATATTTTCTTTTTGTGTTATCAATCCATCTTTTAATGAAAAATGAGACTTACTTTTTGGTCTTTCTTCTTCAATTAATTTGGCTACCTCAAATATTATTTTATTAGCTACTTCAGTATTTGATCTAAGATTATCCAAAACCATCTCTACAGAAACTTCTTGATGAGTCTGATGCCAGCAATCATAATCAGTAACCATAGATAAGGAGGAGTAAGCTATTTCAGCTTCTTTAGCTAGTCTTGCTTCTGTGTGATTCGTCATTCCAATTATTGAACATCCCCAACTCCTGTATAAATTAGATTCTGCTCTAGTTGAGAAAGCGGGCCCTTCCATTGCTAGATAGGTACCCCCTCTATGCAATTGTCTACCGCCAGGAATATTTTTTTCTCCGATTTCACTTAATATACGTGATAAATTTGTGCAGAAGGGATCTCCCATAGTTACGTGAGCAACAGCTCCCTCATTAAAAAAGGTTGCAGGTCTATTTTTTGTACGGTCTATAAATTGATCTGGAACCACTATATCAAGTGGCCTTATCTGTTCTTGTAATGAACCCACTGCTGATGGAGCAATAATCCATCTTACTCCTATTGATCTTAAAGCCCAAATATTAGCTTTGTAAGGGATTTCAGAAGGATTTAAACTATGTGTTCTGCCATGTCTAGGAATGAATGCTATCTCTAGGTTTCCAAGATTATATACTTTTATTGAATCAGAAGGTTTACCATAGGGAGTATTGATTTCTAGTTCTCTTAAGTAATCTATTTGATCCATTGAATAAAATCCACTTCCACCAATCACTCCTAATCTTGATTTTTCAATTGGTAATAAATGTTCTTTATTCATAGTGATGTAAATGACTTTTAATCATCTGGTACTAATTGGAGGAGGACACTCAAATGTTTCTTTATTGAAGAAATGGTTAATGTTTCCGAAATTAATTCCAGAAATTCCTGTTTCAATTATATCTAGAGATTCTCATTTGGTTTATTCGGCTATATTCCCATCGGTGATTTCAAAATCAATCACTTTAGAAGATACTTTAATTGATATAAAATCTTTAGCAAAAAATGCAAAAGTATCTTTTATAGAAGAAGAAGTAAAGGATATTGATTTCAATTTAAAGAAAATTGTTTTAAGTAATAGACCTTCAATTAATTATTCGAAGTTGGTGCTTAATTATGGAAGTCAAACAAAAATTCCAAAAGAATTTGAATCACTAGTTAAAAATCGAAATGCTTTTTCAATTAAACCTTTTTTAAGTGCTTATGACTCAATACTAAAAGAGGACTCTTTTGATTCAGTTAATGAACTTCCATTTGTAATTGTTGGGAGTGGCCTTGCTGCAATTGAAGTATCTTATGCTCTGAGAAAAAGATGGGGAGATAGACCTTTAAAACTATTATGTGATTCAAGAAAAATTAATAATAAAATTCTAAAAAGTTTACGGAATTCCAATATTGATTTAGTTGAAAAACTTAATTTTGATTATGGCAAGATTCTTTTATGTACCGGAAATACATCTCCGTTATGGGCACAAAAAAAATTATTAGATTCGGACTCTTATGGCAGAATAATTACAAATCAGAATTTACAGATAAAAAGTTTCTCTGGAATCTTTGCTGTTGGTGATTGCGCATTTGTAGGTTCAGCAAAAAGACCAGCATCGGGAGTTTTTGCAGTAAAAGTTGTAAATACATTAGTACAAAATCTAAAAAAAGATATAGAAGGGAGATCATTAAAAAAGTGGTTTCCTCAAAAGATCGGATTGCAAATAGTAAATATATTTACAAGCCATAATCCAAAGGCTTTTGCTATTTATCGTAATTTTGTTTTCGGCCCTTCTTTTATTTTTTGGATTTTAAAGCATAAAATTGATCTCAACTTTATTAAAAAGTTCAGATCAAAAAGGCTAATTATGAAAAGTAGTGAAAAAAATATTTCATTGAATGATTGCAGAGGATGTGCAGCTAAAATTCCTCAGTTTGTTTTGAATAAATCATTAATAAATTCTAATTTAAATTCTTTTGCCTCATCACCTGAAGATTCAGTTGAGATATATCAAAATAGTCAAGATATTATCTTGCAGAGTGTAGATGGATTTCCTGCATTGGTAAGTGATCCTTGGCTTAATGCAAAAATTACTACATTGCATGCTTGCTCAGATTTGTGGGCATGCGGAGCAAAACTTTCATCTGCGCAGGCTTTAATTTCATTACCAAAAGTTGAGAGGGAATTTCAGAGTTACCTCTTTTCTCAAGCACTTCAAGGTATTAAATCAACAGTTGAGGATCATGGAGGTGAACTACTTGGAGGCCATACTTACGAGGCGAGAAGTTTAGTAAATAAACCTTATTCATTAGGAATAGATATTTCTTTAACAGTACAAGGTATTTTAAAAAATGGAGCAAAACCATGGCTTAAATCTGGAATGAATATTGGAGATATTCTCATGATGTCTAGACCTCTTGGCGTTGGGATTTACTTTGCTGGTCAAATGCAAAATATTAATATGCTAGGTAGTTCTTCTGAAGTAATTAATAATTTAGTAAAGAGTCAGCAATATTTGCTTGATGAAATTTATCTTTTTCAAAATCAATTTAAAGAATCATTAGTCAATGCTGCGACTGACATTACTGGATATGGATTTATTGGACATCTTAAAGAAATGGTTGAATCATCTAATTTATATAGGCAAAGCAATAATCTTGAGCCACTAAAAGTTTTATTAGATTTATTTGCATTTAAAGCTTATCCTGGAGTATTTGATTTAATAAGAAAAGATGTTAAAAGTACTTTCTTTGAATCTAATAAAGAAATTTTTGACAAAATTTATAAAGTAAATAAGCAAAAAAGAATAATTAATTTTTTAAACGAAAATTCATTAGATCAAGAGACTTTTAACGAGAGAATATCATTACTATTAGATCCTCAAACATGTGGACCCTTGTTGATTAGTTGCAATCGTAAATATGAAAATGTTCTAAAGGATAAATGGTACAAGGTTGGAGAGGTTGTAAAAATGTAATTAATTTCTGTTTAATTTGTCAATTTCCAAATATCTTAATCTTTTGATTTCCTTTCCCATCTCCTTCCCTGGATCCCATCCTTCTTTTTTTAATGTTTCCCCATCTTTTTTTGATTTTATGAATTTGTAAATAAATAACCACTTAAACAAGTTACGCCAATATGGTCCGCCATCACAAATTAATAATTTGACTGTCTCATCATTAAGGTTTCTGTCCTCAATAAATTGTGTCCAACTTGAGGGAGAAAAATGATTGAAATTTTTTTGGTTTGTATTAAATATCTTTTTGATATTAATATAATCTTCTAATATTTTTATCTCACTATTATTTACCAAAAATCTTTGACATGCTTTTTCTAAATCTTCTGAATCTTTTAATAAGTAAAGCATATGATTTCCCTTTAACTTCTTAATCCAATTTAGTCCTCTTAAAAATCTTTTATCGACTTTAATATTTTCATTTAAGATTGAGATAATTTCCCATTTATGAATTATCGAAATCACATTAGTCAAATTATCGTGTTTGCATATTTCAGCTAGTTCCATCCTTATTCGTATGCCTAGTGCAGGAGGGTAAATCATTTTCTGATGAGTTTCTGAACTTTTCCATGGCCATTTCCTAACTGTTTCTTGAGATTGTTTGAGGGAATTATTTGAAATATTGAAATCTAACCTTGAAGCATATTTTGCGCATCTAATTAATCTACTTGGATCATCTGAAATGCTATTACTGTGAAGTAAGTTCAATCTTTTACTTTTTATATCAGAAATTCCTCCATAAAGATCATAGATTTTCCTTGTCGAGACCTCGAAGGCTATTGAATTTATAGTGAAATCTCTCCTCTTAAGATCTTCCTCAATAGTACTTTTATTTACTGTGGGATTTAAGCCTGGAGCAGAATAAATTTCTTTTCTTGCAGAAGCAATATCAATTTTATAGTCATTAATATTTATTTCTACAGTGTTGTATAAATTAAATTCCTTGATTAAACATAAATCTACATTTACAATATTTTTTTTTATAAACTTTGCAAGAGAAATAGAGGATCCTTCAATAACAAGATCAATATCTACAGGTTTAGAAAACGATTTTTCGTGGAATTTACTAATTAATAAATCTCTTAAATAACCGCCAACAAAAGCTACTTTAGTATTGTCATTAGATTCTATGTATTTAGCAATTAGGTTATATAGATTAAATGGAGTTTTGATTAATTCCCTTTGGATGTAATCAGAAATATCGTTCATGAGTTTTAACTTACATAACGAATTGGAGCTAATCTGGGATCTAGAATTTTACTTCCTTTATCACCAAATTTTACTGCTAAAGATATTTTTTCCCCACTCCCAAAAATATGTATGATTTCACCTTTCCCAAACTTTGAGTGAATTAGAATATCTCCAACTATCCAGCTTTTCCCTTTAGTTGGACCTGAATATAATTTCCTTACAGCATTTATTGGTTTGTTAACAAATTCATTTGGATTGTTTCGATCAACTCTTGTTAAACGATCAAGATGCCAATCTCTTCTAATTGAAGCACCACCAGTTTGTGGTAATTCGCCATCCATTAAATCTTCAGGTATTTCCGAAAGAAATATTGAAGGAATTGTTGCTTCACGCATGCCACCCCATAATCTTCTTTCTCTGGCATGACTTAAGAAAACTCTTTCTTTAGCTCTAGTAATACCTACATAGCATAATCTTCTTTCCTCTTCAAGAAGTGAGGGAGTATCTATTGATCTATGGCTAGGGAAGAGACCTTGTTCTAGCCCAGTGATAAAAACATTTTGAAATTCTAAACCTTTACTATTATGCAGAGTCATGAGAGTTACAGAATTAGGATTATTTTTCTTCGCATCATTATCAGTTGTTAAGGCTGCTGTAGAAAGAAATCCTTCTACATCTCCACTTTCTGTTTCTTCTTCATATTGAGTAGCTGCATTAATTAGTTCTTGTAAATTATTTCTTCTATCTTCAGATTCTTCAGTCCCACTAGAGAGCAAGTCACTTAAATAACCACTTTTTTCTAATATAAGTTGTAGTAGTTGAGCGGGACCTGAATTTTCTAGGTAACACAGTAGATCATTCATAATTTCAGTAAATTTATTAATTCCTTTTGATGATCTGCCTATTGTTTCTTCAATACTTCGCTTATCATTAAGAACCTCCCATAATGGGACATTTAACCTATTAGATAGTTCATTCAGTTTTTGAATAGTAGTCTTACCAATCCCTCTTCTAGGAACATTTATGATTCGTAAAAGACTAACGTTATCTGAAGAATTAACCAGAACTTTCAAATATGCTATGGCATCTTTAATTTCTCTTCTATCATAAAAACGCAATCCTCCAAAAATTGTATAAGGAATGCGCCACCTTACAAGAGATTCTTCTAGTACTCTCGACTGAGCTCTGGTTCGATATAAAATTGCAAAATTTTTCCAAATTGGGTTTTGATTATAGTTATTGAGTGATTTTATTTTATTTGTAATTGCTTCTGCCTCGGAAATTTCATCATCACAGCTGAGTAACGTTAAAAGTTCCCCTTTTTCTTTAGTAGCCTTTAAAACTTTGTCAATTCTTTCAGAGTTGTTTTCAATTAGTGAGTTTGCAGCATCAAGGATATTGGAAGATGACCTATAATTTTCTTCTAATTTAATTAAAGATGATTTTGTATCGTCGTTGATTGAAGTTTTAAAATCTTCTTGAAAACCAATTAAAATTCTGAAGTCAGCTGCTCTGAAACTATAAATACTTTGATCAGCATCCCCAACTACAAAAATTGACCTATCTTGCCAATTGAAGAATTTTTTTGGTTCAGTATTTCCAGCCGTAATTAATTTTATAAGTTCATATTGTGTTCTATTTGTGTCTTGATATTCGTCAACTAAAATATGTTTAAATCTTTTGTGCCAGTAATCTCTGACTATATCATTTTGCCTCAATAAGAAAACAGGCAAAAGTAGAAGATCGTCGAAGTCTAAAGAATTATTTTTTGAGAGCGAAATCCTATATTTCTTGTAGGCTTCTGCAACTGTTTTATCAAAATTATTCTCTGCTTTTTCTAAAAGATCATTAGAAGTTAAGCATTGATTTTTAGCATTACTTATTAATCTTTTAATCTTTTTGGGATCATATCTTTTTGGGTCAAGATTCATATCTTGACTGATAATTTCTTTTACTAATGTTTGAGAATCTGTTTCATCATAAATTGAAAATTGTCTTGTCCATTTTAGGCCTTCTGGATCAGTATATTTTTCAATATCGTATCTCAGAAGTCTTGAAAATAAGGAATGGAAAGTACCGATCCAAAGGTTCTGAAGCCTCTCTTGGTGAACGTTTGTCCTTAATTGATTTTGATCAATTTCTTTGAGAGTTGCCCAAGGCTGACCAAATTGATTAAAAGCTAATTCTTGGGCTAGAAGAACCTCTAATCTTGCTTTCATTTCTTTAGCAGCTTTGTTAGTGAAAGTGACTGCAAGAATGTTATGGGGATCTATAGAGTTATTTTCAATAAGATTTGCAATTCTGTGTGTAAGAGCTTTAGTTTTCCCGCTACCTGCACCTGCTACAACTAATAATGGTCCATAAACATGACTTACTGCTTGAAGTTGTTGATTGTTTAGGGACTTAAAAAGGAAATTGTTGGTTTGAGGCACTTTTGGAAGGGTTTTTCAAAAATCAGACTTTACTATGAGATTCAGATTCCGTTTCTAGATCCTCTAACGTTTTTTTTAAATTTATAAGTTCATTATTGTTATTAATTATTTCTTCAAATTTATTTTGAGGCATCTTTAATTTCATGCTTCTGTCTAGAATTTCTTTTTCCAATCTCTTTTTGTATGAGGAAATAAGTTTCTTTGATAATTTTAAATCCTGTTGATCCAAAACCTTATTTAAATGTAGTTTTATATTAGCGGAAAAAAATTTTTTATTTGAATTATTTCAACTATCACTTTGGAATGAAGTTATTAATTAAGAAGCGTTGCGTTAAGTTTGAAATTGTATTGTTTTTACTAGCTTTGTATTATTCTTAAGATCGTTCTTTATATTTTTACTTCAGGAATGTCAGTTTCAAAGAATAATCAACTATTGTCAGCCGATAAGAAATTAAATGATTTAAGCAATATAAAAGAATTTATTAATAGTGCAAACTCAAGATTAGATGCAATAAGCTCAATTACTAATAATTCACATGCAATTGCAGCAGACGCTGTAACAGCCATGATTTGCGAAAATCAAGATTCACTTAATTCAAAAATATCTTTAAATACTACTAACAAGATGTCCGTTTGTTTAAGAGATGGAGAAATAATCCTAAGGATTGTTGCTTATCTTTTAATTTCTAATGACGAATCAGTTTTAGAAAAAAGTTGTTTGAAGGATCTTAAAAATACTTATCTTGCTCTTGGGGTCCCTTTAAGAAATGCAAGAAGGGTTTTTCAATTAATGCGAGATGCAACTATCTCTGATTTAAATTCAACAGTTAATAATATGAGTGGAAATAAAGGCTTTCTTCCTAAATTAATATCTGAAACAGAGTTTCAATTTGAAAGGATAATTAATCTTTTAGACTAGCTAAGTTCCTTATCTCTGAAGTATGTGAAGTCTGTACAACTGAGTTATTTTCCAGATTTCTTATAGTAGAAAATCTGGATCTTACATGAGTGGATAAAAAGGAAATTCTTTCTTCGGAAACTGTTGATTTATAAATAGTTTTAATGTGTAAATTATTTTGTTCATCAACAAAATAATTGGATGATGAAATAAAGGATTCTGTATAACCTTTATTTCTTAGAACAATTCCTGAATTTTCATCTTTGGGTAAAAAAATCAGAATAGTTTCATCTCCCTCACTCATATAATCATCTTCCCAATCACTAATAGCTTGCCAGTTTATAGAAATGGCTATGCTCTCTAGGTTTAAACTGAATTTATAATTTTTAAAAATTTCAACGACTTTTTTATTTTTTTTGTTGATATGTTTTATATGTATTTTACTAGTTGAGTTTTCAAATTCCTGAAAAGCTAAAGTGTGAGAACTTCTAATAGATTTCCATTCTCCTATGCTTTTATCAATGAATTGATTAATTATTGTTAGATTCTTCGTCAAGTTTATCTTCTACGGAATGATTTTCTGCTTTTTGTATCATTCTTACCATTGAATCCACCATTAATCTCTTTGCAGAAGTTACTTTTAATCCAGAAGGAGTAGTTGATATTTGTTCTCCGGGGCGATCATATGAAGTTGGTCTAAATGGAGTCATCTAATAACTTTAAAAATTAATCGATTTCTATTCTTGCATGAATCATTATTTATATAGTTATTGTTTGCGAAAATGTCATATCTTTCGTATTTGATTAAAGAATTATCAACTGTTTTTTATTTAGGCATTTTATTTTTTGCCAATCCTGAAATAGTCGCTAAAGCAAACATTCCCAATAGAGCAATCCCTAGAAATAATCCTGCTCCCTGGCTAACTCCAGCTCCTACTGCTACTAGTATAGAGTCACTGATTAGAAGACTGATTAATAATGCAGGAGTAAATATTTTCCATCGAGTTCCTCCAATACCAATTGCGTAGCTTAGAAAATCAAAAAGGCCAGTCATTAGTAGACCTGTCATAAGAAAGAAATTTTCTTCTAGCTGGTTTTGATTAAAACTTTCAATCTTTTGCATTGCTTTCGGGCCTACTAAATTACGTACAGGAACCCGACCATAATTTCTTGCGATAAAGAAAGCAGCTTGGCAAAAAACGATATCAGAAAAGATTATTGTCATGTAACCTTTTTGAAATCCTAGTAATGAACCAGCTAGCAGAGAATAAGCTGAACTTGGAAGGGCAGGTAAAATAATACTGACTCCTCTGAGTATGAATATTCCAAAAGGAGCCCAAATCCCCATACTTTCTATTTTGTTCCTTAGAGGTTCAATCCCATAATTTTGGATTAAATAAATCAATACTACAAATATTGCTATAAAAAAAACTACTGAGAGAAATTTCTGTATTTTGTTCATTATCTTTCTAATAAATTTATTGGAAGTACATTCTTAATTTAATATTCGATTCTATCTATAATAGAAATACTAATCAATAAAAATTTTTACAAATTTTTAATCTTATATTTCCTACTAATAAAAAATATTTGTATTCCACAAGTAGTCATGATTAATTCTAAGAATAAAGTTAATTCAATATTTTTTAGAAATATATTTAATTTAGTCCTTTCGATTATTATTTTCTTTTGTATTTCAATACAAAAATCAGAAGCTTTGCCTCATGAATGGATTGGAGTCCCTAAAAGTGAATACGGAGAGCAGTTATGGGATAGGAAAAGTATAAAAAGGAATGAGGATGGTTCTGTAAGAGTATTGAGTAAATTTATTCCCAAAACAAAAAGTGAAATTACTAAGGATATTCTCTATACAATGGATATAAATTGTTTTGAAAAATCATTTAGAGATGTTGACGTTTCAATAGATGAAGCAATTAGTAATTTCAACGATTTAGCTAATTGGCAAGATCCAAATGGAGATAAACTGATTTTGGATGTTATTGGTCAAGTCTGCAGAGTCGAAAACTAAAAATTTTAAGTTATAAAAAATACGAAAAAATAACGAGTTCTCAATGATTTGAAAGTATAAAAACCTGTCTAGGAAAGGGTTTTAAAGGTACCAGGACCCAGATTTGAATTAGGTATTTGAGGTTCGAAAAATCAGTTGCAGACTGGATTCTTCAAGATTGTAATATTGTGTACTCCATGAAGTGTACTCCATCCCTAAAAACGTTAAAACCCCGCCATAGAAAGGGTTTAAAGGTGCCAGGACCCAGATTTGAACTGGGGACACGGCGATTTTCAGTCGCCTGCTCTACCAACTGAGCTATCCCGGCTCTAACCTATATACTCTAAATTACGATGTGTAGTTTGTGAAACCCTTTTCATTAAAAATTTTATATCTTCATCAAATATTCCAAAAAACTATTATTTTGCATTAATCGCTAATAAGGCAGTGCCAAAGGAAGTAGTTTTTTTACAGGAAACTATTGGTATATTGATAATTTTTTCTCTTATTTTTCTCCATTGTGGGTTTTTTGAACCTCCACCAATAGTAATAATTTTTTTTGGAAGGGAACCTGTTAGTTCGCCTAGTTTTTCCCATCCTTTCAATTCGATCTTAGCTAGTCCCTCAAATAATGCATGTAAATAAAGTGAGTCGCTTACTGGCCTTGGACCAAGTATCGGCTCTAAATTTGAATTATTAACAGGAAATCTTTCTCCTTTACTATTAAGAGGCAAAAGATTTAAATAAGTATTTTTCGACGGATTTATCTGTCGACTGAGCTCCTTTATTTCTAAATCAGAGAAGAATTGAGATAAGATACCACATCCTGCATTGGATGCTCCTCCGCATATCCAATTGCCATCTACTCTATGATTTGTAATTCCTTGTTTTTTTATGGGGTTATCAATAATTTTCTTAACTACAATAGTTGTTCCTAAAACTGTGAGGCCATCTTCTTTACCTAAACCTGCAGCTATTACACTTGCATTAGAGTCCGTGGTGCCTGAGATTAATATTAATTTCTTATTCAATTTAAATTTCTCTGCTAAATTAAAATCTACTTGTCCAATGATTTTCCCGCTTTTTATTATTTGAGGTAGGCATTTTTGCCACGAAGAATTGAGATAGCTTTTTGGCCATGATCCTTTTTTGAGATCCCAACCAAGTTTTAGATTATTACCTTCCTCTCCATGAGTCCAATCTTTTAAAAACCAACCAGTGATCCAATCAGATTGATGCCTTAAAAGTATATTTGTTCCATATATATCTATTAGTTTTAATGCTTTAGCAAGACTACTGTATGGAGTTCGCAAATGATCTTCTCTAGAAGTTAGTAATTCAAGAAGGATCTTATTTTCATGACATGCTTGGTCATAAGGTATTGCTTCTCCTAACGGCTCTCCTTTTAAATTTGATGCTGTTAAAGTTCCTGAGGTGCCTGAGATAGCCAATTTATTAAGGTTAATTTTTACCTCAATAGGTAAATTAACTAAGAGATTTTCACAAGAATTGATCCAAGAATTTGGATTTTTAAAGCTGTATGAATAAGGTACTGAATTTGAATATACTAATTTTTTATGAAGATTAATTATTGATATTCTCGCCCCGCTGGTTCCAAAATCTAACCCTCCATAAAAATTATCAGGCATAGAAAAAAATTTTTTATAAAAAGATTTTGGAAGCCTCGGCTAATTTAGCTGCTTTTTCTTCTACATTTTCCCAAGGGAGCTCAAGATCTCTTCTGCCAAAATGTCCATAGGAAGCAGTATTTCTAAAAAATTTACCTCCCATTTTTTTTGGTAGATTTCTCAAGTTAAATTCTTTTATTATTGCTGCGGGTCTTAAATCAAAGTGCTCTTTAATTAGCTCAGTCAAATTAGCTTGTGGAATAACACCTGTATCAAAAGTTTCCACGAGAATGGAAATTGGTTTTGCTACTCCAATAGCATAACTTAATTGAACTTCTGCTTTTTTTGCCAATTTTGCCTTGACTATGCTTTTAGCTACATAACGAGCTGCATAAGCGGCTGATCTATCTACTTTTGTGGGATCTTTACCAGAAAAGGCCCCTCCTCCATGTCTTGCATATCCCCCATAAGTGTCTACAATAATTTTTCTCCCAGTGAGCCCCGCATCTCCTTGAGGACCGCCTACTACAAATTTTCCTGTAGGGTTTACTAGAAATCTTGTCTTGCTTATGTTTGGTTTGATTTCTAAATCTTCAGTAGCAGGAATTACAACATGCGTCCATAAATCTTCTTTTATTCTTTGACGAATTTCTTCTTCATTTGTTATTCCGTCAATCTTAGGATTATGTTGAGTTGAAATTAAAATCGTATTAATAGAGACAGGCAACCCTTTTTCATAATCAATACTTACTTGAGTTTTACCATCAGGGAGTAGATAATTAAGGACTTCTTTATGCCGCACTTTGGCAAGTTGAAGGGCTAATCTATGAGCTAAGCTAATCGGTAAGGGCATTAATTCAGGAGTCTCATCGCATGCATAGCCGAACATTATGCCTTGGTCACCAGCTCCGGTATTATTTTCCAAATCATCGTTAACATCATCCGCGTCGTTAACTCCTTGAGAAATATCTGGCGATTGCTCGTCAAGTGCTACTAAAACAGCACAACTGTTTGCGTCAAAACCACCTGCTCTATGTCCTTCATATCCAATTTCTTTAATTACATTTCTAACAAGTTTGATGTAATCGACTTTTGCTTTTGAAGTTATTTCTCCAGTAAGTAAACAAAGACCCGTATTAACGACAGTTTCGCATGCAACTCTGCTTTCTGGATCTTCTGTCAATAAAGCATCTAAAACAGCGTCACTAATTTGATCACATATTTTGTCAGGATGACCTTCAGTTACGGATTCAGAAGTGAAAATGAAATCACTCATTTACAAATAATTTTGAAATTAGACTTTATCCTAAATTAGATTATCGTTACAAATCAATTATTGTAAATTAAAAAATACTTGTACAAGAACAAAGAGGCTTAAGTTCTGAATTCGTGCATGAAATAAATAAGTGAATTTATACTGTCTCAGTCGAAGCTGCGGGCATCTCTTGGTTATCGTCAGTTTGTTCAAATAACATTTGTTTGTATTTCGCAGCCATTTCTTCAGCTTTACTAAAAACTTTTTGAGGGTCAGTTAACATATCGCCTGGTTCAGGTTCAAGTGCTTTAGTAGATAATGAAATTCGTCCTCTTTCTGAATCAAGATCTATTATCATAACCTTCATTTGGTCATTAACATTTAAAACGTTATGAGGAGTCTCAATATGTTCATGACTAATTTCAGAAATGTGCAATAGACCACTAACTCCACCAATATCAATAAAGGCTCCATAAGGTTTAATACCTTTTACTGAACCAACAACAACTTCACCTACCTCAAGTCGGTTCATTTTTTTCTCAACCAAAGCTCTTCTATGGCTTAGTACTAATCTATTTCTCTCTTCATCAACTTCAAGAAATTTTAAAGGCAAATGTTCACCTTCTAAGTCATCTTTAATTTTTCGAGCACTTATGTGCGAGCCTGGGATAAAACCTCTCAAGCCCTCTACCCTAACAAGAGCTCCTCCTCTATTTGTTGCAAAAACTTCAGAATATATAGTTGCATCTTCTTTTTGGAGTTGTCTTACCCTTTCCCATGCTCTTTGATATTCAATTCTTCTAATGGAGAGGGCTAATTGGCCATCTTCATTTTCTTCGCTCATTATGAAAAATTCTCTACTTTCTGAAGGTTGTAAGACATCATTAAGTCCTTCAACTCTATTTATTGAAACCTCCTGAACAGGCATAAAAGCAGCTGTTTTTGCCCCTATATCTATCATTGCCCCTTTGGGCTCTAGAGCAAAAACGGTACCTTTAACTAGATCACCTGGCTTGAAATTGTAGTCGTACTTACCCAAAAGTGATGCAAATTCTTCTTGTGTGAATCCTGCGTTGTCAAAATCCGTATTTGTTCTGCTAGAGGAAGAATCTGCTGAAGGTATATCGCTCTTCTCGAATGATAAATCTTCCTCATTGTGAGATGCCGAATCATTATTTAACTCAGACGAATTTTTAATTTCTTGGTCCTCAGAAAGTTCTTTAATGGTTTGCGAAGAATTTTCGTTCATTTGTTATATCGCAGACTACCTAAGGTAGTTAGAAAGGAATGCTACTAGCCTGCAAACCAATAGCAAAAATATTTGTGATATGTATTCTACACTTTAAGATGCTGAATTTTAAGAAATTGAAGCTAATTGGTTTTTTGAACTTCCCTTTAGAGATTCAAGAGTAGAAATAAAATCTTTTACCCCATTAAATTTTCTGTAAACTGAGGCGTATCTGATATAGGCGACTTCGTTTTCTTTTCTAAGATTTTTAAGTATTAATTCTCCGATATGTGAAGACTTAATATCTTTACTAGAATCTTGAACGATTTGTGATTCAATTCCATCTACAAAGTTAATAATTGCTTCACTACTGAAGTTAGTTTTTTCGCAAGCTCTTGATATACCAGTAAATAGTTTTTGTTTATCAAATAATTCTCTGCTTCCGTCTTTTTTTATAACTGAAACTGGCATTGATTCCACTCTTTCATAAGTTGTAAATCTAAAGCTGCAATTTAAGCACTCTCTTCTTCTTCGAACACTTTTACCACTATCAGCAGATCTTGATTCCAAAACTCTGCTATCTGTGTTTTGACAGGTTGGACACTGCATGTGGTGAAATAAGCTGCACTTCAACTCTAATAGTAGAGTAATATCCTAATTATGAAAAGTAAAAAAAAACCTCTTGTTAAAGAGGTTTTTTTTCTTAGTTCATTTTCTATCAAATTTAGGTGGGTCTCTAAAGGCGACAGCAAAGAATAAGGTAACAACTGCTAGAGTTAAAATAAGAACGTAAGCGAAAGCTTCCATAAGATTAAGTAATAAAGTTTAGTTTAAACCCTTCCTGGGATTCTTCTTGTGGTTTCGTCACCAAGCTTCTTGAATAAACCAAATTCAACTTGGTCGCCAATCTCAGCATCAATACCAGCAAAAGAATTCCTGTAAAGAGTTCTTGAAGCGTGCCACCAATGGCCAAACAAGAAAAGCAATCCGAAACATAAATGTGCATATGTAAACCACGCTCTTGGTGAGCTTCGGAATACACCGTCAGATTTATAAGTTTCTCTGTCAAACTTGAATGCTTCTCCAAGTTGAGCCTTTCTAGCTAATCTTTTAACTACTGCAGGATCGGTAAATGTTTGACCATTAAGATCTCCGCCATAAATAGTTGCAGTAATTCCAGTCTGTTCAAATGAATACTTTGCTTCAGCTCTTCTAAATGGAATATCTGCTCTTACATTACCTTCTTTGTCTTCAAGTATGACAGGAAAGTTTTCAAAGAAATTAGGTATTCTTCTAACTTCTAATTCGTTACCTTCTTTATCTTGGAAAGCAATATGACCTTGCCAACCAGTTGGTAAACCATCACCATTAACAAGAGCTCCAACTCTGAATAGACCTCCTTTTGCAGGACTATTACCAACATAATCGTAGAAGGCTAATTTCTCTGGAATAGATGCGTATGCCTCTTCTTTCGTAGCACCATCATCTATGGCAGCTTGTACCCTTCTATTAATTTCGGTTTTGAAATAACCAGAATCCCATTGGTATCTGGTAGGACCAAATAATTCTACTGGAGTTGTCGCTGAACCGTACCACATTGTCCCTGCAACAACGAAAGAAACAAATAAAACAGCAGCAAGGGCACTAGCTAGAACTCCTTCAAGACTTCCAAGTTTTAATGCTCTATAAAGTCTTTCTCCAGGTCTATTGGTAATGTGAAAAATTCCCCCAATAATCCCCATAAGTCCAGCAGCAATATGATTAGCAACAATTCCTCCTGGATTAAAGGGGTTAAATCCTTCTACTCCCCAGGAAGGTGCTACTGGCTCTACATGACCAGTTAAACCGTAAGGATCTGAAACCCAAATCCCAACGTTTGCGCAATGAAAAGCTCCAAAACCAAAGCATGTAAGTCCAGCTAGAAGAAGGTGAATTCCGAATATTCTTGGCAAATCAAGAGCAGGCTCTCCAGTTCTTGAATCTTCCCATAGATCCAAATCCCAGTATGTCCAATGCCAAATGGAAGCCAACATCAATAGTCCACTAAATACTATGTGTGCAGCTGCAACACCTTCAAAACTCCAGAATCCAGGATCAACTCCTGTAGCACCCGTAATATCCCATCCATTCCAACTACTTGTGATACCAAGTCTTGCCATGAAGGGCATAACGTACATTCCCTGTCTCCACATCGGATTGAGAACAGCATCAGAAGGATCAAAAATGGCTAATTCATAAAGAGCCATTGAACCGGCCCAGCCGGCTAATAATGCAGTATGCATAAGATGCACAGCGAGTAGTCGACCTGGGTCATTAATAACTACCGTGTGAACTCGATACCAAGGCAATCCCATCGGTTAATTTCTAGTAACTATGCTGAATAAACAGCTAAACATCACGATAGTAAGGGTTTTTTAGTCTTTGAGGGATTTTTGTAAATAAATTTATTTTCTTGCAAAAATTGGGCAAATCAATTTGTAGAACTGAGTTTACAAGGAATTTTTAGCAAAAAATTGTTAATATTTTGGTCACAATTCTCAAAGTAAAACGCCAAAATAAGAAAAATAACTAAAAAAATGGCAATTATCAGATTTATCCGTGAGGATCTAGAAGTCCAATGCAATCCTGGTGAAAATTTAAGGGAATTGGTAATGAAAGAAAACTTACAGCTCTATGGATTAAAAGGCATTTTAGGAAATTGCGGAGGGGCAGGACAATGCAGTACTTGTTTTATTTCAGTTGAAGGTGGAAACAAAAATTCTTTGAGCCCTCTTACATCTGTTGAAGAAGAAAAACTCAAAAATAGACCCGAAAATTGGCGACTCGCATGTCAAACATTGATAAAATCCTCTTCCGTAATTTTAACAAAACCACAATCCCCTCCCTCAAATTTGGAAGAACTAAAAAAAATTAGTGAAAATAAAAAATTACCTCGTTAAATTGTTTAAGACTGTTAATCAGTTTATAAAATTTATTTATTTTTCCACTTTATTCCAAGTTATATGTCTATAGTCTTATTACTAAATATAGAACTACTAATTAAATGGAAACAACAAACTTTGGATTCGTAGCTAGTCTTTTATTTGTAGGGGTGCCAACAATTTTCCTTATAGGTTTATTTATTTCTACCCAAGATGGAGAAAAATCAAGCTTCTATTCTGACTCTAGTAAAGGTAAGCTTGGGCCAAAACGCTAATTCTTTATTAAATGCTTAGTGTTCCCGGTGAAGAATTTTTATTTTGGAAAAAAAAGCAACTTTCTAAAGGAGGCGATCATCTGTCTTTTGCTGTCTTACTTGATTGTATAGGCGGTATATCTAGTAATGATCTAAACCTTATAAGTATAAATCCTGAGGGAAACTTATATTTAAAAAAAAATTTAGAATTTTTAGAATCTATTTGGAACGAACATTTACTTAAATCTTGCCCAATACAATATCTTTGTGGAATAACTTTTTGGAGAGACTTAAAGTTAAAAGTTACAAACAAAGTACTCATTCCCAGACCAGAAACAGAGCTCATAGTTGATATTGTCTTTAGTATATTTCGAAAGAAGTCAGAAAAATTATTTTTTGCAGAATTAGGAACTGGATCAGGCGCTATAAGTATTGCTTTAACATTGGCTTATCCATTTAGCGAAGGAATTGCAACTGATATAGATCAAGATGCATTAGAAATAGCTTTTAAAAATTATGTAAATTCTTCTAAACAATCTAATTTGAAATTTTTTTGCGGAAATTGGTGGTCACCTCTTGAAAGTTTTAAAGGAAAATTTGATCTTGCTATTGCAAACCCGCCATATATTCCTCAAGATACTTATGAAAAATTACCCAAAGAAGTTAAAAATTTCGAACCTAAAGTTGCCTTATTAGGTGGTGAAGATGGTTTAAAACATATTAGAGAAATAATACAAAAAGCACCATTATTTTTAAAGGAGAAGGGCTGGCTAATTTTAGAGAATCATTTTGATCAAGGTGAAAAAGTAAAACAACTACTGATTAAAAATAAATTTACATCAATTGAAATAGTGAAAGATCTTTCAGGTATTGGTAGGTTTACCATTGGGAGATATAAATAAATTATTATAAGTTCTAAATCTAAATGAATTTAGTAGACTGTAAAGCCGCATCAAAGACTCTTAAGAGTGGATTACCTATAATTTTCCCAACTGACACATTACCTGCAATTGGATGCTTGCCAAAATTTTCAAATACTATTTATAAGTTTAAAAAAAGAGATAGAGACAAACCCTTAATTCTTATGGGATCAGAACACAAACAATTAATAGATTATGTTCACGAATCAGCTAAAGAAGATTACGAAAATATTGCATCAAAATATTGGCCTGGAGCTCTGACAATGGTTATTCCTGCTTCTGAAAAGCAGACTACTATCCTCACAAGCAATGATCTTACTCTTGGCTTGAGGATTCCAAATTCACATATGGCTCAATCTCTCATGAGAGAAACAGGCCCATTGTTAACTTCAAGTGCAAATATTTCAGGTTTTAAAGGATCAATTACAGTTGAAGGTATTGCTCTAGACTTCCCTTCTGTAAAAATTTTGGGTCCCATCCCCTGGGGAGAAAGAAGTGGGAAAGCTAGTACTATTATATTTTGGAGGAAAAGTGGAGATTGGAAGCTTATTAGAGAAGGAGAAGTATTAGTTAAGGAATTGTATTAATGTTATTATTATTATTTTTTGTTTTTTTAATTCAATTTTTTACTTATTGGATATTTGAACCTCTTGCATCCTTTTGTGAGTATGTTCTCGAAATAAGAATGTTCCCTATCATTGCTCTGATAGGTTTAATCTTTTTATTTTCAGAGAAGAATATTGAACAGAATTAAATAAATCAAAATGCCGGCTAACAGATTTGAACTGATGACCTTCGCTTTACAAAAGCGCTGCTCTACCGCTGAGCTAAGCCGGCAATCTCTTCATCTTACAATTAGGGAGGGTCAATTATCAGTATTTTTTTAGCTTTTTTTTTAAATTTATTACTTTTTGATATCTTTATTAGCTTTATCAGTTTTTTTGAATTTAATTTCTCCTGAAATAGTTCTTTTGATTGGTAAATTGGCAACTAATGCAGTCATTCTATCCTCAGTCTCTAAGCTTACTGCCACCTCTTCAAAATCAATTTCAACATATTTAGCAACAACATCAAGAATCTCTTTCCTCATTTTATCTAAAAGATCAGTTGTCAAGGAACTCATATCAACTCTGTCATGAGCAAGTACAAGTTGTAATCTTTCTCTAGCTGTATTTGCACTAGACGTTTCTCTGCCTAGTAATTTATTTATAAGATCTCTGAGAGTCATCATTTTAAAAAACCTTTGTTTGCATTAATCTCATGAATTTATCTTTAAGACTTTTACCTTCTTTTTTTGGATCGATCATTGGTACATCTTTATTTGTAAGTCTTTGAGAAACATTCAAATAACATTTTTTTGCAGGAGATCTACCATCTGAAAGTGTTAGTGGCTCTCCTCTATTTGTACTTATTATTACCTGTTCATCCTCTAAAACAATACCTAATAACGGTAAAGAGAGAATCCCTTGTACATCTTCGATAGATAACATTTCTTGACTGGCCATCATGTTGGGACGAACTCTATTGATTACAAGTTGGATAGGCTCAATATCTGAAGTATTAAGAATCCCTATTACTCTATCCGCATCCCGCACAGCGGATAATTCCGGATTAGTAACAACAATAGCTTCTTTACAGGCTGCAAGAGCATTCTTAAAGCCATCTTCTACACCAGCAGGACAATCTACTAAAACAAAATCAAATTTATCACTAAGTAGCTCACTAATTTTTTTCATATCTTCGGGCTTCATCCAATCCAACATCCTTGGATCTCCAGCAGGTAGAAGAGCAAGATTAGGTTCCTTTTTATGTCTAACCAATGCTTGATCAAGACGACAATTCTTGTCTAGAACATCTTGAGCTGTATAAATAATACGATTTTCTAATCCTAGAAGAAGATCTAAATTTCTTAAGCCAAAATCAGCATCTAATACAGCAGTTGTTGCTCCGCTATTAGCAAGTGCTATGCCTAGGTTTGCAGTTAAAGTTGTTTTACCAACCCCTCCTTTGCCTGAACAAATTAATATTGTGCGAGTATTCTTCCCCACGATTTTAAAGATTTTCCAAATAATAGAGCCACCAGCAGAAAGTTAAATATTTTAAAAGTTAAGTAATTCTTAAATTTATCTACTTTAAATTAATTTATTGCAAATGATTGATTAATTTTTACTTTCGATTATGTGTGGTTTGATAATTATCGTTTGTTTATATATTACTGCAATTTCTGGATAACAATTTTTGGGCTTATCCTTTGGTCCAATAGCTACTACATCTGCAATTCTTAACTGCAAAGGGTTTAGATAAAGTGATGCAATATAGGCATTTTTATTTCCACTTTTCCCTGCGAATGCGATCCCTAGTAATTTGCCCCAAACGTAAATATTTTTCTTAGCGGAAACTATTGCTCCTGGATTAACGTCTCCAATAATGCATAAGTTTCCATTTGAAGATATTCTTTCACCTGATCGAATAGTTCCTTTGTGGAGAATATCCTCTTTGTTTTTTGAATTGAATAATAATAACTTATTTTTAATCTCTTCCTTTTTAATAAAAGATGAATCTATTTTTAAAGACTTTCCACTTAATATTGTATCTCTATTATTTGAGTAAATGCATAAGGAACAAATGTTTATTTTGTCAAAATGATTTTTTAATTTTGATAATTGATGAGAACTTATTGACTCATTGACTGAGAAAATTTTTGCTTCTAAAGGTCCTTTGATGGAAGAAAATCTTTTGAAAGTTTCATGGATATTATCTAAATCTGACAAAGAAAAAATTTCTAAATATTTACTTTTAGTGTTTTTCAAAACTATTTCCATTGAATTAAATCTAGAAATTGTTTTTAATTAATGAAATTTCATTGTTAATTTCATTTTTGATCATACTTGGATAAATAATAAAAGAGCTTTCTTCAGATATCATTAAAGTTTTTATTAATGTAGAACTATTTTCTAATTCGCTTTGATAATTGCCGTCCCATATTTTTGGTGCATTGTTAGATTCAAAACCTTTTAAAGACCTTTCCTTAATCCCACAAAATATTTCTGAATCATAACCATTCTTTTCACATAATTTAGTGGCAAATGAAAGTATTTTTAATCTGTTTATCCTACTTAAAAAACTTATGTCTGATGCCTTTAATAAATCTCTATCAATAAACATTTTGCATAGTGTAGAAAGTGGCTCAAAAGACTCATCTTTCCATCTAATTAAATGATAATAAAAGGTTACATCATCATTTCTTATGAAATCAACAAAATCAACCTTTGAAGGTGAAAAAATCAATTTATATAGAGAATTATCTAACCAGATTTTTTTTTCATAATTATTTTTTAGTGTGTGTATTATTTTTTCCAGAATCCATGTTGATATTTCGTTTATCCTGTGATTGTAGATTGTTCTATACATAAAATTTCTTAGTACAAGGAAATGCTCAATAGCAATAACTCCTTTTGGTTTGATTCCGATATTCCCATCAGGTGAAAAGGTAAGAGCTGAAATTATTCTCTCTAAATCTACTAAGCCATAATTAGTACCTGTGTTATAACTATCTCGCAAAAGATAATCTAGACGATCGCAATCTATCTCACTACTTATCAATGTTTTTATAGGTTTTGAAAATAGTTGTTTTGATTTAAATAATCCACCAATTTTTCTTGGTAATTCGTTGTCATATTTTTTGAGGATTGAATTTATTGGAGAATAATCTGTAATTAATTTTTCAGACCAATATTCGTGATCATGCTTGAATATTGTTTCACTGGTATGGCTTAAAGGGCCATGACCTAAATCATGTAGTAGAGCTGCGCCATAAAGAACAAATTTATTTTCACAAAATGAAGATTTACTTTCAATTAATCTTTTATAAATTTTTCTAGCTATAGAAAAAACACCAATTGAGTGGGTAAATCTACTTGATTCTGCACCATGAAAAAGTAATGATGCTGCTCCTAGTTGTTTTATTCTTCTTAGTCTTTGAAAAGCAACTGTATCAATTAATTCCATAATCATTAATTCTTCTGGCTTCTCTGCATCAAATACTATTTCTTTATGAATTGGGTCATGAAAAATTCTTTTAATACTCATATTTTTAAGATTTTTTATTTTTAATCTTTACTATTTCAAGATTTAATTTCTTCACTGTTTAATTCAATAGTTTGAACTGAAACTTCTTCTTTTTCTAGAAGAGACCCCAGAAATAATTCTGCGTTCCTTACCCATTTGTCGTCAGTACTGCCATAATCACTTGCATCCGGCAGATCAAGTAATTTGTCAGGAGTCATACCTTGGCCTTGAATATTATTACCTTTGGGGGTTAAGTAACTAGCCACTGTTATAGCAATACCACTATCTTCTCCCAAACTTTTTAGGGATTGAATTAAACCTTTCCCATAAGTTTGTTCTCCCATAAGAATTGATCTCTCATTATCTTGTAAAGAACCAGCAAGTATTTCACTGGCACTTGCAGTACCCTTATTTATTAGAGTCACCATAGGTCCATCAAAAGATGTCTCTTTTTGAGAAATAATTGCATCTTTTATTCCATTTCTATCTTTTGTCTCGACTACAGGTTTCTCACTCAATAATGAGTCTGCAACAGCTATACCTGAACTTACTAGTCCCCCTGAATTATTTCTAAGATCCAATATTAATCCCTCAACCTCTTTATCTTTTAACTCTTTAAGTGCCTCTTCAACTTTTTTGGGTACGCTTTCGCTGAATTGAGTTATCCTTAAATATCCTATTGTGTGAGAATCGTCTCTTAATCTTTTTGTTCTAACTGGTCTGAGATCTACTGCTCTCCTCTCTAAATCGACCTCTCTAATTTCTCCTGATTCCGAAGATAATTCAACTAAAACTTTTGTCCCTGATTCACCTCTTAACTTAGAGGCAGTACTTGCAAGCCCTAATTTTTCTGATGAGATTCCGTCCACTTTCTCTATCAAGTCCCCGCTTACTATTCCAGCTTCTTCAGCTGGCGAACCCCCAAGAGTAGAGATAACTTTAACTTTATTGTCATCATCTTCACCTAATTGAAGTCCAACACCATTGATTTCACTACCAAAATTACTTGATTTCAGTAGTTCATAATCTTTTGGGCGTAAAACTCTTGTATAGGGATCGTCTAGAGGTCTTAACATGTCTTCAATTGCGGAATAAGCCTCTTCACTTGTTTCAATTTGTTTCTGTAATGTTTTTTGCCTAATTCTTTTCCATTGGATTTCATCAAACTTTTCTGGGTCATAAAAACCTTCGTTTACTAAGGTCCAAGCATCAAGTACTAATTGCCTGCTATCACTGAGAGCATACACCCTTTCAATCAATAAAAGATTGATAGAAAAAACTATGATCATTGATGCAGTGATCACATTTTTGAATGTTAAAAGTTTGTTAAAAGATGAATTCATTGGGTTAAGTGTTAACACCAAGTATAAGAATTTTAAGTAAGCTCTTTATATCAAAGCTAATTTTTTTTTGGATGGCGAATTCTTCATCTGTTTATGACTGGTTTCAAGAAAGGCTTGAAATCCAAGACATAACTGACGACGTAACTTCCAAGTACGTACCCCCTCACGTAAATATTTTTTATTGTTTAGGAGGCATAACTTTAGTATGCTTCCTAATTCAATTTGCAACAGGTTTTGCAATGACTTTTTACTATAAGCCAACTGTTACACAAGCTTATAGTTCAGTCAGTTATTTAATGACCGATGTAAGTTTTGGATGGTTAATAAGATCTGTGCATAGATGGAGTGCATCAATGATGGTTTTGATGTTAATTCTTCATGTATTTAGGGTTTATCTTACTGGGGGGTTTAAAAGGCCAAGAGAATTAACTTGGGTTACAGGTGTTGTAATGGCAGTAATAACTGTTGCTTTTGGAGTAACTGGATACTCTCTTCCTTGGGATCAGGTAGGTTACTGGGCAGTTAAAATTGTTTCAGGTGTCCCTGCTGCAATACCTGTAATTGGCGACTTTATGGTTGAATTACTTAGAGGTGGAGAAAGTGTTGGTCAATCCACTTTAACCAGATTTTATAGTCTTCATACTTTTGTATTGCCATGGTCTTTAGCAGTATTCATGTTGATGCATTTTTTAATGATTCGTAAACAAGGTATTTCAGGCCCTTTATAAACTCTTATACTTAAATAATTATTAGTTCTCCATATGTCTACCCTAAAAAAACCAGATCTATCTGATCCAAAATTGAGAGCAAAGTTAGCTAAAGGTATGGGCCATAATTATTATGGTGAACCAGCTTGGCCAAACGATTTATTATATATTTTCCCGGTAGTTATTTTAGGTACTATTGCCTGCGTAGTTGGATTAGCAGTTTTGGATCCTGCGATGTTGGGAGACAAAGCTAATCCTTTCGCAACACCACTGGAAATACTTCCTGAATGGTACCTATATCCAGTTTTCCAAATACTTAGGGTTGTTCCGAATAAACTTTTGGGCATTGCACTTCAAACATTAATTCCACTTGGATTAATGATCTTACCCTTTATCGAAAACGTGAACAAATTTTCTAATCCATTTAGGAGACCAATAGCTATGTCTGTTTTCTTATTCGGAACTTTTTTAACAATCTATCTCGGTATTGGAGCATGCTTGCCAATTGATAAATCACTAACCCTAGGATTATTTTAGGTTTAAATTTTAAACATATCTAGATCATTATACTCATTTCTTAGGAAATGATTCATTAACAAAAATCCAACAATCGTCCAAGTTTGATACGTTCTTGATTGTTGTCCAACCCAAGTACCTGTAGGACCATCAAAATATTCTGCCCACTCTTGCTTAGGCAATTGATTAAGTTGACACCAATATGACTCTTCTATTAAAGATTTCATTTCTTCCATAAGAATCACATCATCAGAACCATAATTCTTTTGATGCAATAGGACGGCTGCACCAAAAAACCAAAGTAAACTTGGCCAATGCCCACCGTTATGGTAACTCCAAGGCCAATTTTTTGGATCAGATCCAGTTTTATTTTGCCATTCTTCGACATCCATATGAGGGTGACAAATTCTCATGGGCATTTGAGCCATTAAATGTTGTCTGTTATGTAAAACTAATCTAAATAAGGCTCTTTGTTCTTCAGGAGGTAGTACTCCGAAGATACATGCTAAAGAATTCCCTAAGCTGTAAAATCGAAAGTCAGGTCTTCCTGTCCTAATATTTCCTATTAAGTAACCACCTCTGTTTTCTAACCAATCTTGTAGCCATGAGGGAACTACTTGAGGTTGAACGTTAAATTCATTGAAGTGTTGATCATCACCATACTGCTCAGTTGGCCTTCTTCTTAAAATTTGCATCGTTTGACTGGTAACCCAATAATGTTTTAAAAGAAAACTTCCTAAATCCTTAACCCATTGATTTGTAAGAATAAGTCTTTGGTCTAAAAGTCTACTAACATGATCTGCTCTACTTAATTCCATTAAATTTATACAACTTTTTAAACATCCATGAAGTAAAACTTCAACTTCTAGAGGTGCTCCCCATACATCCATAGGCCTATCAATCATAAATGCGCAATCTGGAACAAAAAGTACTGGAGTACCTTCAAATGTTGGATGAAGGACTAGATCTAGTAGAAGTTGAATACCTCTTTGAACGCTTTGACTTTTTCCAAAGGCATAATCGCCACTTTTATTGACATAATACCAACATAAAATTGGCCACCATAAACTTGCGTCAGCTGAAGTAATCCTCCCTATTGATCTCTGACCATAGTCTCCAATGAGCTTTCCATTTTCTTCAACGAAACTAGTAGGAAATACTCCACGTGTTTGGTAATTAGCGCTTTGTAACTCAAGACATACACTTAGGAATTTTTTAACAATTTCGTAGCGTTTTTGGGTAATGAGGTAAATCATTACAGGAACGTTGTCTCTTAAAAATATTTCTCCATAATTTAATTTTTTATTTTTTGTTGGGTGTTCTAATGCAGCAACGCTGCCCACCAACTCGCCTGATATTTCAACCAAAGTCTTTTCGAAGTGTTTTTTTGCATTTGTTACAATTTTCTCCTCATCGGAACTTGGTCGTACTCTTAAATTTTTTTGACTAAATCTTTCTGCCATTTCATTTATATCCCTCTATTTAAGCCTAGTTGTTTAAAGAGACTTTGAACAAATAAAAAATTAATAAAAAATTTTTGTATAAAAGGTTGCAATATTACAGTCGGATGGTTTAGTATTTTCTTCTGGGCAGAAATATACTTTTTGCATTATTCAAACAATTACCTTAAATCTTATTTTTGGTAAATGAATGAATTTTTTAGAAATTTGATTTCGATCATTATTTCTAGCCAGCAGAAGGGTTTCCCTTCGAATGAGTTATCCACTTGTTGTTTAACTCGGCACCTAGAAAATTTAAAACTTAGGAACTGATGCTTTTATTGCGTCAAAAATAACTAATTTTTTTTAGTTATTTAAAGATGTACATGCAATAAAGGTGTGAGGTCCCGTCAAGAATATATAAAATTGTCATCAATTGCTAACTTTTGGCTTTGATGTAAACGGATCTGAGATCTTGGAAAGTCACTTTAGAAATATTTTTAATGTGCACTCAATGTAATCCTTAAAATATAAGGAGGCTGAAACTAAATACAAATACTGAAGTTGTTATTTGGATAAAGCAATTCAATTTGAGTAGATTTATCTACAAAAGGATTTGAACACAACGGAGAGTTTGATCCTGGCTCAGGATGAACGCTGGCGGCGTGCTTAACACATGCAAGTCGAACGAACCTTCGGGTTAGTGGCGGACGGGTGAGTAACGCGTGAGAATCTGCCCTCAGGAGGGGGATAACGGTTGGAAACGACCGCTAATACCCCATATGCCTACTGGTGAAATGAATTTCGCCTGAGGATGAGCTCGCGTCTGATTAGCTAGTTGGTGAGGTAATGGCTCACCAAGGCTTCGATCAGTAGCTGGTCTGAGAGGATGATCAGCCACACTGGGACTGAGACACGGCCCAGACTCCTACGGGAGGCAGCAGTGGGGAATTTTCCGCAATGGGCGAAAGCCTGACGGAGCAACGCCGCGTGAGGGACGAAGGCCTCTGGGCTGTAAACCTCTTTTCTCAAGGAAGAAGATATGACGGTACTTGAGGAATAAGCCACGGCTAATTCCGTGCCAGCAGCCGCGGTAATACGGGAGTGGCAAGCGTTATCCGGAATTATTGGGCGTAAAGCGTCCGCAGGCGGCTTTTCAAGTCTGCTGTTAAAGCGTGGAGCTTAACTCCATCATGGCAGTGGAAACTGAAAGGCTTGAGTATGGTAGGGGCAGAGGGAATTCCCGGTGTAGCGGTGAAATGCGTAGATATCGGGAAGAACACCAGTGGCGAAGGCGCTCTGCTGGGCCATTACTGACGCTCATGGACGAAAGCCAGGGGAGCGAAAGGGATTAGATACCCCTGTAGTCCTGGCCGTAAACGATGAACACTAGGTGTCGGGGGAATCGACCCCTTCGGTGTCGTAGCTAACGCGTTAAGTGTTCCGCCTGGGGAGTACGCACGCAAGTGTGAAACTCAAAGGAATTGACGGGGGCCCGCACAAGCGGTGGAGTATGTGGTTTAATTCGATGCAACGCGAAGAACCTTACCAGGGTTTGACATCCTGCGAACCTCTTAGAAATTTGAGGGTGCCTTCGGGAATGCAGTGACAGGTGGTGCATGGCTGTCGTCAGCTCGTGTCGTGAGATGTTGGGTTAAGTCCCGCAACGAGCGCAACCCACGTTTTTAGTTGCCAGCATTTAGTTGGGCACTCTAGAAAGACCGCCGGTGATAAACCGGAGGAAGGTGTGGATGACGTCAAGTCATCATGCCCCTTACACCCTGGGCTACACACGTACTACAATGCTACGGACAAAGGGCAGCAAACTCGCGAGAGCTAGCAAATCCCATAAACCGTGGCTCAGTTCAGATCGTAGGCTGCAACTCGCCTACGTGAAGTAGGAATCGCTAGTAATCGCAGGTCAGCATACTGCGGTGAATACGTTCCCGGGCCTTGTACACACCGCCCGTCACACCATGGAAGTTGGCCATGCCCGAAGTCGTTACTCCAACCCTTGTGGAGGAGGACGCCGAAGGTGGGGCTAATGACTGGGGTGAAGTCGTAACAAGGTAGCCGTACCGGAAGGTGCGGCTGGATCACCTCCTAACAGGGAGACAACAAAATGTTTAATATTATTATTTTGTCACCTTAGGTCGATCGGTATCTCACGTTTTTAATTTATTAAGAATTTCATTTCCTAAGTTTTCTAGGTCACACCCATTATTTTTCCTGGGCCATTAGCTCAGGTGGTTAGAGCGCACCCCTGATAAGGGTGAGGTCCCTGGTTCAAGTCCAGGATGGCCCATATCTCTATGTTGGGGGTATAGCTCAGTTGGTAGAGCGCCTGCTTTGCAAGCAGGATGTCAGCGGTTCGAGTCCGCTTACCTCCACTGATTACCACCTCTTCCATAATCGGTAGAAAGGAAATGTTTTGAGTTGTGATCAAATTCTGAAAGAATCTAGCTTCCTAATGAAATCATTAAGATGCTGGACTCATTGAATTAATTTCATTGTTTTCAGAGAACCTTGACAACTGCATAGATTATTTTTAAAGACAATAAGCATCTTTAGTGATGCAGATTTATTATTTGTGCGAATGCATTAATAACAATTCTATTAAGCTGATGCTTCAATTTTTGAAGTTATTGGTCAAGCTACAAAGGGCTCACGGAGGATACCTAGGCACACAGAGGCGATGAAGGACGTGGTTACCTGCGATAAGTCTCGGGGAGTTGGAAGCACACTTTGATCCGGGAATTTCCGAATGGGGCAACCCCATGTACGGCCAACTGAATATATAGGTTGGTGCGAGCTAACCCAGCGAACTGAAACATCTTAGTAGCTGGAGGAAGAGAAAGTAAATAACGACTCCCTCAGTAGCGGCGAGCGAACGGGGAACAGCCCAAACCGATAGTCTTGACTATCGGGGTTGTGGGACAGCAATATGGATCAACAAGTCTAGAAGAAACGTTTGAATGGCGTGCCACAGAGGGTGAAAGCCCCGTAATCGAAAGATAAGTTGACCTAGCTGTATCCCGAGTAGCACGGAGCACGTGGAATTCCGTGTGAATCTGCGAGGACCACCTCGTAAGGCTAAGTACTACTGTGTGACCGATAGTGAAACAGTACCGCGAGGGAAAGGTGAAAAGAACCCCGGGAGGGGAGTGAAATAGAACATGAAACCGTGAGCTTACAAGCAATGGGAGCCCGACTAATCGGGTGACCGTGTGCCTGTTGAAGAATGAGCCGGCGACTTATAGGCACTGGCGGGTTAAACCGGAAATGGTGGAGCCACAGCGAAAGCGAGTCTTAATAGGGCGTTTGTCAGTGTTTATAGACCCGAACCCTGGTGATCTAACCATGGCCAGGATGAAGCTTGGGTGATACCAAGTGGAGGTCCGAACCGACTGAAGTTGAAAATTCAGCGGATGAGCTGTGGTTAGGGGTGAAATGCCAATCGAACCAGGAGCTAGCTGGTTCTCCCCGAAATACGTTGAGGCGTAGCGTCTAGTGCTCCAGCAGGGGGGTAAAGCAACCATTTCGGTGCGGGCTGCGAAAGCGGTACCAAATCGATATGAACTCTGAATACCCTGTGTGTAACTAGGCAGTCAGACTGTGGGGGATAAGCTCCATAGTCAAGAGGGAAACAGCCCAGACCGCCAGCTAAGGTCCCAAAATTAACGCTAAGTGATAAAGGAGGTGGGATTGCCCAGACAACCAGGAGGTTTGCCTAGAAGCAGCCATCCTCAAAGGAGTGCGTAATAGCTCACTGGTCGAGCGATCCTGCGCCGAAAATGAACGGGGCTAAGCGTTATACCGAAGCTGCGGATAAATTTATTTATGGTAGGGGAGCGTTCTATGTAGGGTGAAGCGTTAGCGTAAGCGGACGTGGACAGCATAGAAGTGAGAATGTCGGCTTGAGTAGCGAAAACATGGGTGAGAATCCCATGCCCCGAAACCCTAAGGGTTCCTCCGGCAGGCTCGTCCGCGGAGGGTTAGTCTGGACCTAAGGCGAGGCCGAAAGGCGTAGTCGATGGATAACAGGTCAATATTCCTGTACCAGATGTGTTTTGAGAAGGGGGACGGAGAAGGCTAACCAGGCCAGATGTTGGTTACTGGTTCAAGCGTTCGAGGCTTTGAGAGATGGAGAAAACATCTTGAGCTAAGGCGTGAGTACGAGCTGCTACGGCAGCGAAGTTGGTGATGTCATGCTTCCAAGAAAAGCCCTATACTCGTTAAGACACAAATGCCAGTACCCGAAACCGACACAGGTGGGGTGGTAGAGAATACCGAGGGGCGCGAGATAACTCTCTCTAAGGAACTCGGCAAAATGGCCCCGTAACTTCGGGAGAAGGGGTGCCAGCGAGAGCTGGTCGCAGTGAAGAGGCGCAAGCGACTGTTTACCAAAAACACAGGTCTCCGCTAAGTCGCAAGACGATGTATGGGGGCTGACACCTGCCCAGTGCCGGAAGGTTAAGGAAGCTGGTTAGCTTTTAGTGAAGCTGGCGACTGAAGCCCCGGTGAACGGCGGCCGTAACTATAACGGTCCTAAGGTAGCGAAATTCCTTGTCGGGTAAGTTCCGACCCGCACGAAAGGTGTAACGATTTGCGCGCTGTCTCGGAGAGAGGCTCGGCGAAATAGAATTGTCTGTGAAGATGCGGACTACATACACCCGGACAGAAAGACCCTATGAAGCTTTACTGTAGTTTGATATTGTGCTCGGGCTCTGAATGCGCAGAATAGGTGGGAGACGTTGAAATAGTGCTTGTGGGTACTATTGAGTCATCGGTGAGATACCACTCTTTTAGAGCTAGGGTTCTAACGCTTACCCGTTATCCGGGAAGCGGACAGTATCTGATGGGCAGTTTGACTGGGGCGGTCGCCTCCTAAAAGGTAACGGAGGCGCACAAAGGTTCCCTCAGGCTGGTTGGAAATCAGTCGTTGAGTGCAAAAGCAGAAGGGAGCTTGACTGTGAGACCTACAAGTCGAACAGGGACGAAAGTCGGTTTTAGTGATCCGACGGTTCTGCGTGGAAGGGCCGTCGCTCAACGGATAAAAGTTACTCTAGGGATAACAGGCTGATCTCCCCCAAGAGTTCACATCGACGGGGAGGTTTGGCACCTCGATGTCGGCTCATCGCAACCTGGGGCTGAAGTCGGTCCCAAGGGTTGGGCTGTTCGCCCATTAAAGCGGTACGCGAGCTGGGTTCAGAACGTCGTGAGACAGTTCGGTCCATATCCGGTGTATGCGCAGGAATATTGAGAGGATTTCTCCCTAGTACGAGAGGACCGGGAGGAACGCACCTCTGGTGTGCCAGTTATCGTGCCAACGGTAAACGCTGGGTAGCCATGTGCGGAGAGGATAACCGCTGAAAGCATCTAAGTGGGAAGCCCACCTCAAGATGAGTATTGCCATGGCTTAAGCCAGTAAGGTCACGGGAAGAACACCCGTTGATAGGCTCTACGTGGAAGCTTGGTAACAAGTGCAGCGGAGGAGTACTAATAGACCGAGGGCTTGACCAAATAAACTTAATTTATTGTTTTTAATTGATATAATTCTCTATGCAGTTCTCAAGGTTCATACTATCCTGGTGTTCATGGCGATGTGGAACCACTCCGATCCATCTCGAACTCGGTTGTGAAACGCATCAGCGGCGAAAATATTTAGGGGGTAGCCCCTTGAGAAAATAGCTCAATGCCAGGTAAAAATATTTAAAAGGGTTTACTCTTGATGAGTAAGCCCTTTTTTATTTTTGGCATTTTGGACACCAATGGGTACTTCTTCCAGTAATTTTTTGTCTCTCAATTAAATTTCCACATTTACGACATTCTTTTCCAGTTCTTCTATAGACATTTGTCTGTAAACCAAAATTCCCATTTTCTCCTTCCAAGTCCCTAAAATCACTAAATGTAGTACCCCCAGAACCTATACTTTTTTTTAATACAGTTACAATTGACTCCTTGAGCTTTATTAACTCATTCTTTTTTATTGTTCGAGCTTCCCTAAAAGGGGAGATGCCAGCAGAGTATAAACTTTCATCAGCATAAATATTACCTATACCTGCCACTATTGTTTGATCTAATAAAATAGCTTTTATAGATTTTGTTCTTTTTGAAATAACTTTCTTAAGGTAATTTGCATCAAAGTCTTTAGAAAATGGTTCTGGTCCTAATGAACCTAATCCTTTTATTATTTTTTTAAGCGATAGGTCTTTATTAATCCACCACATTTGGCCAAAACTTCTTACGTCAATGTACCTAAGCTCATTATTATTTTTATCGAAAAATCTTATTCTTGTATGTTTACAAGGATGACTTGAGTTTTCAATAAATTTAAAATATCCAGTCATTCTTAGATGAACTACAAGAAATCCGTTATTTTTTGAATTATCTAGATGAAATTGGGCATTCTCATTTTGAACTTCTTTTAATTGAGCTATTAAATATTTTCCTCTTCTATCCCATTTATAAATAAGTGAGTTCAGAAGTCCTTTAATGAATTCATCTTTGTTTATTGGGAATGCAACAGTTGAATCCCTACAGACTTCTACTTTTTTAATAATAAAGTTATTAAGTTTTTGCTCTAAACCTCTGCGAACTGTCTCTACTTCTGGTAACTCAGGCAATTATTTAAGCTTTCTCTAATTCACTTTCAGCGAAATTATTTGTATTTGCTCCACCATCAGTTCCGCTTATCCCAGCGTAATTTACTTTATCAAATCTGACTACACAGTTATATTTAATTCCTGAGGTATCAACTGAAGCAACTTTACCGATTTCATTGTACCAATATGATTCTGGTCTTTTTACTCTTACGAGATCTCCTCTTGAAATAGCCATTACTATTAATTTAACTTTTTGTAGAATAACTCATCATTAATATTCTTAGACAAATTATTCACACATATTAATTAAAGTTTTAACAAAAATCATTTATTAAATTATTTTCGAATTCTTCTTTAGCAGGCTTACTTCCCATCCATTTCCTACCAGGTATTCTCACATCTAATTCATTTTTATCACAATTGATTGAAATAATCAGTTTTTTATTTTCTTGATTTAGAACGTTTAAAACTTTTCTACCTTTAATATCTTTATATGTTTTACTTTGGATAATTATAGGACCATAGATTTTTTTATCTAACTCAATTACGTCATTATTTTTTTTATTTTTAGTTGTTTCATATTTTTCTGAATTAATTGTGTTCTTTTTTCTTATCGTGAGCTTTTGACCAATTTTTATTGAATCAGCATTATTGATATTATTAATCTCTATCAGTTCTTTTACTTTTAAATTATATTTGTTCGATATATCAGTAAGATTTTCACCAGATTGAACAATATGATAATTTTTAATTAAATCTGATTGTTTTGTAAGATTTTCAGAAGATTCGGAGATAATAAGATTTTGGCCAACAAAGATATAATTTTCATCTTTTAAGTTATTCAATTTAATAATTAAATCTTTATTAATTGAATAGAATTTTGAAATACTTGATATTGTATCTCCACTTTTTACAATATGAATTTTTTTTATTTCAGTTTTTTGTTCAGCAATTAATTCTTTTCTAGCCATATTCTCAATTGTATTTTTTGATGAAAATATTTTTTCTTCTGATTTTATCAATGAGTGATTAAAAAAATTAATAAATATGGCAATTACTAAAAATGCAAATTTCATAAAACTCACTATTTATTTAAAGATAATCTTTAAATTTAAAATCGCTAGGTTTTTGAAAACAAATTAAGTAATTTAAACCTGAAAAATAAACTTTAAAAATTTCTTTACTCTTTCATAGGGGGGATACCGCAGATTTGAATCAAATAAAAAACCTTTAAAAGTAATAGATTTTTGATTTGAAAAATTTCGAAAACCTTCTTCTCCATGAAATTTACCAATACCACTTTGCCCAACGCCTCCAAAGGGTAAATTTGGAATAAGGACTGGCAACATCACATCATTTATACAAATTGTTCCAGAGCTGGTTACTTTTGAAATATGATTATGGATTTTTTTATTGCCTCCAAATAAGTAAATTGCTAAGGGTTTTGATGTTTGACTTATCTGTTTTAAAGCTGATTCTTTATCATTAATTCCAACTACAGGAAGTAGTGAACTGAATAATTCTTTCTGCAAAATATCTGTTTCATTTAATTTAGTTCTCAAAATTGTAGGAGATATTTTCAACTTTTTTTTACTAAAAGTCCCCCCAAATAAAATTCTTTTTCCTTTTTCATATTGTTTGAGAATTTCTACAGTTGATGTAAATTGTTTTTTCTCCAATTTTGATAGGTTTTCGGAAATAATTGGATTATCTCCGTAAAAACTTACTATGTATTTTTTTAATTTTTCTATAAAAATATTTTCAATTTCTTTTTCTACAAAGATATGATTCGGAGCCATGCAGGATTGACCAGAATTAAAAAATTTACCCCAAACAATTCTTTTTGCAGCCACTTCTAAATTTGCATTCTTGAAAACAATTACAGGATTTGTTCCGCTTAACTCAAGAGTTAATGGAGTTAAGTTTTTTGAAGCTAATTTCATTATAGATTTTCCAGTTTCAGTACTTCCTGTAAAAAAAATGTGGTCAAAATTTTGTTCAATTAATTTTATGGATTGTTTATTATCACCCTCTACTGTCATTAGGACATCTTTACGGAAATATTTGGAAGTAAGCTTTTTAATAAGTTTTGAGGTCGCAGGACATTTCTCTGATGGTTTTATAACTGCAGTATTTCCTGCTGAGAAAATATTTACCAATGGCTTTAAAATATAAAGTAATGGATAATTATAAGGACCAAGAATTAAGACACACCCAAGAGGTTCATAAATAACTTTGGAGGATGATGGAAATAGATAAAAAGGGGTATCAATCTTTTTTGGTCGCATCCAAGAATTGAGTTTCTTTTTTATAAGTGAAATTTCTTCTTTCACTAAAAGTATTTCTGAAAGCCCTTCAATTTCAGATTTGCCGAGATCAACAAAAAGTGATTTAATTATCTCTTTTTTATTTTCATCCAAAAGTTTAGAAACTATATTGATATGATGGATCCGCCAATTTATATCTTCAGTTTTACCAGTGAGAACTGTATTTTTTAATTTATAGAAGTCTTCTAAATGAAATTTATCAGAAATTTTCATTTTTTACCTTTGAATAGTATTAAATATATCAGAGGATAAATTGTAAATAACTAAGTTTTTTTTAGGCAGTTCAATCAAAGCGAATGATTTATGAGAAGTAATCAAATTTATTAATATTGCTATTAAAAATTCAAATTTTTCTTGGTTAGTATATTTCTATGAGGGAAAATTTTTCAATTAGATTGATATCTATAAATGAAATACCAGAAGTCACAAACTGGGCAAGGTTAGAAGGATTTTCTCCTGGAATGGATGATTTATCAATTTATAGAAATACAGATAAACAAGGGGTATGGGTAGCTTGTCTAGACAATAATCCTATAGGCTCTATTGCTTGTATAAAATATAATTCTTCTTATAGTTTTATAGGTTTATTTATCGTTAAAAAAGAATTCCGGAATAATGGATATGGAGTGAGATTATGGAAACATGCCCTCGAATATTTGAAAAATGTTGATTGTATTGGTCTTGAGGCTGCCCCAGATAGATTAAATGATTACGCAAAGTGGGGGTTTAGAAAATCTTCCATTACAAATCGATGGAAATTAAATGGTTCTCAAGATTTGCCATTGAGAAATTTCTATAAAGATCAATTTCATTCTTTTAAAGTTGTCCCGGGTAATAAAATTTCTTCTGAAGCAGTCTTAATTTATGATGATCAAAGAGAACCTAGTCCCAGACCACATTTTCTAAATGACTGGTTGAAAAATTCTCATGGTAATGTCAGTGCAATTGTCGATAATAATGGGATGTGCCATGGTTTTGGCAGGATAAGACCTTGTGTATTGGAGGATAATGAGCAAGGCTGGAGAATTGGCCCACTTTTAGCGGATACTCCACCACTTGCTGAATTATTAATAAGGGAGTTAGTTGGTGATTTAGATGCTCAAATCTTATTGGATTGCTCTAATCTGAACCCTTATGCAAATTATCTTTTATCAAGTTTGGGATTTGAGGAAATATCAAAAACTTACAGAATGTATAAAGGTATTCAACCTCCTTGCCCTATGAATCAAGTATATGGACTTGCCTGCTTGGAACTGGGATGATTTCCTTTAAAACGTTCATTTCCCCTTTTGTTTCTGTAATACTGAAAGAAGTTTGTTTGATTAAGATTAACTTCCAGAAGGTTTCAAAATTTTTTTTACAATATCGGCGTTGATTATAGTGATCTCTCCATTGTCAATATTGGCAACTTGAAACAAGGTCCATGAATTTGGATTTCTAGCTCCTCCAATACAGTCGATAACTTGACCGACCCAATAATTTTCATTCTTTTCCTTAGTATCTTCGCAATTTTCTTTTTTAATTGCGACATAATCACCAGGCCTAACGAAAAGAAACTCAGGAGTTGCTGAGCTCACAATAAATAACTAATAGTATATATGTACTATAGTAAGTTATTAGTTTTGTTGCTGAACTTTGAATTATTTAGCAAACTAGGGGTAATTCAAAAATAAAATGGAATCAACTGAAATTGCTATATTTTCAACATTATTGGGGTTAATTTTAGCTTTAACTGACGCTTATATAGAACGAAATATTCCTGGATAATAAATACTTCTAATTCATTTCTTAAATTAAATAAGATTTAAGCTGGTCTAATATGTCGGCACGGTTGGAAACTAGTTTTGTAAAAACTAAATATATCAACCCTCCCATTGCGAGCCTTCCATTAATTTTCTCTAACTGCTTAAGTTTTCTCAACAAATTAATCTTGTGGTTAAACAAAATTTAAAGGGTATAGAAAATAAAAAAGTATTGATTACTTCAAAATTAAAAAAAATTTATAGAAATATTATATAAAACACGAATTAAATTTAAAGCCAAGCTTCTTTCATCTCAAGATAAAGTCTCTCGCTCTCAGCAGAGTTAATTTTGCTGTCCGAATAGGATTGTTGCTGCTGCTGCTGCTGCTGCTGAGTTGAGTTAGTATTAGGATTTTGGACTTCGCTCATTAGAGGGGCTAGATATTTGTGTTTATTCTCTCATATTTAGAGCTTTTTTTGTCAACTTAAATTCTTAAATTTTATTTAAATTTTCTAAGCTTTTAATTTTCCTGTTTTGAGTGAATTTATTTCGCTACAGTAGTTTTGGTATATAGGAATTTGACTTCCCAATATACAACTCCTAGGAAGATAGCACTTGCAATAATAATTTCAGAAATGGCTAACATTTTATTTTTCAATACTAATTTAATTTTGGTATCAATTTACACAGAATGCAATAGGTACTAATTACATTTTAGATTTTAAAAAATCTTATTTAATAAAATAACGCGTCGAAATAATATAAAATTTTAAGTTAGATACATATTTTTTCCGTGGGAAATTTCATAAATTCAACTACTCTTATACCTTTAATACCTTTAGTAACCTCTTTTTTTATTCTTATTTTATTGGCAAGTTTTAACAGAACACTTAACAGGTTAACAAAACCAGTTACTGCACTGGTTGCATTATCTTTATTAAGTTCTGCTTTTATAAGCTTATTTGACTATTTTAAGAAAATAGAAGAAGAATTAGTTTTATCTGAATTTCTCAAATTTCTTGAAGAAAAAAATTTAGTTATACATCTCAATTTAGTAAATGAAAAAATTATAATTTTTTTCTCATTAATAATGATATTAATTATTGGAATATCTTTTTATAAATTGCCTAGAAAAAAAGGTTACGTCTCATTAATGATCAGCCTAGGATTAATTTCTTCTTCGGTGATACTCTCAATATTGCTAATAGATTTCTCAGCACTAATCTAAACTGTTGTAATCATTGACAAAGCTTCGTTAAGTTCTTGGACATGATTTAATTCATCTTGAGCAATTTCTTTTATTTTTTGATCATTTGGATTATCTATTAAATATTTGGAATAAGTTTCAAATGCATGTTCTTCGATTTTTATGTTGACATCATAAGCATTAGCTGGAGAGAGGAAATAATACAAAACCATGATCCAGTAATACACAAGAACAAGGTGTCTCGCAAAAAATCTATCAATCCAGAACCTATCTCCTCCTCTTTTCTCCATTTCTTTAAGATGCTCAGTTTCGTTAATAGCTTGATAAAAATGTTCTTTCATTAAAATCATTGTTTTCTCATTTTTAATTCCTAGAG
>QCCN01000003.1 GCA_003278925.1 Prochlorococcus sp. AG-347-L17
CAGCAGCCAAAGATCTCAAAATTCTCCTCATAATTTTTCCACTACGTGTTTTTGGAAGAGAGTCAGAAATTATAATTTTTTCAGGTTTTGCGATAATTCCAATTTCATTAACAACATGTTTCTTTAGATTCTCTACTAATTCTGAAGAACCTTTCACGTCTTTCTCGAGAGAAACAAAAGCAACTATAACTTCACCTTTTAAATCATCTTTTTTGCCAACGACCGCAGACTCTGCAACTGATTTATGACTTACCAAAGCAGATTCTATTTCCATTGTTCCTAACCGATGTCCTGAAACACTTATGACATCATCAACTCTTCCCATAATCCATATATATCCATCTTCATCAATACGTGCTCCATCTCCAGCAAAATAAACATTTTTTTCTTCTTTAAAGGAAATATATTCCCAATAACTCTCCAAATATCTCTCTGAGTTTCCGTGAATTGTTCTCATCATTCCTGGCCATGGTTTCTTAATAATTAAATAGCCACCCTCATTCTCCTTAACCTTATTTCCATTCTTATCGACGATTTCAACTTCAATTCCTGGTAGAGGGAAAGTAGCTGAACCTGGTTTTGTAGCAACGACGCCCGGCAAGGGACTTATCATCACACCACCAGTCTCAGTTTGCCACCATGTATCAACAATAGGACATTTATTTTTACCAATAACATCTTTGTACCACATCCATGCCTCAGGATTAATTGGTTCCCCAACTGTGCCCAAGAGTCTAAGACTCTCAAGATTATATTTATCAGGGATTTCACGTCCAGACTTCATAAATGCTCTTATTGCAGTTGGTGCAGTATAAAAAATAGAAACCTTATATTTTTGAACAATTTCCCAAAAAGCCCCTAAATTTGAGGGTCTTGGCACTCCCTCATACATCAAGGTTGTAGCGCCATTAGATAAAGGCCCATAAACTATATAACTATGGCCTGTAATCCAACCAACATCAGCAGTACACCAGTAAATGTCATCATCTTTCAAATCAAAAATCCATTTAAATGTTAAATGGGACCAAAGATTGTAACCACCTGTTGTGTGCACTACACCTTTGGGCTTTCCAGTAGAGCCTGAAGTATAGAGAATAAAAAGTCTATCCTCGCTATTCATGACTTCTGGTTCACACTGATCTTTTTGATCCTTTAATAATTCGTGCCACCATAAATCTCTATCATTAACCATCGAAATATTTTTTTTGGTTCGTTGAACAACAACTACTTTTTCAACAACTTTATCTGCCCCACTTTCAATGGCCGCATCAACTGCTTTCTTAAGTTCAATTACCTTATCTTTTCTAAAGCCACCATCAGCAGTAACAACAAATCTGGCGTTTCCATCAATTAACCTATCTTTTAAAGCTTCTGAAGAAAATCCTCCAAAGACAACTGAATGAGGCGCGCCAATTCTTGCACAAGCTAACATCGCAAACATCGCTTCTGGAATCATCGGCATATAAATACATACCAAATCTCCTTTTTTTACACCAATTGCTTTTAATGCATTAGCTGCTTTACATACCTCTTTAAGAAGTTCTTCGTAAGTATATTTTTTGCTATCTCCGGGTTCGCCTTCCCATATAAGTGCAGTCTTTCCTCCAAGCCCTCTCTTAATGTGTCTATCTAAGCAGTTATATGTAATATTGAGTTTCCCTTCTTTGAACCATTCGAAAAAGGGGGCATTTTCGTTATCTAATACAGTTTGAAATGGCTCAAACCAATCTAATTCAGATTTTGCAAAAGATTCCCAAAATTGAATAGGATTATCTGATGCTTGTTTTTTTAGACTTAGTAATTCTTCTTGAGTACTAATATTTGAGTTTTCTGCAAATTTTTTTGATGGAGGGAAAATTCTTTTTTCTTCAAGTATGTTATTGATTGAATTTTTTTTATCTAATGACATTAAATAAATCTATGCTTAATAAATTTAGTAGAAAAAATTAAAGTTTTCAAAAATTTTAATATTAATTTAGCTCAAAAGTTTATTTATAATGGATCTAATAAATACGGCTTAGAACAAATTCTGGGAGAGCCATTAAAGCTCTTTTATATTCTGAATCAGGAAGCCAGACTATAGCTTCTTTAGAAAGCATTGCAAAATCCTCAGCTAGTTTCCTGGAACTTTCAATAGCTTTAGAGTTCATGATGATATTAAGAGCATCATCTAAATCATCTTTTTCAGCAAGTTCTCTGTTTATAAGAACTGACAATTGTTTATTTTCTTCTAAGGCATATAAAACTGGGGCGGTAAGATAGCCGCTAGCAAGATCACTTACAGCAGGTTTTCCAAGTTGTTTATCATTTCCAGTAAAGTCAAGAATGTCATCTACAACTTGGAAAGCTAAACCAATATTTTTACCAAAATCGTACAACGATGTTAAGTTTTCGTTATTTATCCCACTCAAAACTCCAGCTGCTTTGCAACTATTAGCTATTAATGAAGCTGTTTTACAATAACTTTTGTTGATGTATTTGGGAAAAGATTGAGCCGAATCAAATCTATTTAAATTTTGTTTGATTTCACCTTCTGCTAAATCCATTATTACTCTACTGAGTAATTTAACTACATTTACATTGTCAAGATTTGCTAAGTGCCAACTTGCTTGAGCAAATAAAAAATCACCCGCCAAAACAGCTACTCTGGTATTAAATCTGCTATGAACTGTATCAACCCCTCTCCTTGTAGACGCCTCATCAACAACATCATCATGGACTAATGAGGCTGTATGAATCATCTCAGTTATTTCAGCAAGCCTTTTATGTTTGCTTGTCAAGCAAAATTCAGGAGATATTGCTTTTGAAATCAATAAAACTATACCAGGTCTCAACCTTTTCCCCCCAGCACTAAAAAGGTGTTCTGCTGCGGCTTGAAGAATTGGATGACCAGCTCCTATTAGATTTTTCAGTTCTAAAATAAGATCATCAAGATCATTTTCAACTGGTTGTAGTAGCTCTGTTACTGTATTCATGATTGACCTCTTTTATATCTTAAGGAATCAAACATTACTTCGGAGGTTAACCAACCTAATTTCTTTATTAATTCCAAGCCAAAATTTTACTTTATTGGAAAACTCATCTCTTTCTGAAGTAACAAAAAATTTTACATTTTCGAGAGAAATACTCTCATAGCGGTCAGTTTTTGGAACAGCAAATGATTCATTAAATTTTTTTATTAGTGCTACCGATGGATCAATAATTTTTATATTTGAATCTAATTTTTTTCTTAAAAAGTCATAAATCAATGGATAGTGACTACATCCAAGTATTAATTCTTCAATATTTTTGTTTATTAGTGGTCTTAAGTATAAGTCTGAGAGACTATTTAACTTATCAAGATTTAATTTTTCTTTTTCAATTTCTGATACAAATTCTGGACATTCTTGCTGAAATATTATCGTATTCTCTTTTTTAGCATTTATAGCTTTCTTGTAATACGATGATCGAACAGTTGTTTGTGTTGCTAGGACACCAATTATATGTTTATCAACTATTTCCGATACTGAGTTTATAAGATCAAAACAAGGGACCTTTAAATTATCTTCTAGAATATCAAGCGCACACGCATTTGTAGTGTTACATGCAACTAAAAGTGCATCCAAATTCTTATCAACAAAAAAAGTACAAATCTCCATTGCAATTAATCTTATCTCTTTAGAATTTTTGTTCCCAAAAGGTATTCTATTTGTATCCGCCAAATAAAAAACTTCTATATCTTTACGTGTTTTTAGTAAAGAATTAAGGATAGTAAAACCACCTATTCCGCTATCAAATATACCTATTTTAAGTTTCACCCTACTTTATCTAGATATTCGAGGATGCCTTTTGCAATTGCATAGGCTAATCTTTTTCGATGGGTTATTTTTTCTAATCTTCTTGCATCTAATCTTCCCGTTAAAAATCCAATTTCCACAAGGACTGCAGGCATCCTAGTATTTTTAATTACATAAAATCGACCTTGTTTAACTCCTCGATCAGGACTCCCAGGGGAAACTCTTAAAATTTGTTTTTGAATTCTTTTCGCGAGTAATCTTCCTCTCCAACCTCTGTAATAGAAGGTTTCCAATCCATTTATGTCCCTTCTTTTACCTCTTGAGGCATTTGCATGAATACTTACAAAGATATCTGCATCCGTATTATTAGCAATGGAAACTCTTGGAGGTAAATCCAAATCAACGTCATTTGTTCTAGTCAACCTTACTTTGACACCTTTCTCAGAAAGTAAATTTTTAATTATTTTTGAAACATCTAGAACAACATCTGTTTCTCTAACACCACCAATACCTATTGCTCCTGGATCAGGTCCTCCATGCCCCGGATCGATTACAACCTGAAACTTGTTTCGTTTTACCTCAGGTAGTTTCAAGTAACCATAATTGTTTTTCTTATTAATTAAATTTTGATTTGCTTTGATATTTCCTCTTTTCTTTTCGACTAAACCTTCTCCAATCTCTTTAAATGAATATTTTGGGTTAAATAGTTTAATTCTCCATCTATTTTGATCTAAGCCAACCATTTGCCAAGTCAAAGGTTTTAAATAAGTATCTTCTTTAAATTCAATTACTAATCTTGTTTTACCTTTATTTGGTTTACCTAATCTAATTTCTTTTATTGGACCATTTCCTTTTATTATTCTAGGATTTTAATTCTCCTGGAAAATCTACCCAGAATCTGTCTCCATATATTTGGTTAGACTTCTGAAAATATGCTTTTAAATTTGAATTTAATTTAGTTCTTAATTCTAAAACCCCATTAGTGTTTATTGCCCATGCTGCCAGAGCACTAGAAGATTTAACTGGGAGGATTGAAGAATTTAAAAATAAAAAAACGGATAAATAACGAAAAAGTTTATTATCTAAAAACTTTATCATTAGTTTGAAAACAATTTGTTTTTTCTATGTTTAAGGCTTGGCATCTGTTCCCTAATTTTCTTTACTCTTTCTTTATCAGCAGGTGCTATTGCCGCTCCCTGAGTTTTTCCGGCATCAGATAAAACAGTCCCCCAAGGGTCAATTACCATTGCATGACCATGACTTTGCCTTCTCCCATAATGAATTCCAGTTTGAGCTGGAGCGACTACATATGCTGTATTCTCTATTGCTCTTGCTTGTAATAGGATTTGCCAATGATCTTTTCCAGTAAATGCTGTAAAAGCTGCGGGAATCATAATTAGCTCTGCTCCATTCGAAGACAAATATCTATAAAGTTCAGGGAATCTAACGTCGTAACAAATCGATAGTCCTATTTTGCATAAACCTGGGACATCTACAACAGGTGGATACTCTGCTCCAGATAAAATAGTTGACGATTCCTTGTATAAATTTCCATCTGGCAAATCAACATCAAACAAGTGGATCTTGTCGTATTTTGCCAATATCTGTCCATCTTTCCCAAATAAGGCTGACCTATTAAAAGTATGACTGTCATCACCAGCAGGGACAGGGTACCCTCCACCCAAAAGAAATACTTGATATCTTTGAGACATGGTTTTTAGAAAATTTGAACACTTTTCTGACAATTCAGAAGCTAATCTGAGTTTTTCATCATCTCCTCCTAAAAAAGCGAAATTCTCAGGCAATCCTATTAACTCAGCACCTCTTCTAGCAGCTAATTCAATCTGTTCTTCTGCTTCCATAAAATTTGCTTCAACATTTGAAGTACTTGTAATTTGCAATGCAGCTACCAAAAAATCAGTCAAGACTTTACTCCTAATGAACCAATTCGTAAATCATGAGGCACGAATCACACCTCTTTCAACTTGAGCTGGAACAATATCTAAGCAATCAAGTTCAGAGCAACATTTAAAATCATCCTCATAATCTCCAAGACTTGTCAATCTTTTGCCATGGGTTGCTGTTTTTAAACATTTCAAAATATCATTTTTCCAGACATCCCAAAGTGCTAAAGCAGCCTGTAATTCGTCATTCAGAATATTAATTTCAAAATCACAGTTCTGTTTTAGGTATGAGGCTAAAGCACCCGCAGCTAGAGAATCCTCTAGTGAATAAGAGCCTTCCCAACCACTACCAAGTATTAAAACATTTTCACTTTTTAATGAAATGATTTTTTCGGCAACTGCTTTCCTATTTGGCAGACCCATAGCAAATAAATGCTTAGCATTTTGAACTTTTTGCAATGATTTAGTCCCATTAGTCGTACTCATAAATAGTCTTTTACCATTAACAATTTTTTTTGTAACTGATAAAGGAGAATTTCCTAAATCAAAGCCCTCAATCTTCTTTCCGCCTCTCTCTCCAATCATTAGTCTCTTTTCAGCTTGCCAATTAATTGCAGATTCTTTTAATAAATCTAAATCTGCAAAAACTTGTATTGAATCAGCTCCATTTTTTAAAGCCCAAGAAATTGTAGTTGTAGCTCTTAAAACATCAATGACCACTGCAATGTCTGGAATATTTTGAGGAACATCCTTTGCGACGTGATAATAAGTAAGATTAATAGTTAAATCCTTTTTTTCTCAATTTATTATAGAAAACAGTTACTTAATTTGATTATTTTTTTTTTAAAAACAAACTTATTGATAATATATAAATAATTTGATCTTAAAGAAATCTTATCAAGTATTTAATTTGAAAATGAATAATATCCGCAAAATAAAAGGTGGAGTTAATTTAAAAGGAAAATTAAAAGTACCTGGAGATAAATCTATTTCTCATAGAGCTCTAATAATAGGAAGTATTGCTAAGGGTGAGACGACTATTGAGGGGTTCTTACATTCTGAAGATCCTCTTTCAACTGCTGATTGTCTTAGAAAGTTAGGGGTGAATATACCAGAAATAAAAAAAAATGAGCCTTTTACGATTTCAGGATTGGGTCTTGATGGATTTAAAGAGCCCAAAGAAATTCTAAATTGTGGGAATTCTGGAACCACCATGAGACTATTAATGGGGTTACTTGCTGGTCAAGAAGGCAAGAATTTCATCTTAACAGGTGACATTTCTCTTAATGAAAGGCCAATGGGGAGAGTGGGCAAACCGTTATCATTGATGGGTGGCAAAATTTTTGGTAGAGAAAAAGGAAACAAAGCTCCAATCTCTATTGATGGGAATAAATTAAAAGGGTGTGTTATTGGCACTCCTGTCGCCAGTGCTCAAGTAAAATCTGCAATCTTACTAGCAGGTCTCAAAGCTTCTGGAACCACTTCTGTTATTGAACCAGCATCTTCAAGAGATCATACTGAAAGAATGTTAAAAGCATTTGGAGCAGACATCAGTATCAGAGGAGAATTAGGAAGAAATGTGGTTATAAAGTCAGGGGGCAACTTAATTGGCCAGAGAATATTGATTCCTGGAGACATAAGCTCTGCTTCTTTTTGGATGATTGCTGCATCTATTGTTCCAAATTCAGAGGTTTTAATTCAGAATGTCGGCCTAAATCCTACAAGAACAGGTGTTTTAAATGTAATGGATTCAATGGGGTGCAATTATGAGATTTTAGATAAATCGACTATTGCAGGTGAACCTATTGGATCTATAAAAGTAAAGACTTCAAATAATTTAAGATCATTCACTATTGAAGGAGATATTCTCCCAAAACTTATAGATGAAATCCCTATCCTTACTGTGGCTGCCTGTTTTTGTAATGGAGTTTCTGAAATTAAGGATGCACAAGAATTAAGAGTTAAGGAGACAGATCGATTAAAAGTCATGGCAAGGCAGTTACAAAAATTTGGTGCTGAAATCACAGAAAAAGAGGATGGGTTAATTATTAATGGGCAATCAAAATTTCATTCTGCGGAAGTAGATAGTGAGACAGATCATCGAGTGGCAATGAGTCTCGCTATTGCTTCACTTCTAGCCAAAGGTACCTCAAAAATCATGAGAGCAGATGCATCTAGCGTCTCCTATCCCACTTTTTGGGAAGAGCTGGCCAAACTAACTAACTAGCGTAAAAAGTTTTTGTCTGAATTAATAGAAGTTTTAACTAAAGATGGTAGTTACTCTTTAAGAAGTGTTTTTTTTCAAGAAAACTTTCATAGTTTATTGGGCGCATTGGAGGAAACAAAGTCAAAGTTTACAGCTACTTCTAATTTGCAAAGATTTAAGGGAGAATCTCTTAATGTTTTGGATATATGTTTTGGCTTAGGTTACAATTCCGCTTCTTTATTAGATGAATTAATTACACAAAAATCTTATTTAAATTTGTATACATTAGAGATTGATAAAAAGCCTCTTGAATATTCGCTTAGAAATGAATCTTTTTTAAAATTATGGTCTCCAAAAGTAAGAACAATATTTGAATCACTTTATCGAAAAGATTACTTTGAGGATCAATTTTTTAAGTGCAGTGTTTTGTGGGGTGATGCTAGAGAAAAAATCAACATTATTCCTTCATCTATTAAATTCGATCTGATTTATTTAGATGGTTTTTCTCCTCAAAAATGCCCACAATTATGGACAATTGAATTTTTATCTAAAGTCGCAGAAAAACTTAATTCTCAGGGTTATTTAATAACTTATTCTTCTTCAGCGGCAGTAAGAAGTACTTTAAGAAATCTAGGATTAGAAATTTTTACTATTAAGCCAAGTTTTAAAAACAGAACTTTTTGGAGTCAGGGAACTGTCGCAATATCAAAATTTGATAAGAACAAATTAAAACCTAATTTCAATTTTGAAAAGTTATCTTTAATGGAAGAGGAACATCTCTTAACTAAAGCTAGTATTCCATATAGAGATCAAGATTTAAACTCAAGTAAAGACGATATAATCAAGAGGAGATTAGATGAGCAATTACTCTCAAATCTATTATCTACAAATAAATGGAGAAAGAAGTGGGGAATGACGAAGTTATCCATTAAGAGTTAGATTTAAATAAAGATTTCAAATAAACATGTTAAGTGTTGCGATATTAGCGGCAGGCAAGGGTACTAGGATGGAAAGCTCATTGCCTAAAGTTTTACATAAAATTTCTGGCAAAAGCCTCCTACAAAGAGTAATTGATTCATGTGTCGAATTAAAACCTGATCAAATTTTCGTAATTACTGGACACAAATCAAAAGAAGTACAAAAGTCAATCCCAAACGATAAAAAAATCCATTTTGTTATTCAAGAACCTCAATCAGGAACCGGGCATGCCATCCAAATACTTTGTAGAGAAGTAAAAAATCATGAAGGAAAACTTTTGGTACTTAATGGCGATGTGCCACTCATTAGGCCTAGCACTCTAAAAAGACTTTTGTTTTTACACGACTCGAAAAATGCTGATGTTTCTTTAATTACTACAAAGAAAACAAATCCTTATGGATATGGTAGAGTTTTTTTGAAGGGTGATTTTATAGAGAGAATTGTTGAAGAAAAAGATTGCAATGATTTAGAAAGAGAAAATCCATTAATAAATGCAGGTGTATACTGTTTTAACTGGGGTAACTTATCAGAAATAATTAATACATTGCAAAGCAATAATAATCAAAAAGAGATTTACTTAACAGATACGATATCTCTGCTAAAAAATTCCTCAAGTCTCGAGGTAGAGGATAATGGAGAGCTTCAAGGAATTAATAACAGAATTCAACTATCAGAGTGCGAGGAATGTATTCAGAATTCAATTAAAGAAAAACATATGCTTAATGGTGTAACTTTTATAAATAAAGCAAGTTGTTCAATTAGTGAAGAAGCTGAAATTGGTAAGGATGTAATCATAGAGGCTAATACACATATAAGAGGAAATACGAAAATAAATAGTCATTGCATTATCGGTCCAAATACTTTTATTGAGAATTCTAATGTGGGATTAAATTGTGAAATTTTAAACTCTACTGTTTATGATTCTCAGATAATGGATCATATAAAAATTGGCCCTTATAGTCATATAAGACCTAATTCTAAAATATCTTCCCATAGCAAAATAGGCAATTTTGTTGAGATCAAAAATAGTCAACTAGAAGAAGAATCTAAAGTAAACCATCTAAGTTATATAGGTGATTCTATTATTGGAAGATCTACAAATATTGGAGCAGGCACTATTACTGCAAATTTTGATGGACAGAAAAAATATCAAACAAAAATTGGTAAAAATTCCAGTATTGGAGCAAACACAGTTTTTGTAGCACCAATAAATCTAGGGGAATCAGTAACAACAGGTGCTGGTTCAGTGATCACAAAAGACTCTAAAGATAATTCATTAGCGATCTCAAGAACTAAGCAAGTAAATATAGAGAATTGGAAAAAAAGAAATCCTGATTTAGTTAATTAATTGAATGATTTTTTCAAGTTGCCAACATCTGCTCCCTTTTATAAGAATAGAATCACCTTTTTTTGTAGATTTGTTTATCTCTTTAGGTACATCTTTAATATTATTTAAAACTAAGAATTTATTTTTATCTTTTAGATAATTAGAGTAAATTTTTTCATTTTCTTTATCGCAAATAAATAAACACTTTTCTATATCTGAATTATTTATTAAGTTGAATATTTCTTTGTGATACTTTTCAGATTCTTTTCCCAATTCTTGCATACTTCCAAATATGAAAAATTTATTTCTCGGTTTTTCAAGTAGGTTTTTAATACAAGCTTTTACTGACTCCGGCGAAGCATTATATGATTCATCATATATTGTTGTTTTTACTGATTTAAGAATTTTATTTCTTCCACCTAAACTTACAAAATCAAATTTATTAAAACTTGCAAAATCAATTCCTAGCTCTTTAGCAACTGCATAAGCAAATAAGAAATTAGAAGCATTGTGATATCCCTCAAATGAAATTTCAAAGGTATTTTCTTCAATTAAAATTGTTTTATTAGAAGGATTATAAAATCCTCGCAAATTATTATCTTTCTTAAAACTATCCTTTTGATTTTCTATATTTAATAGTTTTACTTTTATCACTCTACCTTTCCAAAATCCTTTTAAAGTTTTTTCTAGGAATTGATCATTTGCTGGAATTATTACAACTCCCTTTGGATTTAAGAACTTACTAATTTCACACTTTGCATTAGTAATATTTTTTTTTGAGCCCAACAATCCAATATGAGCTGTCCCAATGTTAGTAATAACTGCAATATCGGGTTCACTATATTTAGATAAATTCTCGATCTGTCCAAGACCTCTCATCCCCATCTCAAGAACTAAAACTTTATCTTCTATATCTGTGGCAAGAATAGTAAGACCAACTCCAATCTCATTATTAAAATTTGCATGAGATAATTTAATTCTTCCAAGTTTATTTAAAACTCCGCCGATCATTTCTTTTGTTGTGGTTTTACCCACTGAGCCAGTTATCGCAACCACAGGGATATTTAATTTTTTTCTTTTGAGCAAGGTTAATTTTTGAAAAGCCTCTGTTGTGTCATTTACAACCCAATAAGGAAGGTTACTAGGCAGTAATCTCTGCATCCCTTTTTTAATTACAACAGATTTAACTCCTTTATTTAAAACCTCTGGAAGAAAACTATGTCCGTCAAAATTTTTACCCTTGATAGCTATAAAAAGATCATTTTTTAATAAGGTTCTACTATCAATACTTATATTCTCAAAATTCAAAAAATCTCTTTCCCCCTCACTCAGATTTCTAATATCCCCCAAAACATCGTTTAATTCTGATAAAGAGAATTCCATTAAAAAATTAAGTCATACTTTTTTTAAAGATGGATCAGCTGATTGTCCGTAAGAAAATTTTTCAACTTCAGCAACATCTGGCGATGGTTCTTTTATTCCGCAAACATCCTTATACATAACTTCGTATTCAAGAGCTGATCTTTGCCAACTAAACTCTTGGCTCATGGCTCTTTTTTGCAGTAATTCCCAACTATCTTTATGCCTAAAGGCTTCCCAGGACCTTACTAAAGAAGTATAGAAATCTATAGGTTCAAAGCGATCAAAGCAAAATCCCGTACCATTATTATTTTCTGGGTCATGAGGTAAAACTGTATCAACTAAACCTCCAACTCGCCTTACTATAGGGATAGAGCCATATCTCATAGCAAGAAGTTGACTAATACCACAAGGTTCAAATCTACTTGGCATTAAAAATGCATCAGAGCCACCGTAGATAAGCCTTGATAAAGAATCATCATAGGTAAGAAATACTGAGAATCTTCCTGGGTAATCTAATGCCAGTTGCCATAATCCAGACTCTAAATATCTATCTCCAGTCCCTAAAACAGCAATTTGAGAATCTGTATAGGCTAATAGTCTTCTTGAAACTTGTAAAAGTAAGTCAACCCCTTTCTGATCAACTAACCTACTGACCATACCTAGAAGATATTTTTTAGGATTAACTTCGAGACCCATTTCTCTCTGCAGAATTTTTTTATTTTCTAGCCTATTTTCTAAATTCTTAATACTGAATTTTGCAGGTAAAACCGGATCTTTAGCTGGATTCCATTCATCAAGATCTATGCCATTAAGAATTCCCCTTAATTTACCTGAAATGTAATTAAGTAATCCTTCGAGGCTTTCCCCGTATTCATGGGTTTTAATCTCATCTGCATAAGTCGGAGAAACAGCATTGACCCTATCTGCGTACAACATTGCCGCAGCCATCGTGTGGTCTCCATGCATATACCAAGGACACCAAGTCATTTTTTCAAGTTTCCACCTCCAAGGGCCTTGGTATTTTAAATTATGAATTGTGAAGACAGTACTAATTTCTGGATCCTGATGCATCCACACAGGAATCATTCCAGTGTGCCAATCATGGCAATGGAGAACTTGAGGTTTCCAACAATTCCAGGCAAATTCTGCAGTGGCACTAGCAAAAAATGTAAAGCGCCAGTCCTCATTTTCGCCTCCATATATTTGGTCAGAGTCAAATGTTGGATGACCCACTAGGTAAATCACATAATTATGAATGGGATGTTTTGCTACATATACGGCAAAATCAGTGCCCATTGTGTTCGCTCTAAAGACTGGTTCTTTCGATACCTCTAAAAGACTCCACAATTTTCCATATCCTGGAATTATTACCCTTACATCGTGACCAAGTTTTATCAAAGATGGAGGCAACGAACCAACCACATCTCCCATACCTCCAACTTTGATCATTGGAGCACATTCAGCAGCGGCAAGAAGAATTCTCATTGATAATTATTTAAAAAAGTTCTTTTGAAAAATAAACTAGGGTGTCCACTTATAGTCAGAAAAGTCTGGTGGACGCTTTTCAAGAAAGGCATCTCTACCTTCCTGAGCTTCTTCAGTCGAATAGAATAATTGAGTTGTGTATCCAGATAATTCTTGAATACCTGTAATCCCATCATTCTCTGCATTGAATGAAGCTTTAAGGATACGAATAGCAGTTGGACTATTTCGTAAAATCTCTCTTGCCCAGATTACACCCTCAGCTTCTAATTCTTCAATCTTTGTAATTGCATTTATCAAGCCCATCTTTAGAGCTTCCTTGGAATTATATTTTCTACACAAAAACCAAATTTCTTTTGCTTTTCTTTGACCAACAAGTCTTGCTAAATAACTAGATCCAAAACCCGCATCAAAACTACCAACTCTTGGACCTGTTTGACCAAATATTGCATTTTCAGAGGCGATACTGAGATCACAAATTAGATGAAGTACCTGCCCTCCACCAATTGCGAAACCAGGAACTAAAGCAATAACCACTTTAGGCAAACTTCTTATTAATCTTTGAAGTTCAAGTACATTTAATCTCTGCTTACCTTCATCATTTTTATATCCATTTTTACCCCTTACACTCTGATCTCCTCCAGAGCAAAAAGAATAAATGCCTTTCTTGTCAGGTCCCGCACCTGTAAAGAGAACTACGCCAATAGTTTCATCATTTCTTACGATATCAAATGCGTCAATGAGTTCATCTACAGTTTGTGGCCTAAATGCATTTCTTTTTTCAGGCCGATTAATTGCAATTCTCGCGATTCCCTCATCTGATTTGTGAAACAATATATCCTTATAAGATTTGCATTCTGACCAATTTAAAGTTGTTTTCCCAGGTAATACTTTCATGAAATCTAATTATTCAAAGATAGAAAATGATAAATTTAACTGCCAATTATTTTTTCTAGCAAGGCATTTTTTTCACAAATTTCATTTTCTGGATCAACATCAACTTTAATTATTACAGATTTCTGGATAGAAATGCTCCAATCTAATGCCTCTCGTAATTTTTTAAAATTTGCCACACTTTTAAAGTTTACTTGATAACCCTCTGCGAGTTTTGGCCAGTTTATTTCTTTTGGCATAAGAAATAATTTTTTTAATTCATCTTCTTTTAAATTTTTTTTATAAATACGATTAAATATATTTCCGCCATTATTATTTATTAGAAGAATTGTTAAATTCATGTCGATTGAATTTTCAATCAGCCAACCGTTTATATCATGAATAAAAGCCAAATCTCCAGTCACAAGAAGTAGAGGATTTTTAATTCTAGAAATACCTAATGCAAGAGATAAAGTACCGTCTATGCCAGAAGCGCCCCTAAAGCTGAAACAATTTCTTGTTAAAGTACCATTTTCTGAAAATGTGAGCCAATCTCTAATCGGGCTACTCGCAGAGAGCATTATAGGATTTTCAGTTGGCCAAAGTTTTGGAACAAGATTTGCAAGCATATACTCAGTAATTTGATTATCTTGAGTAATTTTCTCTTTTAAAATTTCTTTAATCTGCTCGCCTTCCTCTATTAGATTTAAAGCCATCGGAGTAAGAGACTTTTTGTTTTTTTCGTTGATTGATAATTCTTCTAACAATAGAGTAGTGAAATTTGATAGCCCAAAATCATATTCAAATGATTTTTTTATGGGGTCCAATTTTCTATAGTTTTTTTCTTTTATAAGAATTTGTATCCCTTTGAAGTTTATTAAAAACTTCTCCAAATCAATTGAGGATGACATAGGGCCAAGCCTCAAAAGTTGATGACAATTTATTGAATTTTTATTTTTTCTTAAGACTAATTCCCAATTCACGACTAATCCTCTCAAACCAGAATAAACACCTGAAACAGGATCAGCAAATACTGGCCAACCAGTAATCTCTTGTAATCTTTCTAAAGACTTATTGAAAGAAGTTAAATCATTTATGGAACCTTGATAGGGACCTACCAAAATAATGCCGGATTCATCTATATTTAAATTCTCTGAAATTTCGAAGAATTTGTTTTTATCAGATTTTCTTTCAACTTCCTGAAATATATATTTTTTCTTTAAATAAATTCTCTCAAAAACCTCTAAAACATTTTTTTTATTTAAAAATGAAATACCTAAAGGCTTATCTATAGGAATATTTAAATGAATAGGACCAGGAAAGGTTGATATTTGTTTCTCAATAGTTCTAACTAAATTCAAAATTTCATTTTCTTGTGTTTCATGAAGTCCATTTAGATTTGTACTTAAAACTCTTCTACAGACTGAACTCAAAAAGTCTTCTTGATTAACTGTTTGATTAGCGCCACAATCTTTTAATCTTAAGGGTCTATCAGCAGTAAGAAATATAATACCTTTACAAGAACGGTCTGCCTCAACTGCTGCTGGCAATAAGTTACTTACAGCAGTCCCAGAAGTCGTAATAACTAAAGAGAGATTACCTGATGCAGCAGAAATCCCAAGAGAGTGGAATCCAGCAGATCTCTCATCTATTGAATTAAAAATATTTACCAGTCCTAATTTATTTAATTCTCCAGCGGCTATTGCTAAAGGTGCTGATCTACTTCCAGGACATATTATTAAATTTTGAACTCCTATTTTTATAAGAAGATGCAAAAGTTGTAAACTTCTAAGAAAATTTTTGCATTCAATAGATGATGTCATAATTTATATAAATGCTTTGGGGTTTTCCTTATAACTGAATTAAATAAAACATGTCTACAACTCAAGAAAAAAGAAATTCAATAATAAAGGATTTAAAAAATCTTTTAATATGGATATCTATAGCTTTAATTATACGATGGCAGGTTATAGAGCCAAGATGGATTCCATCTGGTTCAATGCTTCCAACTCTTCAAATACAAGATAAAATTCTTGTTGAGAAACTAACCCCCAAAATCACATCCAAATCAAATCTCTCAAAATTAAAAAATAAAATTATTGTTTTTAACGTTCCGGAACAATTAATTAATGCTGGTTATGAAGCAGATACTGCACTAATAAAAAGAGTAATTGGAATACCTGGAGACAAGGTAGAAGTAAGAGATGGTAACCTTTACTTAAATGATATTGCTCAAAACAATTACGTTTTTGACAAAAATATTAATTATGCAATGGGGCCTTTTATTGTCCCAGAAGAATCATTATGGGTGATGGGAGATAATAGAAATAACAGTATGGACTCACATATTTGGGGATTTTTACCCTATAAAAAGGTTATTGGTAAAGCTATTTTTAGATATTGGCCGTTCAATAAAATTGGACCTATTCGGTTCCCTGCCCTTAATAATTTAGATTAATGGGTACGTTATGTTGTAGGGTTTTTATATCTTGAAATTGTAGAAATGTTTAATCCAGAATTTCTTGCTACTGAAAATAATGATCCAAACGATGAGAATGATTTAATCCAATATTTACAAAAACAATCTCCAGAAGTTTTGCAAAGAGTAGCAAAATCAGCTAGTGAAGATATTCAAGAAATTATTAGACATAATGTTCAAGGTCTTCTTGGAATGCTTCCTTCAGATCAATTTGATGTAAAAATAACATCTTCAAAAGACAACATTGCTAATTTATTATCTTCTGCAATGATGACAGGATATTTCTTAAGACAAATGGAACAAAGAAAAGAGCTAGAACAAACTCTTAAAAATGATGAAAACATGTCTATTGAAGAATAGTTTTTAAAGATTTACTTCTTCAGGAATTATTCCTAGTTCAAACAACTTTTTATATAAACCCATTAAAAATTTATTATCCTCAGGAAGTTTGTCCCACTGTTGGGAATTAATTTCATTAATTAATTTTTGACAATCTTCTATTGTAAATTTTATAGGGGCCGTAAAATGAGCTGGAATTAAATATTCCATATCTTCAATAGACTTGATATTTTCTAACCATTTAAGTAAAACTTCTTTTGAACGCGGAAAAATTAATTTTTGTAAAACTGGTGCAATTTGAATCTTAGGAGTATCTTTACCCATTATTTCAATAAGAGAGGATTCCCAATCTTCATCCCATAAAAAGGGATAAATACCGAAATGAGATCTCCAATTTCTAAGATCTTTTTTGAATGAATACTTAAATATTTTTTTTAAAGGTGGAATATTTAATTTACCTGGTTTCAAAAAAGAAGAAAACAAGACTAACCTTTTCCATCCTTTTTTTCTTTGTTCTATGGAGTCAATCAAAGGTTCATCTCCTCTCTCTCTAGCATGAAAAAGAAGTGGTGTTGGATCAAAATTAAATATCTCAGGTGGTGTTGAGTCTATTCCAACTATTGCATCTGTTACATGAAGAGTTTTTGTAGAATAATGGAAACAGCTTATCTCCTGATATCTTCCAAGACCTAAATTCAGTGGACCTAATGAAAACCATTTAAAGGAGTTTGAATGTGGAGTACCATCCTCAAACAGTATTCTTGATCTTTTTGATGGAATTCCTAAAAAATCTAGTGGGAGATTTATGGGGAAACTCCATTGTCCAGGACAAAGCCAAATTTCTGCATCTTTAAAAATTCTTGAAAGTGCTGGCAGTCCGATTTTATGTTCTAGGCCAGAGGCACTCGGTAGAATTATTGTTTTTACGTTGCCGTGAATCGCAATTAGTTTTTCTAACTTATTTATTAATTCTTTTGTCGGAGGGAGTGGATTTATTAGCATCAATCCATCATCAACCTTTATTACCGTCATTCTTATTGGAACCGCAACATAATAAAGTCCCTGTATTTGTTCCAAGGACCATATTTGATCAGGAATTAATTCTCTGAAAATTGTTTTCTTTTTTCCATAAGGATATAAGGGGAATAATGGCCACCAATTCCATTTTTTATTTAAAGTTTCTTCCACCACAATCATTTATACCCAGCAAATAATTTCTTTAACTTAAATATTCCGTATCTTGGAGCGAATAAAAAGGCAAATAAAAAAATAAAAGTTTGTGCTAAGACAATTGATCCACCTGTTTCAAGATCAAACCAAAAACTAACATAGATTCCTATTAGGCTTGAGATAATTGCACTTAATACTGAAATTACTGTCATATTATCGAACTTATCCGTCAGTAAATATGCTGTAGCCCCTGGTGTAATCAACATTGCAACTACTAAAATAATTCCAACAGACTGTAAGCCCACAACAGCTGCCAAAGATAAACATGTGAGCAGTAAATAATGTAGAAAAAACACGTTAATCCCAACTGTTTTTGCATGCCTAGGATCAAAACAATAAAGCATTAAATCTTTTCTAAAGATTGATAAAAGTATTACTACCAATAAAGAAATGAATATGGTTTGTTTTACATCTGAAAGTGATATTCCTAATGGACTGCCAAAAAGGATAGAGTGCAGATCAATATTACTTTTAATCTTAGAAACCAATACAATTCCAAGAGCAAAAAATCCAGTAAATACCAACCCGATAACAGTATCTTCCTTAACCCTAGATTTCTGCTTAATAAATCCTATCAATGCAACAGAACCAACTCCGAAAATAAATGCCCCTAAAGAGAAAGGAAGACCTAATGCATAAGCAACCACAACACCAGGCATTACTGAATGTGACACTGCATCTCCCATTAAAGCCCATCCTTTAAGAGTTAAATAACTAGATAGAAAACCACAAACAGCTGCCACTAATGAACTCATAAGAAGTGCTTTTCTCATAAAGTCATGAGTTAAAGGATCTGTTATGAATGAATCTAAAGTTAAAAAAGAACAGGGCTCCATTAATTTAAAATTTAGGATTCAGGTCCAAACAAGAAATCAGGTGAGATTCCTCCAAAAGTAGTTGTAATATTTTCAGGAGTAAACACTTCAGAGGTCTCACCGTACGCTACAACAGTTTTGTTTATTAAAAGAACCAAATCACAAAATTCACGGACATGAATCATATCATGCGTTGATAATAATATAGTTTTCCCCTCATTTTTAAATTGAATAAATAATTCCGAGATAAGTTTTTCAGTTCTTATATCAACACCTGAAAAAGGCTCATCAAGAAGTAATATTGACGCCCTTTGCGCAATTGCTCTAGCTAAAAAAGTTCGTTTTCTCTGACCTCCAGATAAGTTTCCAATAGGTGTAGATAAATGATCAGTAAGATCAACTCTCTCAATAGCATCTTTAACCGCCTGAACATCAGACTCTCTAGGACATCTAAAAATATTCATCGAACCATATCTTCCCATCATCACTACATCCCAAACATTTATTGGAAATTGACTATCAATCCCCTCATTCTGAGGAACATAAGCAATTGTCTGATCTTTTTGAGCAGATCTTACAGACTCTCCATTAATTCTAATTTTTCCCTTTGAAATATTTACAAAGCCAGTTAAAGCATTAAAAAAAGTTGTTTTACCAGCCCCGTTCATCCCTACTAACCCGCAAATCTGGCCAGGTTTCAATCTTAAATTGGCATCATACAAAGCCACCTTACCGTTGTAATCTACGCAAATATTTTCTGCATCAATCCTAAAGTTTTGATAATTGATTGATTCCATAATTCAAAAAAGCCCTTTTTTAATTAAATCCAAATTATGCTCAAGCATTTTTATATAGGAGTTAGCAGGGCCACTATCATCAGATAATGAATCAACAAAAAGATTTCCTCCAAAATTAGCTCCAGTTTCGTTTGCAACAATCATTTGAGATTCGTTACTTACAGTACTTTCGCAAAATATAGATGGGACATTTTTTTCTTTAACTATTGAAATTGTTCTTGTCATTCTTTTGGGCGTAATTTGACTCTCAGCATTAACTGGCCATAAATAAACTTCCTCTAATCCATAATCATTTGTTAAATATGAAAAAGCACCTTCACAACTTACTAAATACCTCCTGTCTTTATTTAAGTTATTAATAAAAAGTGAGAATTCTTCATCTATTTTAGAGAGTTTATCTTTATAAATTTTTCCATTTTCTTCAAATAATGTCCTTTTGGAAGGCCTCAATTCTGATAAAGAATCCACCAGAATATCTACGTATAGGATCCCTCTTTTTGGAGAAATCCAGGCATGAGGATTGGGTTTCCCTTTATAAAAATCTTCACTGATAAAAATAGGATCTAAATCTTCCGCGACAGTAATTCTTTTAACTTTTAAATTAGTAACAAATTTTTCAGCCCATAATTCAAATCCAAATCCATTATCAATAAAAACAAAAGCACTAGAGGCATTTACCAAATCACTGGGAGTTGGTTGGTAGCCATGAACTTCAACTCCAGGTTTCGTTATTGATCTAACAATAAAATCATCTTTAGCAACATTGCTAATTATGTCCGCCAAAACAGTGAAACTTGCAAGTATTACTTCTTTACTTTCATTTTTATTTGATATTCTCTTGCATGAGCCTGAAGTAATAGAAAGCAGTAGTAATAAACTAAAAAAAAGAATTTTTTTCCTCATTTTTAACCTCCAAACAAGATTATGAACTAAAAGATATTTTCATAAGTGGTTTTCTAAGATCAGAAATAAATCCTTGCCAATTTATTTTTTCTTTTTCAAAAGCTTTTTCAACAATTTTCTCAGAATTTTTCTTTATAAAATCCAAATCAGGTTCTTCTACTCCTTTTGTTATTGCCATAAAATCAGCCAAAGAACTTGATACTACTCTTGTTAAATAAGCAGCACTAATAGCCTGAAATGTTCCAGAAATAAGCCAATTTGGTCCATGTAATTTTGTTATGCCAATTAGAGTCTGTCCACTCCATTCAATAACTCCCTGAGCAATTGCAGTCTTTAAAATCTCTTTAGAAACTTTATCTAAAATTTCAGGAGACCAATTACATCCCCATATAGACTTAATTTCTTTAATCATTAATGAATTTAGTACTGTCATTGCCATAACATCAATTGATGGGATAGGAGATAAGAAAACAGTTGTTGCGACAAGAATTTGATTTTTTCTTTGTATACCTTTTAACTGCATTCTTCTTATACCTTCAATTTCAGATTGCCAGGCAACATGAAGTTCTTTCAAAAGCCTTTTTTTTGTATTTTCAATATTTTTAGATGAACTTATGAAAAACTTCCTTAACGAAAAAGGTATATTTATTATTTCATTCTTATTCACATCAAAAGTAATAATTTTGTTTATAAAGTCACCTGAAATTTGCGACTTTAGATCTTCTATCTGATTTTTGGCTTCTATTTCGTTGGAAGTTAAAGCCACCAACCAGATTGGCATATTTTTAGGAAACTTTTCCAGCCACAAAAAATCATTTGCCGACAAGGGCAAGTCTAAAAAATACAAGATTGCATCACTTTTCAAAGCTTCTTCTGGAATAACTTGAGAAGAATTATATTTAGGCAGTTTTTCATATAAATCAAAGTCAAACTTATCTACTTTAAAATGACTTTTTAAAACAGACTGACAACTTTGATAATCTTTTTGTCCAATGCAACTTATTTTTTCTTTTTCAAATCTATTAAGAATCGATTTAAGTGTTTTTTGTCTTTTTGAATTTTGTTTTTCTAATTCATTTGTTGCTTCAAGTTCTTCAAAAAAATTTAAATCTTCATTACATAGATTTATCCAACCATCTAAATTATTTGGCTCATTAAATTTAGGCTTATCATTCTTCAAGTAAAAATATCCACCCAAACACAACGCAAAAAATCCTATTGAGCCTCCTGCAAAATGAATTAGGTCACTGACAAACCATTCCCCAAATCCTAATAATAATAAAATAATAATAAGATTTTTTTTCGGAAACTTTATGAAATCCTTTAAAAGGTTGTCTTTACTAATATCAAACACAATACTTTATCTTTTCTTATTTTATTTTAATGCAAGTTATGAATGAGAAAAGCAAAAATTCATAAGTCGTTAATCAAAAGATAAAAAATTAAGGCTTTTCAAAAGACTTATTGCATAACAAGATGCTAAGTTAATAGACTATTTAAATAACTTAAGAAACATCAAGATGTCTAATTCAAATTTCAGCAATAATCCTGGACAAGAAAATTATAGAGGTCGTTCTAACAATGAAAGATCTAATTTCAGAGATAGATCGGGCGGCAGAAGAGATGGAGGAGGATTCCGCATAAGATTGAGTGATAACGAAATGAAAGCAGTTAAATCAATACAAGAGGCCTTTCAATTGAGATCTACCGTTGCAGTTCTGGGTTTCTCTGTTAGAACACTTAGCGAAATGATCAAAGACGAAAAATTGATTGAATCAATCACAGAATATGCAAAAAATAATAAAAACTCTTCTCCGAATAGACAATCACAAAACACTTATGAAGAAAAGACAAAAACAGCGCCTGACCCTTTTGCAAGGCCTGTAAAAAGTACATCAACTGAAGAGATCCAATCTAGCGAAGTAGAAGAGGATGGAAAATAAAAAAAGAATTCTTTCTGGAGTTCAACCAACTGGTGATTTGCATATTGGGAATTGGCTTGGAGCAATAAATAATTGGGTTACGCTTCAAGAGCAATATGAAACATTTCTATGTGTAGTTGATTTGCACGCAATAACAGCTTCGTATAATCCCAAAGAATTGTCTCAGAACACTATCTCTACTGCTGCTTTGTACGTCGCTTGTGGAATAGATCCCAATATATGCTCAATTTTTGTCCAAAGTCAGATTTCCGCACATTCAGAACTTTGTTGGATATTAAATTGCATGACCCCAATAAATTGGATGGAAAGAATGATTCAATTCAAAGAAAAATCCATACAACAGGGGAATAATGTATCAATTGGATTATTTGACTATCCGATCCTAATGGCTGCAGACATTCTTCTATATGACGCTGACTTTGTACCCGTAGGTGAGGATCAAAAACAACATCTTGAACTTGCCAGAGATATTGCACAACAGAGAATAAATGCCAGATTTAGTAAGGATAAAAATATTTTAAAAATCCCTCAACCAATTATTATGAAGAATGGATCAAAAATTATGAGTTTAATTGATGGTTCAAAAAAGATGAGCAAAAGTGATCCTAATGAAGGTAGTCGTATTAATTTATTAGATGCTCCTGAAGTAATAACGAAAAAAATAAAAAGAGCAAAAAGTGACAGTTCTATTGGAATTGAATTTAATAACCCTGAGAGACCAGAATCTAAAAATCTTCTGATGATTTATTCAATATTATCTGGAAAAGAAATTTCTCAATGTGAAAATGATTTCTCAGAGACTGGATGGGGGACATTTAAAAAATTAATTACAGAACAACTTATTGAATCACTAGAACCTATTCAGAAAAAATATAAATTATTAATTAATGACCCCTATCAATTAAATAAAATCCTTGATGAAGGGAAGGAAAAAGCTGAAAATTTAGCAAATCAGACTTTAAAAAGAGTTAAATCAAAATTGGGATTCTTTGAAATGGAGAAATAAAATATGCCAATAATTACCTTACCTGATGGTTCAAAAAAGGTTTTCGAAAAATCTGTAACTATTCTAGAAATTGCCCAGACTATAGGCGCTGGATTAGCTAAAGCAACAATTGCTGGGAAAGTAAATGATGTTCTCCTTGATGCAACTATTCCTATAAGTAGAGATTCCGACGTTGTAATCATTACATCAAAAGATAAAGAAGGAATTGAAATAATAAGACATTCATTTGCTCACCTTATTGGTCATGCAGTTAAACAAATTTATTCTGATATTAAGATGGCGATTGGGCCTGTAATTGAAGATGGTTTTTATTATGATATTTTTTCTGAATACAGATTTACTCCTGAAGATTTAATAAAAATCGAAAACAGAATTAATAAATTAATAAAAACAAACTATGATGTTGAAATTTTACAAGTTTCTAAAGAAGAGGCAATTAAAACGTTTAAAGAGAGAGATGAGACTTTTAAGTTACGAATAATTGAAGAAATTCCTGAAGAAGGGCTTATAAATTTATACAAACACGAAGAATATATCGATATGTGTAGAGGGCCTCACGTACCCAATACTAGACATTTGAGACATTTTAAATTACTTAAATTATCAGGTTCATACTGGAGAGGGGATAGTGAGAATGAATCATTACAGAGAATATATGGAACTGCATGGGCAAAAGAAAAAGAACTCAAAGATTATTTAACAAGAATTGAAGAAGCGGAAAAAAGGGATCATAGAAAACTTGGTAAAAAACATTCACTATTTCATATACAAGAAGAATCTCCAGGAATGATTTTTTGGCATCCAAATGGATGGACAATTTACCAAGTACTGGAGAAGTACATAAGAGAAATACTCAAAAAAAATGATTATTTAGAAATTAAAACCCCACAAGCTGTGGATAAATCTCTTTGGGAAAAATCCGGTCATTGGGAAAAATTTAGAGACGATATGTTCACTACTGCATCAGAAAATCGAACTTATGCGATTAAACCAATGAATTGTCCATGCCATATACAAGTATTTAATCAAGGTTTAAAAAGTTATAAGGATTTACCTATTCGTCTTGCTGAATTTGGTTCTTGTCACAGAAATGAGCCCTCAGGTGCACTTCACGGCTTAATGAGAGTTAGAAACTTTACTCAAGATGATGCACATATATTCTGCACAGAAGAGCAAATTCAAGAAGAGGTATCAACTTTTATAGATCTTGTTTTTGAGGTTTATAAAACTTTTGGTTTTGATGAAATCATTATCAAATTATCAACCCGTCCTGAAAAAAGGGTAGGTAGTGAAGAGATTTGGGATAAATCAGAGGAGGCTCTTACCAAAGCTCTCGATAATAAGAACCTAAAATGGGAACTCCAACCAGGAGAAGGGGCCTTTTATGGTCCAAAAATAGAATTCTCCTTAAAAGATTGTCTTAATAGAATCTGGCAATGCGGCACTATTCAGGTTGATTTCTCAATGCCTATTAGATTGGATGCAACTTATGTAGATATTGATAATGAAAAAAGAAATCCAGTTATGCTTCACAGAGCAATTTTAGGATCCTTTGAGAGATTTATCGGAATCTTAATTGAACAATATGAGGCTAAATTCCCAATTTGGCTTGCACCTTATCAAATAATTTTATTAAGCATTACTGATAGAAATAATGAAAAGTGTTTCAAGTTTAATGAATTAATAAATAATAATGGTTACCGATCAAAAGTTGATGTTAGGAATGAAAAAATAGGATATAAAATAAGAGAAGCAACTCTCGGGAGAGTTCCTTTAATTGCTGTTATTGGAGATAAAGAAGAGGAAATTGATTCAGTCGCTTTAAGAGCCTTAGATGGAACAAATTTAGGAATTTTCGACCTACCTAATCTATACAAATTAATGGATGAATTAATAGAAAAAAAAGGGAGAACAGAATAATTTCGAATAGATGAATTTTCTGGCTTGTGATTTAGGGGGTACCAAGGTTCTATTGGGAATATTCGAAAGAGTAATAAATGACGATTCGCCTAAATTGTTATTCAAAAAGAAATATGTATCTTCTGATTGGGATTCTTTTGATCTAATTCTAGAAGATTTTCTTAAAAATGAATGCAAAAATATTACCCATCCTTCCTCTGCATGTTTCGCTGTAGCTGGTCCTTTATCTAACAACAACGCAAAAATCATGAACTTGTCATGGAATATTTCAGGAAATAAATTAAAAAATAAATTTAAATTTGAACAATGCGAGCTAATAAATGATTTTGCAGTTCAAATTTATGGAATTCCTTTTTTAAAAAAAAATCAATATTCAACTATCCAAAATGGCTCCCATTCTGAAGGTAATAACAATGATTTGCATGCTATTGTTGGAGCCGGCACTGGTTTGGGCATCGCAAGAGGTTTAATATCAGGGAATAAAGTAAAAGTTCTTGCCAGCGAAGGAGGACATGTTGAATACTCTCCAAAGTCAAAATTAGAATGGGAATTAAAAATTTGGCTTAAAAATTACCTAAAAGTTGAAAGGATATCTTGTGAAAGAATTATTAGCGGCACTGGTTTATCAAGAATTGCCGAATGGAGACTGAGCAAACCTGATGCCCAAAAACATCCTCTACAAGAATATTTAAAAAAAATTAAAATTTTTGATACTGCGAGAAAAGAACTACCTGAAAAAATTTGTAAACTTTCCAAAGAAGGGGATCAGATAATGATTGAAGTTGAGAGGATTTGGTTAGGCGCTTATGCTTCTTTATTGGGAGATGTTGCTCTTCAAGAATTATGCTTTGGCGGGTTATGGATTTCTGGAGGAACCGCATCAAAACATTTCAAAAACTTTAAATCAGATTTATTTTTAAAACAATTTTTCGACAAGGGAAGATTAAAAGATATTCTTAAAACAATACCTATGAAAGTAATTTTAGATGAAGAGTTTGGACTTTTTAGTGCAGCCTGCAGAGCAAAAATGCTTTTAAAAACTTAAAAACAAAAAATGTCTATTCCTGAAGTAGGTAAAAAAATAAGGGTAACAGTGCCTTCAACAACTGCCAATTTAGGGCCTGGATTCGATTGTCTTGGAGCAGCATTAGATTTGTATAATGAGTTTATTTTTACAAGAATTGAAGGAGGTGGAGATAGATTTGACTTAATAATGGAAAGTACAGATGGTAATCACTTAAGAGGAGGACCTGAAAACTTAGTTTTTAGAGCGGCTCAGAAAGTATGGGAGAGTGCAAAAATGGATCCTTTTGCACTTGAAGCAAGAGTTAAATTGGCAGTGCCGCCTGCACGGGGGCTTGGAAGTAGTGCTACAGCAATAGTTGCTGGACTTATCGGGGCAAATGCAATAATGAACTCTCCATTATCCAAAGAAAAACTCCTTGAACTTGCCATTGATATAGAAGGTCATCCTGATAATGTAGTGCCCTCTCTTCTGGGTGGGCTTTGTTTGACAGCAAGGTCTTCTTCTCAGAGATGGAGAATCATTAGATGTGATTGGCACGATTCAATTAAAGCTGTTGTAGCAATACCTGCAATTCGTCTAAGTACAAGTGAAGCGAGAAAGGTTATGCCCAAGAATGTACCAATATCAGATGCAGTGACAAATATGGGGGCGCTTACTTTGTTACTTAACGGCTTAAAAGCAGGGAATGCGGAACTTATAAAAGAAGGAATGTTTGATAAGCTACATGAGCCCTACAGATGGAAACTTATCAAGGGTGGATTAGAAGTTAAAGATGCCGCACTAAATGCAGGTGCTCTAGGATGCGCAATTAGTGGGGCTGGGCCAAGTATCTTAGCTTTGTGTAAAAAAGAAAATGGTAAAAACGTCAGTCAAGCCATGGTGAAAGCATGGGAGAAGTCAGGCGTAGCTAGCAGAGCGCCATTCTTAAACGTTCAAACAACCGGCAGCCAATTTAGCACTATCTCTGGTAAGTAGTTTTACTTAGGCATTTTTAATGTTATAGTCTCAAGCTAGTACAACTTCAACTAGAATAAAAAAATTATTCATTACATAAATGAATTTAGAATCTTTTCCTTGGCTATCATCAATTGTTTTACTGCCTTTAATTGGGGCATTAATAATGCCTTTCTTGAATTCAAAAGAAGGAGAAGATAACACACTCCCTAGAAATATCTCATTAAGTTTTTTATTTATAGATTTTTTACTAATAATCGGCGTCCTTTTTAAAAAATTCAATACCTCAGATAGCTCTTTGCAACTGATAGAAAGAGCTTCTTGGTTACCATCAATAGGCCTAGAATGGTCCCTTGGCGTAGATGGGTTATCTGCTCCTTTAATAGCATTAAGTGGGTTAATTACATTTTTATCAGCTGCGGCTAGTTGGAAAATTAAGAAAAAATCTAATTTATATTTTGCTCTTTTATTAATCCAAGCATCAGCACAGGCATTAGTTTTCCTTTCTCAAGATTTTCTATTGTTTTTCTTGGCATGGGAACTTGAATTAGTTCCGGTATATCTTCTTATTGCTATTTGGGGAGGGAAAAAGAAATTATATGCAGCCACTAAGTTCATCCTTTATACAGCCTTAGCTTCTTTATTAATACTCATAAGTGGTTTAGCACTTGCCTTAAGTGGTGATACCTTTACTCTAAATATTACCGACTTAACCAATAAACATGTTACGGGTAGCCTAGCTTTATTATCCTATTTAGGATTTTTAATTGGTTTTGGAGTAAAACTTCCTATTTTTCCATTACATACCTGGCTGCCTGATGCTCATGGAGAGGCTAATGCTCCAGTTTCAATGTTACTCGCAGGAATACTCTTAAAAATGGGAGGGTATGCACTCTTAAGATTCAATGTTCAAATACTACCTGAGGTGCATCTTCAAATTGCACCTGCGCTAATTATTCTTGGAATCATTAATATAATTTATGGAGCTCTTAATGCATTTGCTCAAGATAATGTTAAAAGGAGAATTGCATGTAGCTCTGTAAGTCATATGGGTTTTGTTCTATTAGGGATTGGAGCTGTAGATGCTTTAGGTATAAGTGGGGCGATGCTCCAAATGATAAGCCACGGACTTATCGCTGCAGCTATGTTTTTTGTTACGGGCTCATTCTATGAAAGAACAAATACTCTTTCGATACCCAATATGGGTGGTTTAGCAAAGGTCCTGCCAATAACTTTTGCTTTTTTCTTGGCAAGTTCTTTAGCCTCTTTAGCGCTACCTGGGATGAGTGGATTTATAAGTGAAATCACTGTATTTTTAGGAATCACTAGTCAAGAAGGTTTCAGCTCTATTTTTAGATCGATCACTATTCTTATTGCAGCTATAGGTTTAGTTTTAACACCAATTTATCTACTATCAATGTGTAGAAGAGTATTCTTTGGCCCTAGAATCCCCGCACTAGCAACAGTTAAAGAGATGAATGGTAGAGAATTGACTATTGGGTTTAGCTTATTGTTGCCTACTTTGGTGATAGGTTTTTGGCCAAAAATCGCAATAAATTTATATGAATCTTCAACGAATGCTCTCAGTCAGCAGCTCACTCTAGCTAAATTAATAGGATTAATACCAACTTTAGTTAATTAGATTATTTCAATAAATGGATACCTCAATTTTTAAATATGGAGAATTACCTGAATTTAAAAAATTCACTCCCGAAAGCATAAGTAAACAATTTCCAGTAGTACTAGAAAAGATAGCTGAAGATTTTAAAAACATAGAGAAAAATTTATCCAACTATTTAACTCACAATTATTTAAATTGGGATGATGTAATAAATCCTTTAAATGAACTCAATGAAATTCTTAGATGGAGTTGGGGAGTAATAAGTCACCTAAATGCAGTAAATAATTCTGAAAGTCTAAGAGACATTTATTCAAAATTTCTTCCAGAGATTATTAGCTTGAGTAATAAATTCGGACAAAGTAAAATAATTTACAATTCTTTAGTCAAGCTTAAAGAGACAAATAACTTTGATCAAATCAAAAACAGAATTTTGGATAAAGAAATCCTTGAGATGCAACATAGAGGAATTTCACTACAAAAGAATAATCAAGAAGAATTCAACAACATTTCAGAAAAGCTTGGGAAGCTATCAACAGACTTCAGCAATAATGTTCTTGATGCTACTAATAAATGGTTTTTAATATTAAACAAAAAATCTGAAGTCGATGGTCTTCCTGATCGAGTACTCGAATTGATGGCAATTTCTGCACACAACCACTTAAAAAAAGATGAAGAAGTCGATATCAAAAATGGTCCTTGGAAATTAAGTTTAGATATTCCAACTTATACTTCATTTATGACATATGCCACCGACCGTAACCTTAGAGAGAAAGTGTATAAGGCATTCGTTGGGAGGGCATCTCAAGGAGAAAAAAATAATTCTCAAATCATTGAAGAGATATTATCTCTTAGAACTAAACAGGCTAATCTTCTCGGTTATAAAAGTTGGGCAGAACTAAGTTTGTCAACGAAAATGGCGAAAAAAATAAAAAATGTTGAAAACCTTTTAGAAGAATTGAGAGAGCCAGCATTCAAAACCGCAAAAATTGAATTAGAAACCCTCGATAAGTTTTCTAAAGCCAATGGATTTCCAAAATCACAGAATATCGAGCCATGGGATATTAGTTATTGGTCCGAACTTCTTAGAAAGGAAAAGCTCAATTTGGATCAAGAGTCTCTGAGACCTTGGTTCCCACTAAATGATGTTTTAAAAGGTTTATTTAAATTAAGTGAAAAGCTTTTTGAAATTAAAGTAGTCGAGGCAACTGATGAGGCACCTCTGTGGAATGATGACGTTCTATTTTTTAATATCCTCAATAAAGAAAATGACAAAATAGCATCATTTTACCTAGATCCATATTCTAGGCCTGAATCAAAGAGGGGAGGGGCTTGGATGGATGAATGTTTGAATAAAAATAATGTTGGCAAAAAGACCCTCCCTGTAGCTTATCTCGTTTGTAATCAGACTCCACCATCAAAAGATAAACCTAGTTTGATGAGTTTTGAAGAAGTTCAGACACTTTTCCATGAATTTGGTCATGGTCTTCAACACATGCTTACTACTGTAAATCTTCCACAAGCAGCAGGCATCAATAACGTTGAGTGGGATGCAGTCGAACTTCCAAGTCAATTTATGGAAAACTGGTGTTTTCATAAAAATACACTTATGAATATTGCTAAGCACTACAAAACAGGAGAAAAATTATCCGATGAGAATTTTGAGAAGCTCCTAAAGAATAGAACTTTTAATTGTGGTATGGCTACTCTTAGACAACTACATTTTGCAATAACAGACCTCAGATTGCACAGTAATATTGATAAAAACGAAGGTAAAACAGCAGATGAAATAAGAAGAGAAATTGCAAAACAAACTACTGTTATTGAACCAATTCAAGAAGATCACTTTCTTTGTTGTTTTAGTCATATATTTGCAGGCGGATATTCAGCAGGATATTACTCATATAAATGGGCTGAAGTTCTAAGTGCTGATGCATTTTCAATGTTTGAAGAAGCTGATCTTGAAAACTCCGAAGATTTAAAGTTAATAGGAAAGAAATTCAAAGATACAATACTTAGCTTAGGAGGAAGCCTACCTCCATTAGACATTTTTAAACTATTCAGGGGAAGAGAGCCTCAAACTGATTCCTTAATAAAGCACTTAGGTCTATCTGGAGCTACTTAATAATTTCATCGATTATTTTGTCAACAACAGATTTATTTCTTACAAGGTTTCTATGTTTATATACTTTTACTGATATTTTTTTCCCAAAATTTAAATTTGTCCACCAGCCAGGGAAAACCATCATATCCCAATAAGTAAAGAAATTTATACACTCAATTTCATCAAGGAAAAAATCATTATTTGCGAGTTCTCTTAAAAAATTACTATTTATTTTCATTTCTGATATTCCTCTAAAGGGGTATTTAGGTATTAATTGAGCCATCAAAGTTCCTTTGTGAGGGGAACCTATAGATATTAATCTTCTTGTTCTTTTATACCCATTAAATTTTTGAAGCCAGTATCTACCAATTATTCCTCCCATAGAAAATCCCAAAATATCTATTTCTTTTTTAAAACCATATTTCTCTAAAATTAATTCGTTTAATTTATTAGTCAATTCCAGAATTGAAGTCATTCCAAATGAATGCTTAAGAGTTGGGGCAAAATATTCAATGCCAATATCATCAAGTTTTGAGGTAATAGAAGAAAAAATACTTGAAGTATTCCAAAGACCATGAATCAATATAATGGGATTTCTTTTTTCCAATACTTTAATTATTTTCAAGAATTCTTACTATTGAAACCTTTCCATCGAAACCTGTGATTGGAGGATTACATTTTGTCAAAATAATTTTAACTTTAGAAAACTTAAATTCTTGATCAATGATTTCTAAAATTTCGTTTGAATATTTTTCGATTGTGAAACAATATATTTTCTTTGATTGGTCTTTTAAAATTTGAACTAATTTTGAATAGTCAATTGTTTTTTCTATATCATCATTTACTGTACATTTTTCAAAATCAGTCCACAAAAATATATTTAAAATAAATAGTTGTCCCAATTCCCTTTCTTCATCAAGAACACCCACCCTAGCCCAAAGTTTAATATTCTCAATTTTTAAAAAAGTTTCCATCTTTAAAAGTTTTAAAGATCTTTATGCGTATAGATAGCCTTTCCTGATGAAAAATCATCAACTATATTCCCATCACCTTTTAGAAAATATTTATAAGTTACCAAACCTTCAAGACCTACAGGTCCCCTTGGTGGAAGAGTTTGAGTAGATATGCCAACTTCAGCGCCAAATCCATATCTAAACCCATCTGCGAACCTAGTAGAGCAATTATGAAAAACACCCGCACTATCAACTACATTCATAAATTTATTGGCAGTATTTGAATTTTCAGTAATTATTCCATCTGTATGTTTTGAACTATATTTTTGAATATGTGTGATTGCTTCCTCAAGATCATCAACAATTTTTATCGATAGAATTAAATCCAAATATTCAGTTTCCCAATCTTCCAGGCTAGCCTCATACTTTAATCCTAATTCAACTGATCTCTTATCTCCGATTAATTTAACATCATTAGAATTAAAAAGAGGGATGGCCTTTTCTAAAAAAGCTGATGCGATATCTTTATGGACTAATAAAGTTTCGATAGCATTACATGCTGCAGGATATTGAATTTTGCTGTCCAAAGCTACTGATAAAGCCATCTCTAGATTTGCCTCAATATCTATAAATAAGTGACAAATTCCATCAGCATGGCCTAGAACAGGAATTCTTGTATTCTCCTGAATAAATTTAACTAGTGCATTACTTCCTCTTGGAATTATTAAATTAATATATTTCTCAAGATTTAACATCGCCATGCTATCTTTTCTGCTTGTTAATAAACATATTGCATTTTTATCAAGACCTGATTCATTTAAACCTTCTTGCAATGCTTTCACTATTGAAGCATTTGTTAAATTGGCTTCACTACCACCTTTTAGCATTACTCCATTACCTGATCTTATTGCTAAAGAACTAATCTGCATCACGGCATCTGGCCTTGATTCAAAAATAACCCCTAAAACTCCAATTGGTACAGTTTTTCTCTCTAAGATCAACCCCTTTGAAAGCTCTCTTTTTATTTGAACTTGATTTACAGGATCAGCCAAGTCTCCAACTTTCCTTACCCCTTCAATTCCTGAATTTAATTTTGATTTTGATAACTTTAATCTAGAAAGTAAAGCTCTAGAAATACCCTTTTTTTTTGCATTTAAATAATCCTCATTATTGGCCTCTAATATTTCTTTGGAATTTTTTTCTAGATAATCAGCCATAAAATTTAAGGCTTTAATTCGATTTTGATTTTCAGCCTGACTTATTTCTATTGCTGCCAAACGAATTTTATCAGCTTTTTCTAGAAGATCATTACCTGGTTGCGGAACTTCAAAGATATTAGCCATAATATTTTTTAGTTAATTTAATAATAATTCAAATTAACGATTCTTTAAAGTAAATTTCTTTCTGAGTTAATATCTAAAAAATAATTGGACTTGACTTTTCCAATCCCCATTGGAATCATAAGAACCTAATAATTCTAAGTTTGGATTTGCCTGAAAAGTCAAAATTCCTAAAGGTGAAATATCATCTCTACCTGGGACGCTTTGAAAGGCAAAATTTATCGCATCAGTAATATCAAGACCTATTTCGGCCACCCAAGCTTGAGAAGAAAATTCCTCATTAGTAGATGATTGGCCATCATTTTCTATATCTAAATTTTCATTGGAAAAAATATTATTTAAGGAATCATTATTTTCTATTAACGCTGGATATAGAGATAACTGAAATCTTTCACTAAATGCATCAGCATTATTAAGTTGAGAAATAAATGCTCTATTTATTAAATTTGCAGAATTACCTCCAATTAAACCAATTATTTGTGATCTGTTGTAACTTGGCGTACTCCTTAATTGGATTCTTCTATTTTCATCAGCAAAAGATAATTGATCTAAAAATCCTTCATAAGAAGCTTCAATTTTGATAAGCCTACTATTACCAATTCCAAATGCACCATAACCACTTGAAGTGGCATCCACAGCAACATCACTTGAGATATTTAAATCCTGATTATTTTCTCTTATAGGTATTATAGAATCAGGAACTTTACTGACTAGAGAAAAATTAATAAATGGAACCACACCACTTCTCGATGCAAATAAAATATAATTATCTTTATTTTTATCAAGTTTAAACGGGGTAGTATATAGATTGGCTCTACCTTTCTTGAGATAAATAAGACCCCTAGCATTTAAATCTTTTCCTACATCGCCATTTATAGTAAGGTCTAATTTAGTATCTAAATAAGCTTGAACTATCTCTGAATATTGAAGTTTAAATTCTGGTCCAAGTTTTAATTTAAGATTATTAAAACTCAAATTATCCAAATAATTTGGCAAAGTTTCTCCTAAAAGAAGCGAATTCAAAATTGTTTCATTTGAAATTATTTCAATATTTTCATTATTATTCCAATAGAGTTCTGGCCAATCTTTTTTATCTTCTTTTCCTAAAAGATTATTTTCTTTTTTGTTATTTTGATTGGTGCTTTTAAAATTAATAAATCCATTATTAAAAGATAGAGATCCTCCCAAAACAGGACTCTCGAATGATCCGCTTAAAGAGATATCTGAATCTATTAAAAAATTAAAATTATCTTTCTTTAAGATAAATCTATTCGTTATCAAATTAATTTCCGCCTTCTCGGAATCATTCTTATTATAAAAAGGCAAAGACCCTTTTATAAAAATTTTCCCAGAATCTTCGGCCTTTGCTTGTAGATTATTGATCTCTAAAGAATCAAAATCGAAGATTATTATGCTATTAATGTCTTTTATTATATTGTTGAAAAAATCAATTTCAGAATCTCTAATTACGACAAATCCATTCAAAAGAGGTTTATTTATGGTTCCTTTTAAAATCATCCTGAGATTCACATCACCTTCTTTAAAGGTAAAGTATTCATCAGCAAAAATATCTATTAACTCAATAAATTTTCCATTCCCAATCAATCTAAGATCTATCTTATCTGATATATTTATGGGTATTAAGCCTTCAATATTAATTGGGATTTCAGAATCATTTATTAGAAGGGAAAAATCAATATCAAAAATAGAATTATCAAATGAAACTAGTCCTTTATCAAATATTATTTTGTTATTTTTTATCGATGAATTATTTGAAGAAATTTTGCTAGAGAAAGATTTTGTATCAAGGTTATAAAATAAATTCATATCTAAACCCCCAAGAAAATCTCTTGATTTATTTAAAAAGATATTTGCAGTACTTAATGGTAGTTTTTTAATTTTTAAAGAACCATTACCTTTTAATAATCCTCCTTCCAAATCAATAGAAAATTCCTCTTTTGTATTTTTATTATCATCTCTAAAGACATCAAGATAACCATTTAATTTTGCATTCAATTTATAATTTTCTGGTCTTTCGCCCTGAATAGTAATATTTCCATTGTATCTACTTCTAAATTTATTTAAATATTTTTGCAAATTAAATTTGTCCTCTATCACATTACTATTTTCAATAAAGTTATTTATAAAATCGATCCTCTCTTTAAATGATTTATTATCATTATTTATTTCCAAATCATCCAAAATATTCGATTTACTTATGGGAATAAATTTTTTATTATCAAAGTTAAAAATATCAACAGCGGTAAGAATAGTCCAACTAGTGCTTACATTTGTGAATTCTGAATTAATAAAATTATTTTTATTTGAATCATATTCGACTTCAATAACTCCTCCATCAATTGGAAACAATGAAGAATTTATATAAAAATAATTATTTTTGACGCTGAAATCAAATAATGAATTGGCTAGATTAATATTTCTATATTTACCTAAACTCCAAGCAAGTCTCCCATCAAGGGATGACTGATCTGACGAAATTGATCCCTCACCATTAATAATGCCATCAATTTTATCGAATTGATTTTTGTTTAAAGATAATTCAAGTTCATCAAGAGGAAAATTATCCGCTCGCCAGTTATAACTATCGTCCACATTGACTATACTTACACTACCTTTATTTGAGTTAAAAACTCTTATAAAATTTGCATTATCTAGTTTAAGATCAGAATCAAACTTAATTGAAAGAAAAGAAGGGATTGGAGAATATCTATTTTTCATATTTAGCAGGAATTCATTATTTTCATTTTTAATATCTCCCTCCCATGTTTCTCTTATGCGGATACCTTTAAAGTGTGGATAATCAACATTAAAGTTTATAGAAATATCAGGATCAGTAATTTCTCCTTTTAATTCTCCTTTAGCAGTAATGAAACCTCTTATATCATTTTTTCGGAAAATATTTAAATTAGATAATTGAGTTCTACTTATTTTGAAACTACTATCTATATCACCAAAATTAATACCTCTTTTATCAAACCAATAGGGAATATTACCCGATAATTTGATATCTGGATTCAGGCTATTAATATATCCAATACTTCCTTTTAGATTAATATTATTCGAACTTTTCTTAAATGGGACATTTAGATTAAAATTCGAAGTCAAAGTTCCATAATTTAATTTTTCTGTATTACCAATTAAATTATTATCTTTACAAAAAAACCTAGTTGAATCTGAATTTATATTCTCTGCGAAATCTTCTGGTTTTATTTCTAAATTAGTAAATGAAAATCTTCCTTCACAAAATGTGCGCTTTGATGATTTATTAAATTTAAAGTTAGATTTAAAGGTGCCCTTTTTAAAGCTAATTTTTCTATTACCAATAATATATTCAGAATTCTCAAGATCTAAACCCTTAGAAAATAAATCCAGTTTTAAAAAGTCTTGATTTAACTTTGTATTAAATTTAAATTTTAAAAAACCCTTTTCATCAAAATTTGATTTTACATTTGCAATGATTTGTCTATTTCTTGACTTGTAAATAACATTACCTCTTACTTTTGTTTTTAATCCTGCATTATTAAACTTCAGCTCTGCATATTTATTTAAGTTAAAGTTCAATTCATACTTTGATTGTGATTTTTTTGTAATTAGAGCCCTTTTATAAGATTCGTCCCTTTTAAAAAAATCTCTATCTATATTTATAACTGCTTTCTTAGGACTTATTTTTACAATCCATTTTTGTTTTAAAAAAGATCTAAAAGGCATAATGCCCACATATACATTTTTGGCTGTAATTTCAGAATCTATATTTTTTTTATCATTAATTTTTGAATTACCCAAAGAAATACCTAGAAATCTAATCCCGACATAATTACCTAAATCAACATTTTTATCTAAAAGATTCTCAATACTTTTTTCTAGTTCTAATTTCCTAGAACTATAAGTTTCTCTTAAAAAATTATTTAATAAAAAAGTGCCTAAAAAACCTAAAGGTAAAAGCATCCCTACCAAAAGAATCTTAGTATTTAAATTTAGAGATCTAATTTTTTTCAAGTTAGAGCCCAAAAATAGAGTAGGCTTACAAAATATAAGAAATTAATCAGGTCAAAGCCACTAAATGTCTTTTTTTGAACTATTAGAGAACACACCCAAAATTTTTGGATTCTTTGGAATATTTCTTTTCATTTGCACAATAGCAGCTTTTATATTTAATTTTGGTTTTAAATTTCGAATAATTGGAGCAACAATTTTTTCATTATTGCTTTCTTTGAGTAGTTGGGCATTTATACAAAGTTACTCCGAAAAGGTTGCAATAGAAGGTGCAAAATATGTTCCAATTGTTTATGACAATGGGTTCGATTTGATTATTGCTAAAGCAGATGATAACTTTCCAGAAGAATCTATCGAGCCAACTTTAGAACAATTATCGGAAAACTTAAGGAAAGGGAGCAGATCTGGTGCGAATGTAAAAATCAAGATAAGAAAACTTGAAAAAAATTCAGATGGTGTAAGTAAACCGGTGGTTATAGGAGAAGTTCAGAAAAATGTCAAAATGAATTAGTCCTTTAAAAAATGGAAAGTAAGACTTTTTTAGATTTTTTACCAACTAATTTTAGACATGAGAAATCTTTCTTTATTCAAAATAATCTAACTGACTTTGAAAAATTAAGTAATCTTTCGGACTTAGATATAAATGAGATTCAAAGAAAATCTTCATTATGTACATCGTATAATCTTAAGAAAATTAGAGCTATAGCTATTTTTAAAAAAGAAATTGGAATTTCTCCACCGCAAGCATATCTACTTTTACATTGCGGTATATCTTCTATAAAATCATTATCACTATCTACACCTTACGAATTAGAACGCAAAATTGGTAGATTAGAAAGAACTCTTAGAGTAAAAACTGAGACAGATACAACTTTGATTCTCTTAAAAGAATGGATTAAAAAAGCTAGTCAAATCGACAAATCTATTGGAAATCTTGGATAAAAAAAATTTTTAATGTAGAATTTAGAAAAAGTAGTGATAATGAAACCGTTTTTATTTTTTTTATTTTTGTTTTTCAACTCTTCATTCCCTGTTTTAAGTCAATCTAATTTATTGGAAACTGTAAAAAAGAATCCAAACGAAGCTAGGAATTTATGTAATAAGTTTAGAGAGTTTAATTCCAATGGTATTTCAGCTAGTTCAGATCAAGCTATAGAGTATGTATCAAACAAAAAAAAGTTAACTCCCGTTAACGCAGAGATCTTTTCTATTTACGTCATTGGGCTGCACTGCCCAGACATTATCTAAATCCTAAATGTCTGGTTCAAGATGGTTTGACAAGTCTCTAGTACTTAGAGATGGAGTGAGACTTATATCCAGGATTTGGTTACCTAATAGTAATGGGCCATGGCCTGCGTTATTAATGAGACAACCATATGGCAGGGAAATAGCTTCAACTATTACCTATTCTCACCCAGAATGGTGGGCAACCAAGGGGTATATGGTAATAATTCAAGATGTTAGAGGTATGGGTTCTTCTGAAGGAGTTTTTAATGGTTTTTCTCAAGAAGCTAGCGATACTTCAGAAACACATGAATGGGTAAGATCTCTAAAAGAATGTAATGGAAAACTTGGCTTATATGGGTTTTCATATCAAGGATTTACTCAACTAACTGGTAAATTAAATTCAAAGCCGCCCGATTGTTTATCTCCAGCAATGACTGGGATGAATATTAAGGATCATTGGTGTTCAGATGGAGGAGCATATTGGTGGCATAACAATATTGCATGGGGGCTTCAAATCGCAGCACTGAAGATGAAAAGAGAAAATAAATTGCTTGAATGGAAAAAGATAAGATTAGCCTTAGAAAATAAAAGTTATTTAAGGGAAGGAATTGATATTTTAAATAAGTATGATCCTAATAGCTTTGTTTTAGAATGGCTTAAAAATTTAAATAATTCTCGCCCATTTGAAGAATTCAAACCAATTTCAACATGGATTAAGCAGCCTATGTTAATTATTGGAGGACTTTGGGATCCACATTTAAAAGGTGCCTTTGATCTTTATAAAAAATCTAAAGAAGCTGGTGGAAGCCCAGAGATTATTATTGGGAATGCGACACATCTAAATTGGTGGAAGGGATCACAAGAATCTTTATTAAAATTTTTTGATAAACATTTAAAATCAGATGAACAATTTAATTCTAAGAATTTCAAAGACGAGAAAAAAATATGGAATATTTCATTAAATAAATGGGAAGAATTAGATAATAAATTTCACCCTGAATTTATTTTTGGGCTCAAAAGCGTTGGCACAGCAAATGTAGAAGTTGAAGATGGAAGTCTGACCATAAATTCAAAAGGATCAGGGTGGTTCACAATTGTTAATGACCCATGGAGACCTACTCCATCTGACGGTGGTCATTTAGGTCCAAATCCAGGAAAGTTTAATAGAAGTATTATTGATACACGCCTGGATGTAGGTGTTTTTCAAACCAATTCTTTTGAAGAAGATCAATATTTAAGAGGAGTTCCAACATTAGAAATCCAAGTTAAAAGTGATCAGTCCAATTTCGATATCTGCCTTGCTTTATCCCTAGTTGAAGAAGGTAATGAAAAGGTTAATCAATTTTCAACAGGATTCTTAAGGGTTAAAAACTCCAAAATAAGTGAAGAATGCAATTATCAAATCACAATGCAACCAACAAATATTTGTTTGATTAAAGGTAGCAAGCTTCGCTTATCTATATCTCCAGCAGCTTATCCAGCTATTGGAGTTAATCCTGGATTTGGGGAGGGAAATGTTGGATCTCCTTCAGCAAATCATAGAGTTATTACTCTAAGTTTTAGCCTTGATAAAACATTTATGAAAATGACCCCTTTTTTCTATAAATAATTATTTTTTTGGTTAATCATTTGATATTATTAATCGTTAATATCTACCAGTCATGATCGAGACAATTCAAGCAGACTGGATTAAATCAGAAGCTATCAACCTAGAAAATTGTTGCAATGATAATCCATTAAAAATATTAGGTCCTCATTTTTATGAAGAAAAATGGGTAATTAGAGTTTGGATGCCTGAAGCCGACGAAGTTAAAATAAATTTTAAAAACAATACCTATAAGGCGGAAAGCATAAACCATAAATGGCTTTTTGAAGCTATTCTGCCTGAAAATCCAAACTATAATTACGAAATAAATATTTCACGAGGAGGGATCACACATACACAACATGACCCTTGGTCATATAGAGATGAGTGGATGGGAGAAGTTGATAGACACCTTTTTGCAGAAGGTAATCATCATCATATTTGGGAAAAAATGGGAGCACATCTCATTGAAGAAAAGAATCAAAAAGGAGTCATGTTTTGCATTTGGGCTCCAAATGCAAAATCAATCTCGATAATTGGAGATACAAATTCTTGGGATGGCAGACATCATCCAATGCAAAAAAGATTAGGTGGAATTTGGGAACTATTCATGCCAACAATGCGAGAGGGCGATACATATAAATACGAAATAAGAACACAACAAGGTCATATTTATGAGAAAGCTGATCCATATGGTTTCCTTCATGAAATCAGACCTCAAAATGGTTCAATAGTTTCAAAATTGAAAAACTTTAATTGGAATGATAGTTCTTGGATTTCAAATAGAGATTCTTCTAGTCAAATTAACAAGCCAATTTCAGTTTATGAAATGCATTTAGGAAGTTGGCTCCATGAATCAACGGATAATAAATATTTGGAGGACAATGGTGAGCCAAGAGACCCAGTGCCTGCAGCCGATTTAAAACCTGGAACAAGATTATTAACTTATCCAGAATTAACCGAGAAACTCATCCCTTACGTAAAAGAGAGAGGATTCACTCATATTGAACTAATGCCAATATCTGAACATCCTTTCGATGGTTCATGGGGATACCAAGTTACTGGCTGGTATGCACCAACAAGTAGATTTGGGACCCCAAATGAATTTAGAGAGTTTGTAAATAAATGTCATGAAGAGGGCATAGGTGTAATTCTTGATTGGGTGCCTGGTCATTTTCCAAAAGATAAGCATGGTCTAGCATTTTTTGATGGTTGTCATCTTTATGAACATGGAGATTCACGCATAGGTGAACACAAAGAATGGGGAACCCTAATATTTAATTACAGCAGAAACGAAGTAAGAAATTTCTTAGTAGCAAATCTCGTTTATTGGTTTGAAGAGTTTCATATTGATGGCATAAGAGTAGATGCTGTAGCTTCAATGCTTTACAGAGATTATCTACGTCCAGATGGAGAATGGATACCCAATGAAAATGGTGGTAATGAAAATATAGAAGCCGTTAAATTTCTTCAACAGGCTAATCATGTACTCTTCCAACATTTCCCAGGTGCACTTTCTATCGCTGAAGAATCAACAACCTGGCCAATGGTAACCAAACCAACTGACATGGGAGGGTTAGGGTTTAACTTGAAATGGAATATGGGATGGATGCACGATATGCTTGATTATTTTGAAATAGATCCTTGGTTTAGGCAATTCCATCAAAATAGTGTAACTTTCTCAATTACATATAACTATACGGAGAACTTTATGCTTGCTCTTAGTCATGATGAGGTTGTCCATGGGAAAAGTCATCTTTTGCATAAAATGCCTGGCGATGACTGGAAGAAATATGCAAATACTCGAGCATTACTAACTTATATGTGGACCCACCCTGGTAAAAAAACGATATTTATGGGGATGGAATTTGGGCAAAGACAAGAATGGAATGTTTGGGATGATCTGCAATGGGAGTTATTAGAATTTGAGCCTCATAAAGGTATCAGAAATTTGATTGATGACCTAAACGTTCTTTATAAAAATGAACCAGCATTATGGAAAAATGACTTTGATCCTTATGGATTTCAATGGATTGATTGTAATGACAAATCTAATTCGGTTATAAGTTTCATGAGAAGAGAAAGCGATACCAATGAGTGGCTTGTTGTTGTTGCTAACTTTACACCTAATACTCATGGATCATACAAAGTAGGTGTTCCTTTGGAAGGATTCTATAAAGAAATATTTAATTCAGATGGCTCTAAATACGGGGGTAGTAACAAAGGAAATATGGGGGGTAAAAAAACTATAAATTACAATATTCATGATTATCAAAATGCTCTAGAACTTGCTTTGCCCCCATTAAGCGTGAGTATCTTCAAGCATCAATCGAAAAATGAGAAGGCTCATTTAACTTAGTGCTTCATATAAATGTTCATATAACGCTTTTGCTCAGCTTTACATTGTAAGATTTTTAAGTTGGATTTTAATTTTTTTTAAAAAATTTCGAATTGAAAAATGGGTCAAAATTTACCACTACTACTTTCTGCCGCATTAGGTAAAAAAGTAAATAGGCCTCCAGTATGGATGATGAGGCAAGCGGGAAGATATATGAAAATCTATAGAGATTTAAGGGAGCGTTACCCAAGCTTTAGAGAGAGATCTGAAAATCCAGAACTATCATATGAGATTTCAATGCAGCCTTTTCATGCTTTCAAACCGGATGGTGTGATCCTTTTTTCAGATATTCTCACCCCTCTTCCAGGGATGGGCATAAATTTTGAAATTATAGAAAGTAAAGGTCCAATAATTGAGGACCCAATAAGAACTCTTAACCAAATAGAAAATTTAAAAGAATTAAATCCAAGTGAGAGTTTAAGTTTTGTTGGGCAAGTTCTTTCTTCACTAAAAAAAGATGTGAATAATGAGGCGACAGTTTTAGGTTTTGTTGGCGCGCCTTGGACTTTAGCCGCATATGTAGTTGAAGGTAAAAGCAGTAAAAATTATTCTTTAATAAAATCAATGGCTTTTAAAGAACCAGATTTACTTCATAAACTTCTTGATCATTTTGCAAAATCCATTGGTGAATATCTAAAATATCAAATAAAATCTGGAGCGCAAGTAGTACAAATTTTTGATTCATGGGCTGGTCAACTAAGCCCACAAGATTACGATATCTTTGCTGGGCCGTATCAAAAAAAGGTTGTTGACATTGTAAAAGCGGAATACCCAGAAACACCAGTAATTCTTTACATTTCAGGAAGTGCTGGTGTCATAGAAAGAATGGCAAAAACTGGAGTCGATATAATCTCATTAGACTGGACAGTAGATATTGAAGAGGCTTGTAAGAGAATCCCCAGCGGGATAGGAATTCAAGGTAATGTTGACCCAGGCATTTTATTCGGGAACAAAGAATCAATAAAAGAAAGGATAGATAATACTTTCAATAAGATTAAAGACAGAAAATATATTCTTAATTTGGGTCATGGGATTTTACCTGGGACTCCAGAAGAAAATGCTCAAACATTTTTTGAACATGGAAAAAAACTCACTTACTAGTCAAAGTCTTGGGATATAAAAACTTATTAATAACAGGCGCTAATGGATGTGTTGGCCAATATTTAGTTGATTGGTTTTTGAAAAACACAAAATTCAGGCTTTATCTCATGGTAAGAGACAAAAGTAAGTTACCAATTTCTGTTCAAGAAAATAAAAAAGTCAAGTTAATGGTGTGCGATATCAGGGAATCAAATAGGTATAAAAAGGAAATTAGTCGAATTAATTACCTAATACATACTGCTACAGCTTGGGGAGATCCAAAAAGAGCCTATGAAGTAAATATTAAAGGTTTTGAAGAATTACTAGAAATGCTTGATATTGAAAAGTTAGAAAAGATTATTTATTTTTCAACAGCTAGTATTCTTGATACTCAAACAGAATTAATGAGGGAATCATTGATTTATGGAACAGAGTACATTCAAACAAAATATGAATGTTTCCAGAGACTTAGAGAAAGCTCATTTGCAGAAAAAACATTCGCTGTTTTCCCTACCTTGGTTTTTGGAGGGAATCTTGGGAAAAAAAGTAAATATCCTGTGAGTTATTTAACTAGTGGATTGAAAGAAATTGGGAAATGGCTTTGGTTAGCAAGATTTTTAAAACTCGATTCTAAATTTCACTTTATACACGCAAATGATATCGCCCAGATTTGCGGGTTTCTAATTAAAAATCATAAAGAAGAGCAATACAAAGGCTTTAGAAAATTTGTGCTAGGTCAAAAATTCATTTCAATTGATGATGCCATAATTACACTTTTAAAGAAACATAATATGAGGAGATTTTTTGCAATACCGCTTACAAAAAAAATTCTAAAAATATTATTAAGAATTCTCCCCATCCAGACTACTCCTTGGGATAGCTTCAGTATCAAAAAATATGACTTTAATCATGTCCCCATCACTAATCCTGAGACTTTTAAACTTAAAAGTTATGCCAAGTCACTGAATGATATTTTAAGGTTATCAAAGTTACCAAGCTGTAATAACAATTAAAATTCTCGCAGTTAGGTTCCCAAAGCCTTGTAATATGTATAGATAAGCAAATTTTTTATTATGTTACGTTCAATCTTTGCAGGGTTATTTGCAATAGTTTTAACTCTAGGTTTCGGTATTTCATCAGTTTCAGCTAAGACTGTTGAAGTAAAACTTGGAACAGATGCTGGAATGCTTGCATTTGAACCAAGCACAGTAACCATTAGTGCTGGTGATACAGTTAAATTTGTCAATAATAAACTTGCCCCTCACAATGCTGTTTTTGATGGGCATGAGGAATTAAGTCATGCAGACCTAGCTTTTGCTCCAGGAGAGTCTTGGGAAGAAACATTTGATACTGCTGGAACTTATGATTACTATTGCGAGCCACACAGAGGCGCTGGAATGGTAGGTAAAGTTATTGTTGAATAAATCTTCTAAATAATTAAATACCCTTTTTAACTTAATATCTATTACGGTCATACCCAAATTTTAGATTGATGAAAATAGTTCCAAGCGAATTCTCAAATTCTGCTTGGAACTGTTTTATTTTTGCCAAAGAAATTTCTTATAAAAATTATCAACAAAATGTAGACTCTGATAATTTATTATTAGCTCTTATAAAAGATGACAATATTACAAAAAAGATTTTAAAAAAAAATAATGTAAATCTAAAAGATCTTGAGAGGGAAATAATTTCTTCATTAAATGCGAAGGCAAAAATGAAAAATAAACAAGATAATTTATATATTGGTGATACTCTTCACAAAATATTTTTGAAGGCGAGTGATATTAAAAATACTTTAAATGATGTAGTGATATCAACAGAACACTTAGTTTACGGTTTCACTTATGATGATAAATATGGATTTCAAATTTTAAATCATAAAGGTATTCCAGAATTTCTTGAAATTATAAAGAAAATGAAGTCAGATCCTGCAGTAAAAAATGAATTTAATAGTTCTAATGAGTCTTTGGAAAAATATGGTATTGATCTAACTCAATCTGCACGAGATGGGATTTTAGACCCTGTTATTGGTAGAGATGAAGAGATTAGAAGAACAATTCAAATATTGAGTAGAAGAACAAAAAATAATCCAGTTCTTATTGGAGAAGCTGGTGTTGGGAAAACAGCCATTGTAGAAGGGTTAGCTCAAAGAATTATTAATGGAGATGTACCTTCTGCGCTACAAGATAGGAAACTAATTTCATTAGATATGGGTTCACTTTTAGCTGGAGCAAAATATCGTGGAGAATTTGAAGAAAGAATAAAAAATATTTTAAAGAAAGTGAAAGAATCAGACGGTAAGATTATTCTTTTTATTGATGAAATTCATACGGTAGTTGGTGCAGGCGCTAGTGGAGGTTCTTTAGATGCAAGCAACCTATTAAAACCAATGCTTGCGAGAGGAGAACTTAGATGTATTGGTGCTACAACTATTAATGAACATAAACAAAATATAGAAAAAGATCCCGCTTTAGAACGTAGATTTCAAAAGATAAAAGTTGATGCTCCTTCAATAGATGATACTGTATCAATTTTAAGAGGATTGAGAGAAAGATACGAAGTTCATCATAGTGTGAGAATTTCTGATAATGCTTTAGTTGCTGCTGCAACCCTTAGCGAAAGATATATTAATGATAGATTTCTTCCTGACAAAGCCATAGATCTAATCGATGAAGCAGCCTCAAGATTAAATATGTTCATAACTTCCAAACCTGAAGAAATAGATGAAATTGATCGAAAAGTTATACAGTTTGAGATGGAAAAATTATCTTTAAAAAGAGAAACGGATGATTTTTCTATAGAAAGATTAAAAAAAATCAATAATGAACTTATATCCCTTAAAGATAAACAGGCAGAATTAGGCGCTCAATGGAAAAAAGAAAAAGATGAAATTGATGAGATTAGCACCATAAAAGAAGAAATTGAATCTGTTCAATTGCAAATAGATCAAGCCAAAAGGAGTTTTGACCTCAACAAAGCAGCAGAATTAGAATTTGGAACTTTAAATTCTTTGCAAAAAAAATTGAAAGAAAAAAGTGAGTCCTTAGTAAATTCTCAAAAAAATGGAGATACAAGTCTTTTAAGACAAGAGGTAACTTTTGATGATATTGCAGAAGTCGTCTCAAAGTGGACCTCTATTCCAGTACAGAACTTAAACCAGTCAGAAAAAGATAAACTCTTGAGCCTCGAGTCAATCCTTAAAGAAAAAATTATTGGTCAAGATAGTGCAATTAGGGCAGTTGCAGATTCCATTAAGAGATCAAGGACTGGTCTAAATGATCCAAGCAAGCCATTAGCCAGTTTTCTCTTTTTAGGTCCAACTGGTGTTGGGAAAACAGAGCTAAGTAAAGTAACAGCCAAAATAATATTCGATTCAAATTCTTCAATTACAAGACTGGATATGTCTGAATATATGGAAAAGCATTCAGTGAGCAAAATTATAGGTGCGCCTCCTGGATATTTAGGTTTCGAATCAGGTGGTCAATTAACTGAAGCTGTACGCAAAAATCCTTATTCATTAATACTCCTAGATGAAATAGAGAAAGCTCACAAAGATATTTTAGATATTCTATTACAGGTTCTTGATGATGGAATCATTACTGATGGTCAAGGTCGTACAATCAATTTCAAAAATTCAATCATTGTTCTCACAAGTAATTTAGGAAGTCAATCAATAAATAATTTATCCGTTAGAAAAGAAGATACAAATGAAATTAAAAAAGTTGTAGATAATGAAATTAAAAAATTTTTCAAGCCTGAGTTTTTAAATCGACTTGATGAAATAGTTATTTTTAATAATTTAGAATTAAATGACATAAAAGAAATTGCAAAAATCCAGCTTCAACATTTAGAAAAAAGACTTAACAAAAAAAACTTAAAATTCAAAATTACGGATGAAGCAATTAACCAACTTGTCGAAAATAGTTTCGATCATGCCTATGGTGCAAGGCCTTTAAAAAGAATTATTCAAAAACAAATTGAGACAAAAATTTCAAATAATATATTGAATAATCATTACCTTAATAAAGACGAGATTAATATTAATCTAATTAATGGAGAGATAAATGTTGATTGAATATCTAATTAAAGAATCCTATATGACTTTAAAATTAACAACTTTAATCTAAGATTTGAACCAATCAGGAATTTCCTCATAACTTGCTTTATTCGATTTATTTTCTTTTGATTCTGTTTTCCAACAACATGTTCTGCCCTTATCCTTATCCTGTAAGTATTCATTAGCCCATCTCCAAATTAATTCAGAGGTGAACTCCATTCCTACATTATCCATAATTCTCAGATCTAAAGCATCTAAGTCATGTAATTTTTCCCAGTAATTCAGCAAAGGGTCATCTTTATTTATTAGAAAAGTATGGTCAAATTGCTCCTTAAGTCTATTTTCTAGGGGCTTTAGACTTGAAAAATCGACAACAAAACCATTTAGGTCTAATTTTTTTGCAGTGAACCAAAAGGTGAATGATCTTGAATATCCATGCACAAATCTGCAGTGGCCTTCATGGCGCCATTGCCTATGTGAACAGGGAAAATCATCGTAACTTTTGCTGCATGAAAATTTCATAGAATGAATATACATCAATTAACTGTTAGGATAATTTTTGATAAAACACATTGAGTAGGATTTAACATAACGAACATAATGACTTATTCAACTAATTTTTCGATAGAGGATTTACACTTTGATAATTATGGATTAATCCCTGCAGTAGCACAAGATTGGCTTGACGGATCAATTCTTATGCTTGCTTGGATGAACAAAGAATCTTTGACAATGACACTTGAAACCAAAAACGTTCATTATTGGAGTAGATCAAGATCCGAAATTTGGAGAAAAGGAGCTACAAGTGGAAGTACCCAAATACTTAAGGAGATAAGATTCGACTGCGATAATGATGCACTAATCCTTTTGATTGAACAAAATGGTTCAGGAGCATGTCACACTGGGGAAAAAAGTTGTTTTTTCAACGAAATCAAAATTAATCAAAGTGATAAAAAAGAGAAAAAAACAACTCCCTTCTCAAATATTTGCTCTGAATTATTCAATACAATTAAAGAAAGATCAATAAATCCATCAGAAAAAAGTTACACAAATCATTTATTAACGAAAGGTAGTAATACTATTTTGAAAAAAATAGGAGAGGAATCTGCAGAATTTATAATGGCTTGCAAAGATAATGATAAAAATTCAATCTCAAATGAAGCTGCTGATTTAATTTATCATCTGCAAGTAGCCCTGATGCATAAAGGGATTGAGTGGAGAGATGTACTTGCTGTTCTAGAATCAAGAAGAAAAAATTAAATAATTAAGATTTATAATTTTAATATTTTTTACCTAAAATTTTAAAAAAATAATGTTAGTTAACTAATTAATAATTATTAATTAATTATTAATTAATTATTACATGTATGGCTTATTACTGAATTGACTATAAGTTGAATATATCAACAATGAGGTAAATCGTGAGTTCATTAAGCGATTTTCTTGGTGAAATAGGTCGTCATCAACTTTTGACTCCCGAAAGAGAACTCACAATGGGCAGAAAAGTCCAAGAAATGGTTGTGCTTGTTAATAGATGTCAAGAGGCAGGAGGGAAAGGCCCTGCTTGTGAATATTCCGAAGCGGAAAGAAAAAAGATCAAAATTGGCGAAAAAGCTAAAAACGAGATGATAACAGCCAATCTAAGACTAGTTGTCAACCTTGCAAAGAGATACCAAGGAAAAGGATTAGAATTACTGGACTTAATTCAGGAGGGGACATTAGGTCTTACAAGGGCAGTAGAAAAATATGATCCGTCCAGAGGACATAGATTTTCTACCTATGCTTATTGGTGGATTAGGCAAGGTTTAAATAGAGCATTGTCAACACAAAGTAGAACGATAAGGATCCCTGTTAACATTAATGAAAAACTTACAAAACTAAGATCAGCTAAATCAAAGCTTATGCAACTTAAAGGTATTCCACCCAGTAGTGATGAGCTAGCTGAAGAAATGAAAATAACCAAAGAAGAAATTGACGAACTCCTTTCTTGTGAATTGAGAAGCATTACCGTTAGTCTCCAAGGCACTGTTAAATCAAAATCAGATCCTTCAGAGTTAGTTGATATTCTTCCAAGTGATCAAACTCCCCCAATGGAATTAGCCGAATTAGCCGAAAGGACAGCCTCGGCTTGGAAATTATTAGATAAGGCAAATTTAACTGAGAAAGAAAGAAAGATAGTAAGCCTAAGATTTGGTTTAGACGGATCAAATGAATGGAGAACTTTAGCTGAAGTTGCAAGACATATGAGTTGTAGCAGAGAATATTGCCGACAAGTTGTTCAACGTGCTTTAAGAAAACTTAGAAAAGCAGGAATACAGAATGGATTAGTTGATAGTATTAGCTAAAAATTTCATTTAAAATATTTAATTTTCATTTATAAGGATGAAAGAGAATTACAAAAGCCAAGAAAAAATCTATGAAGCTGAAGTTTTAGAGAGTTCAACATTTGATGAAAATATCATTATCAAGATTCTTATTAAAGCAGGAAGAACAATTGCCAAGCCTGCATTAGAAGTTTTGGAGATGGCTTTAGATCCCTATACTCCAGCACAAGTAAGAGTTTCATTAATGGCTGCGCTAGCCTATTTAATAATGCCATTTGATCTTTTCCCTGACTTTATGCCTTTAGTTGGTTTTAGTGATGATTTTGTAGCCCTTACAGCAGTACTCAGTATATGGGGTAAATACATGACTCCTTCAATAAGAGCGAGAGCAGAGAATAAGCTTAATAAGCTATTTCCTTTTTATTGAATGAGTAAATTATCTATACAGGAAGAAAAAGAACTCGTCTCCTTCATTAGAGACTGGTTAAAATCTCATGGATTTACCCAAAAAGACTTAGCGAATGAATTAAATATAAAATCGAGCAGAACTTCCGAGATTATTCTCAAAATTAAAGAATTATATAAAAAAGGCGGCATGTTCAATATTGCAAAAAATCTTATAAAGATTGAGCAAAAATGGTTAAACAATATCAAGAACGATTATCGAGAAACAAAACAACTACCTCCATATAATCAATTAGATATCGACTCATTAGTAAACCAGATAAATAAAGATACTAGTGAATAAATATTATTTAAAATATTATATTTTCAATTAAAAATAATATAATCTCTAAAAACTAACACTTAAATAAACATCGCATAACTCATTAATATGATAAATAATTAAATTATTAAATTATTAAAACAAAAATATTATAAATTTTCATTTAAATTAAATTTTTTAATTAATAGTTAATAATTACAAAATTTTTTTCGTAAATCATATTTAAAAAGCTTGAATCCACGGATAAATATCATAATTAATCCATATACCTTTTTCCCAATATATATCCTCCTCAATAAGATCTTTCAACTCGTTTACATCATTAGCATTAAAAATTCCAAACAAATATTTGGTACATTTTGTTGGTCCTAATGTAATTAGAATATCTCTATCTTTTAAGTTTTTAAGTCTATTAAGATGTTCTTCACGAAATGGTTCCCTTTTAATAATTGCATCTTCACAGTACACTCCAAAAACTACAAACTTTTCCATTTTAAAATATAAATAATAGAATAAATATATACTAAATAATTGCATATATTACACGCAAATTGCTATGTTATTTAATACAACTTTCTTTTAATTAATTATGCTAACTGGTAGCGATCTCCTTGCAAAAGTTAAAGAACTTGGTGATGTTAGCAAATCTGACTTAGTTCGCGCCTGTGGATATGTTTCCACTAAGAAAAACGGAGGTGAACGCTTAAATTTTACCGCATTTTATGAAGCACTTTTAGAAGCAAAAGGGGTTAATCTTGGTGATTCTGGAGTTGCAGGTATTGGGAAAGGTGGAAGAAAACTAAGTTATATAGCTACTGTTCAAGGCAATGGTAATCTTCTGATTGGGAAAGCATATACTGCACTTCTTGATTTAAAAGCAGGTGATGAATTTGAAATTAAGCTTGGAAGAAAACAAATCAGATTATTACCCACAGAAGAATCTTAAAGAGAACAATATAAATTGGATATATCATTTTTAATTAATTTTCCATAATCAATTTTTTAATTAATAAGTTATCTTTGTATTTATTTTTTTTGATCAGCAGCTAAACGCATTTCTTTACAAAATCCACCAACATTATCGACGACATCTTGTTCAATTGAACTAGAAATTCGTTTTACAAATGCACTCCCAATAATTACTCCATCTGCTCCCCACTCACGAACTTTATTAACATGTTCTGGAGTAGATATTCCAAAACCAACAGCAATTGGATTACTATTTACATCTTTTAATTTAGCAATAAGATTTTCTACTCTATTTTCCATTTTGTTTCTCTCGCCAGTGACACCTGTAACACTTACTAAATAAGTAAAGCCCTTTGTATGATTCGATATTTGTTTCATTCTTTCAAAAGGAGTAGTTGGAGCTACCAATAAAATCAAGTCCATAGAGTAGTTACTAACTATTTTAGAAAATTTATAAGCCTCCTCTAAAGGGAGATCAGGAACTATTAATCCAGAAACTCCAGCGCTAGATGCAATCTCACAAAACTTTTCAAAGCCAAAACATAGTAATGGATTTAAGTAAGAAAAAAGGATGATAGGAATATTTAATTTACCTTTTAAAGACTCTAAAAGTTTAATTACTTTTCTTGGACTAGTACCCGACTTTAATGCGCGAGAGGCCGCCACTTGAATAACAGGACCGTCTGCAAGTGGGTCGCTGTAAGGGATACCTAATTCAATTAGGTCAGCTCCATTTTCTTGTAACTTTAATAAGATCTCAGAAGTTATTTCAATATTGGGATCCCCAGCCATTATAAAAGGCATCAAGGCTAATTTTTTATTTTTTTTTAACTCGCAAAACTTCTCGTCTACCTTAGATAAAGATTCATTTTTAGTAATTTGCATTTTGTTATTATTCATGATTTTTAGAAATTTTCTATGAAAAATTTATGGATTTTTCTCTAAATCTTCCATTAGTTTTTGCTGCTCTTCCTTTGACAATGCGTTGAATTTGATTTCTAGTTTATCATTAACAACTTTTTCATATTCTTTTCTATAACGCTTTCTTTGTTCCATAAAAGTCATTTTTCCATTTACAACTCTATAAACATAAGATGTTACCCAAGTAATAACAATCAAAATCAAGATACAACTTGAGAGAGTAGTGGCTGTAAAATTATCAATCCCAATTTGTGGTGCAAATTCATAACTAATTAATCCTATAAATGAAATAAATAAACCTATTTGTATTACTTTACCTTTAGTCAATTATTTACCCTTTACCACTTCCTTTTAGTCTGAGATTTAAAAATGGAGAAAATAAAATTAAACCTGGAAAGAAAAGAAATACAAGGCCATAAATTCCTAATCTTTCAAATTTGCCCATAATATTCCATCTATTATTCATCCAGTAAAATAGTAATAATGGAATAACCAATAAATAGGTAGAAACAATTACAATATAAGTAATTAAAGTAGCGAATGAATTATTAAAAAAACTTTCCATTTTGATTTACAGGTTATTAGTTAAAACATAACAACTATGGGAAGTTATCGTCAGAACTAAAAAATAAATAATGGGAGTGGGGGGACTTGAACCCCCACGAGCTAAATCGCTCGACGGATTTTAAGTCCGGCGCGTCTACCAATTCCGCCACACTCCCTAAAGGAATTTGCGCCTTTTTATCGTAGCCGAAACCAACCCATTTAACCAAGAAAAATTGGAATATTTACACTTTTAATTGTCAGATTAAATCTAATTTTTTAATTTACAATCCCTTCTACTTTCCATTGTAAAGTTTCACCTGCATGAAATGATTTTATTTGTCCGACAATGTTTTTTTCTTCAGAAATATCAATAAATTCTTTAATTTTATTAGGTCTAGATACTAATTTTAATTTTTCTTTATTAGGAGGCACATTATAAAAATTAGGGCCATTTAAACTTGCAAACTTTTCAAAATTATCTAGAGCATCCTCCTCTTCGAATACGGTTAAATAGCTTTCTATTGCTACTGGCGAATTAAAAATACCTGCACATCCACAAAAAGCTTTCCACTTCCTAAGATGTGGAGCGGAGTCAGTTCCCAAGAAAAAGCATTTTTCCCCACTTGTTGCAGCTTTCCTTAAAGCTAGTCTATTATTTTCCCTCTTAGCAACTGGTAAGCAGTAAAAATCACTGTTTAAGCCTCCAAAAAACATTGCATTTCTATTTATATGCAAATGATGCGGTGTGATAGTAGCTCCAATATTATTTTCTTGAACAAAATTCACTGCATAAGAGGTAGTTATATGTTCTAAAACGATTTTTAATTTTGGAAATCTTTTAGTTATTTTTGAGAGTTCTTTATCTATAAAAACTTCTTCTCTATCGAAAACATCCACTTCAGAATCAGTCACTTCCCCATGAATTAAAAGAGGCATTCCAGCATCTTGCATTGATTCAAAGATCTTATATAGATTTTCTATTTTCCTAACTCCATGACTGGAATTTGTTGTAGCGTTAGCAGGATATAATTTTGCCGCAAAAAAAACATTTTTTTTAAAACCATTTATAAGTTCTCCTTTATCAGTTTCATCTGTAAGATACATCGTCATTAGTGGTTCAAACTTTGAATTTTCTGGTAACGATTCAACAATAGATTTTTTATAAGAGATAGCTCTTTCTACAGTTGTAATAGGCGTTTTAGTATTTGGCATAACAATGGCTCTCCCGAAATATTCTGATGTAAAGTGAATAATATTTTTTAATACAAGACCCTCTCTCAGATGTAAATGCCAATCATCAGGTTTTAATATGGTTAATGTCTTCAAAATTTTTACAATTTAATCAATTTTAACAGTAAATTAAAATTGACAATAAATTATAGATATTCGAGGATAGTTATTAATCAATTATTAAGGCTTAAATTTTTTAAATAAAAGGTTAAATATGAGTGATTTTTTATTCCCAATTATAGAAATAATATTAGGAGTAGTTTTACTTTTTGCAGGGGGAGAGTTCTTTATTCAAGGAGCTATAAATTTATCTTTAATTTTAGGAATACCTCAAATAGTCATTGGATTAACAGTTGTCTCTCTCGGGACAAGCTCTCCTGAGTTGTTGGTAAGTTTGAGCTCAATTTTAAAAGGCAGTGATTCTCTTGCGGCAAGCAATGTAATAGGAAGCAATATTTTTAATGTACTTGTAGTTTTAGGTATAAGCTCATTAATAACACCGCTTAAAGTAAAAAGCAGAATAGTCAGAAGAGATGTTCCTCTATTAATGGCTATTTCTTGTGCAGTTTGGGCAATGTCATCAACAGGCTTATTAACATTGCAAGCGGGGATATTTTTAATATTTTGTTTAATCTTAAATACAATATGGGAAATAAATACCATCAATGAGCAAGGAAAGGATGCAAAAGATGCTGAACCAGAAATAGAAGAATTTAACGATAATAATAAAGGCAAAATAGATATTGTACTAAAATTGATATTAGGAATATTTCTTTTAAGCTTTGGTTCAAACATTTTAATAAATGGTTCTCAAACGCTAGCTACTCTTTTGGGGGTAAATGAGATTGTTATTGGTTTAACTATTATAGCGACAGGAACTTCTTTACCAGAATTAGTAACTTCAATAATTGCTGCTTTTAAAGGTAAAACAGATCTTGCGATTGGGAATGTAATTGGCAGCAATTTGCTCAACCAACTTTTAATTCTTGGAAGTTGCAGTATTTTTTCAGGATTTAAAGGGTTAGTTATTGAAAAAAGCCTAATAAAAGTTGACCTACCATTTATGGTTTTAACTACATTTGCATGCTTGCCAATTTTTTGGAGCAAAGGGAAAATCACCAGAATCGAAGGATTTATTTTGCTTAATCTTTATATTTTCTACATTCTCGATAAGATACTTTTCTTGAATGGATTTCATTTACTTTCTGAATTAAGGATAGGTTTATTTATTTACTTTTCGTTACTTGTATTTTTTCTGTTCGTTCAAGAAAAATTAAAATTTTCAAATTCACAATTTTAGCCATACATTGTCACAAATTCTTCTGAAATAGTTGGGTGCAAAGCCATAGTAATATCAAAGTCTTTTTTGGTTATACCTGCGTTAAGCGCAATTGATACCATTTGAATAATCTCAGATGATGTTTCTCCAAACATATGACATCCGAGTACTTTATCAGTTAGTTTATGAACTACAATTTTTAACATGCATTTTTCTTTTTTTTCTTTAAAAGTATTAGACATTGGCGTAAATTTGCATTTAAAAATTCTTATATTTTTCTCAGAGTAAACCTCTTTGGCTTTTTTCTCACTTAGACCAACTGTTGAAATTTCGGGAATAGTGAAAACGGCCTTAGGTATATTTTCATAATTTACTTTTCTTTTTTGATCATTAAAAAAATTATCCGAAAAAACTCTGCCTTGTTCAATTGCTACTGGAGTTAAGTTTGGTTTGTTTATGATATCGCCAACTGCAAAAATGTTAGGATTGCTTGTTTGATTAAGTTCATTAACATCTAGATATTGGCCATCCATTTTTAGATTTAAAAAATCTAAATTCAAAGGTAAAAGATTTGGTTCTCTACCGGTAGCAATGAGGATATTATTAACTAAGAGTTTATCGCCAGAGTCCAAGGTAGATTCCAGATTCTCATTTACTTTCTTGATAGACTTTAATTGAGATTTTGAGATTATATTTATCTCAGAAAAAGTAGGTGATTCCTCTAAGCATGAGGAGAGATCCTCATCAAAACCATTAAGTAAATGTCGACCCCTAATTAATTGAGTTACTTCAGTACCTAGATTCCTAAAAATAGAAGCAAATTCACAAGCAATATATCCTCCGCCAACTATTAAAATTGATTTGGGAAAACTTTCTAATTCAAAAATATCATCACTAGTCCATGCAAAATCTATCCCAGGAACGTTCAATTTCTTTGGTTTACCACCAACTGAAATAAGAATTTTCCTTGAACTTATTTTTTTTTTAATTTTCTTCGTTTTTGGACAAATAATTTCTAATTCATTTTGAGTCCTAAATCTTCCTAATCCTTCAAAAACAGTTACATTCAACTTATTTAAAGAATTTCTATGTAAATTACTTAATCTTGAAACCTCCTCTCTAACATTATTTAATAAAATATTTGATTCAAAATTAATACCTTCATTTTTTAATCCATATCCTTCAGAAGAATCAATATTTTTTTTACTTTTGGCCGCATAAACCATCAATTTTTTAGGTACACACCCCCTTATTACACAAGTTCCCCCTATTTTATTTATCTCTATGATTGCAACTTTTGCTCCATAACTAGCCGCTCGTTTAGCAGCCGCGAGTCCTCCAGATCCAGCGCCAACAACAATTAAATCAAATTCAAATTCCAAGACTTTTTTAAATCAATTATTATAACGTTAGTTTATATCTTTAATTCAAATAATGAATGAGATTTTGACATGGGATGATTTGAATAAGTTTGAAGTTGAAGATCTTGATAGAATCAATGGTATAAATAATTCCTATGCAAATTTAAGATTATTTGGGAATAATGAGAATGATGTAATAGTTACCCTCTACAGGGATAGGCATTCTTGGTGTCCTTACTGTCAGAAATTATGGTTATGGCTTGAATTTAAGAGAATTCCATACAGAGTCAAAAAAATAAATATGTTTTGCTACGGTCAAAAAGAAAGTTGGTTCCTTAATAAAGTCAGATCTGGTAAATTACCTGCAATTGAATTTAAAGGGCAATTTATAACTGAAAGCGACAATATCATAGCTTTTTTAGAAAATGCTTTTGGAGCACTTGGATCTTTTATAACATCCAATAAACTTATTAAAATTCGAGAATTAGAAAGAGAAATTTTCAGATCCTGGTGTAATTGGCTTTGCCGAGAAAGCTTTAATTTTATAGATAACTCTCTTAGAAAAAATAGATTTAAAGACTCCATTTCTAAACTCGATGAAATCTTAAGTAGGTCAAACTCAGGTTTTATTGATCCTTCAGTATCTAATACAGGTGATATTGAGCCAGGTGTTGGAGATATAATTTTTATACCTTACATGGAGAGAATGAATGCATCACTAATTTATTTTAAAGGGTTTAATATAAGATCTAATTATCGTCATGTAGATAACTGGCTTACCCTTTTTGAAGGGAACAGTGCTTATAGAGGCACTCAAGGAGATTTTCATACTCATTCTCATGATTTACCTCCACAAATGGGAGGATGTTATAAAGAAATCAATGAACAACAGATTACTTTCTCTAAGCTAATAGATACTGGGGAGGGTCTAGGTAAATATGAATTAAATAAAAATTATGATTCAAAATATTTCGCAAAAATTGCTCTTAAAAGAGTGATAAAGCATAAAGACAATTTACTAAAAGTAAACCCATTCAATAAGGAATCCTTTGAGGAATCATTGAGATCAGCTTTGACTCATATGATCACAGGTGAAGTACTAATTCCTAAAAAACTTTCAGGAATCTCTTTAAGATACTTAAAAAATAGAATTTCAGTTCCAAGAGATATGCCAATCATTTCAGCAAGATTATTAAGGCAATCATTAAATAAAATTGAATCTTTCAGTGATATCAATGAAATAGATAAGATACCTTTGAGGCATAGATATGATCAAGATCCTATAAATTTCATTTCTAGTTAATAGTAAAACTATAAATTTTTTCTTGAATCTATTTGAAGTAAATCTCTTATTTTTTGAACTTGACTTGCAATATTAGGATCAATAGATAATTTTTTTTCAACTTGTTCAATAGCATACATAACTGTTGTGTGGTCCTTACCCCCAAACTCATCTCCAATTCTTGGTAGGCTTAGATTCGTCCCATGTCTCATAAGGTACATACCTATTTGTCTAGCTTGACTTACTGGTTTTCTCCTACTTGAACTGATCAATTCATCAGTAGAAACTTTAAAGAAATCTGACACTTTATTAATAACTTGTTTTGGAGTAACAACTACTCCAACACTATTCGGATCAAGCATTGGAGCAATTGATTGGACTGTCATTGGCAAGCCTGTTATTGATGCAAATGCAACAGCTCTAGTAAATGCTCCTTCCAATTCTCGAATATTCGAAGTGAATCTTCCTGCTATAAATTGAATTAAATCTCTTGGAAGACTCATCCTTTCTTGTTCTGCCTTTTTCTGAAGGATGGCGGTCCTCGTCTCAAGGTCAGGTGGTTGAATATCTGCGGTCATACCCATTGAGAACCTAGAAATTAATCTTTCTTGTATTCCCGACAATTGATTTGGTGGTCTATCACTTGCAATAACTATTTGACTTCCTGATTCGTGAAGAGCGTTAAAAGTATGAAAGAATTCTTCCTGTGTATACTCTTTGCCTTCTAAGAACTGTATATCGTCTATTAAAATCAAATCTACATTTCTATATTTATCTCGAATAGCTGTCATTCCATCTCTTCGAATACCACTAATAACATCATTTGTGAAAGTCTCTGTAGATACATATTTAACTTTAGCTTCTGGATCTATTTCTACTCGATAATGACCTATTGCTTGCATTAAATGAGTCTTACCAAGACCTACTCCTCCACAAATAAATAATGGATTGAATTCTCTTCCAGGAGATTCAGCAACGGCTAAAGCTGCAGCATGAGCCAACCTACTATTTGGACCTACAACAAATCTTTTAAATACGTAGCGTAAATTTAAACCATTAGGATTCTTGAATTGATTTTTTGAAGAATTATTGTGGTTATTATTAGAAAAAGATCTTGCTTTATGATAAACGTTCTGTTCATTAGGTTTATCTTCATTTTTTAAATCGCTGCTGGTATTCGTTTCAGATTTAAAAACAACTTTTACATCATGGCCGCAGATTTCCTTTGCAGCTTTTTCAATAGTTTCACAATAATTCTTTCTTAACCAATCACTAGAAAATGTATTTGGAGCGATTAAAGTTAATAAGCCATTTTCAAAACAATTAAATTTAGCAGGCCTTATCCATGTCTCAAATGAAGGCTTACTTAAAGTTTTTTGGAGTAATTGTTGAACTTCCGCCCAAATAGGATTAGTTGCTTGCAAAGTTTTTTTCTCTAGATTATTAATCTAGTTGGAATTTAATAATTGGCCATTATCAAATCACAAGATCACGACAAATTTAAAATTATTTAACAAAGCATCGACTAAATTTATAAAGATAAATTTTTTATTTTTTTAATAGGCATATAATTATTTTAAATCTTACTAAAATATTGGATAAAGCATTACTTATTATCATGGCGAAATGGCATGGTTTTGGAAGATGCAAAACAAGATTATCAAAAGATATAGGTAAAAGGAATTCGGCGAAAATACAAAGTGTGATGACCAAACACACAATTTCAGTAGCAAAATTTCTCCAAGAAAATAAACTGATTGATATTTCTATTGCCATAGCAGGTTTAGGGGAAGGAAATTGTAGAAAATGGTCTAGAGAATTAGGCATCAAAAAATTTAATTTGCAGGGCAAAGGCTGCTTGGGAGAAAAAATGAAAAGGCAAATAATTATCAATAAAAAATTTTGTAATAACCATAAGATCAAAAGTATTATTTTTATTGGAACCGACCTTCCAGATTTATGTCATCAAGATTTATTGAATACTCTAAAAGAGCTTCAACAAAATGATCTTATTTTAGGGCCATCTAATGATGGAGGATATTGGCTTATTGGTTTATCAGAAAAAGTAATTTCAACGCATCTATATTTACCTTTTATTAACATTAAGTGGGGGACAGAGAATGTTCTTCAAAATACAATTGATAATTTTGCTTCTATAAACTTGAAGTATAAGCTTTTAGATAAAAAAATTGATATAGATACAATATTTGATATCGAAAATAGAAGGTAATCAACTTGTCTAAAATCTCAATTATCATTCCAACTATTAATGAAGCTAATAATTTGCCATTATTGCTTTCAGACCTTTCTAATATTCATAAAGAGAGCGAAATCATAATTGTTGATTGTGGAAGTGAAGATAAAACTATTGACATAGCAAATATTTATGGAGCGAAAGTATTTATATCCAAAGAAAGGAATCGAGGTTTACAATTAGATCTTGGTGCTAGGAATTCAAAAGGAGACTGGCTGATATTTTTGCATGCAGATACAAGATTAAATCATGATTGGTTTAGAAAAATTAATTCATATTTAGAGGAAAAGAAGAATATTATTTACTATTTTGAATTCAAAATTAATAACAAAAAGATAATTTATCGGGCCCTCGAAATTCTCGTGAATTTTAGAAGTAAATTTTTTAAACAACCGTATGGTGATCAAGGTTTAATAATTCATAGAACTACCTATTTTAAGAATAATGGTTTTAGAAAGATACCTTTGATGGAAGATGTAGATTTTTTAAAGAGATTAAACAAAAAAAAAGATTTAAAACAATTAAATTTACCTATTTTTATTAGTTCAAGGAAATGGGAAAGAACTAATATTTTTCTCCAAGCAATTAAGAACTGGCACTTTAGAAGAAGATGGTTAAGAGGCGAATCTTTAAAATCTATCTATTCTGACTACTACAAAAATTGATTAATTTGCATACCAAAAAGCACATTTAGAGCCTCTAGGTTCTAATATCCAACCTTGTCTTTTGTAAAATGAAACAACTTCAGCATCAGCAAAAAGGGTTACTTTAGAAATTCCAATATTTTTCAATTCTTTTAGGACATATTTCATTAACTCTTTCCCCAATCCAAGTCCTTGATAGACAGGGTTAATAGCCACATCCCAAACTGTTGCTTCTAAAATTCCATCACCAGTGCATCTTGCAAATCCTACTAGTCTGGGGAATTTTTCATCATGACGCCACAAACCAACCACCAAAATACTGTAATCTAAAGCTCTTTTTACCCTCCTTATAGGCCTTCTGCTCCAACCAACAGTTTGCAAAAGTTGATCTAGTTCTATTAAATCTAAATCTTTATTTTTACTACATATAAATATTTCTTCTTTATTTGTTTGAGTGAACTCATAAGAATTTAAACCATAGAGATCTATCAGCTCATTCCTTGATATGCTATTTGACTTTTTTATTAACGATCCTTGGTTTCTAAAAATCATTAAAAATTCACGAATCCTTTTTGTTGAAGCTCAGAGAGCTGAAAATATAAACCCTTTTTGATTCTCAATTCACTATGTGTTCCCTCTTCAACTAATGATCCACCTTTTAAGACTAAAATCTTATCAGAACTTTCAATAGTTGCTAATCTGTGAGCTATTACTAGTGCAGTTCTTTTTGACAGAATTCTCTCAAGATCTTTCTGCAAAGTAGCCTCTGTAGATGGATCCATAAACGCTGTTGCTTCGTCCATTATTAAAACAACAGGATTTCTAATTGCTACTCGAGCTACTGAAAGAAGTTGCCTCTCTCCAGAAGAGAGATTTCCCCCTCTTTCTCTTAGTAAGGTGTTCAAACCTTCTGGTAATTTTTTTAACAAATTATCTAACCCTAATTTATTACAAAGATTTTCTAATTCAAGATCGTCTATATTGGAATTTAGTTTTAAATTATCTGCGACATTTCCACTAAAGATAAAGGTATCTTGCAAAACTACTCCCAACATACTTCTAAGGGTTGCAATAGGAATATCTTTGATATCTATATCGTCGATTAAAATTTGACCTGACTGAGGTTCATACAACCTACATAAAAGTCTAATTATGGTCGTCTTACCTGAACCAGTTGGCCCTACAAAAGCCACATGCTCTCCTGGATTAATCTTGAAAGATAAATTCTTTATGATATCTTCTCCTTCGTTGTAGAAAAAATCAACATTCTTGAACTCAATTTTACCCTTAAATTTTTTATTTACATTTTTAGCATTTTTAAAAAAATATTTTGCAGAAGTAGAGTCCTTAATCTGTATTTCTTCATCCAATAATTCGTTTATTCTTTCTACAGCGGTTAAGCCTCCTTGTATCTGAGTAAATCTTTCTGCAAGCTGCCTTAAAGGTTCAAAAAGTCTTTGGGAATATAAAATAAAAGTTGTTAATGTTCCTAAACCAATATTTCCAGAAGTAACAAAATATCCTCCAACTGCCAAAACCAAGGAAACCGCAGCAAGAGAAATCCATTCTATAAATGCCGAAATACTACTGTCATAAAATATTGTGCCATTAACTGCTTTCTTGTAAGCAACTCCAGTTTTAGAAAATTTCTTGCTATTAAAGGCTTCTCTTCTGAACATCTGAACAACTTCTAAACCTTGAAGATTCTCTTGAAAATCAGAGTTTAGTTGAGACAATTCTTCCCTTACTTGATAATTGGCTCTTCTGTAACGTTTTTGAAGCCAGATAATAAAATATGAAACTGGGATTTGAGTCAAAAGTAATAAAATGGCAAGCCCCCGATCAATTGAAAGCATTGTCAAAGAAATTACTATCAGACTAACGAAGTCAGCAATGACTCCTACTGCCCCACTACCAAAAACCTCGGCTAAAGCATCAACATCATTTGTTAATCTTGTTAATAATTTCCCCACAGGCATTTTATCGTGATACTTAAGAGATAAAGATATTGAATGATCAAAAAGTTCTCTTCTTATTCTTGCTGTCAAACGTTGTCCCACTGCTTGGATATTGTAAGTTTGGTATCCCTGCAGAACTAATCTGAATAAAACAGTTATAAATAAAGTTAAGATAATGGCATTTATCGACTGCCCAAAGAAAGTTTTACTTAGCCAAACATCTGTAGTTTCGTTCTTTAGAATAGTAATTGCCTGACCAACTAATAATGGTTGAATTGCTCCAGAGAAAGAAACAGGTAACAAAACTATCAAGATTAGATAGATTGTTTTTTTATCTTTAGTTAAATATTTACCTAACTTTTTAATCCTTCTAAAATCTTTAAAAAACATTTAGATATTCTTCTATAAAGCATTAGTTGATTCTATTGATAAAATTGTATCTCTGAGATGATTATCATCTAACCTCATAGATAAAGGATTTCCAATTAGTCTTGCAGTCGAGTAATAAAGATCATCTATTTTAATTAAACCATTCTCTTTGAGAGTCTTTCCGGTTGCCACCAAATCAACTATTGCCTCTGCCATACCTGTAATAGGACCAAGCTCGACTGATCCCGTCAAATGAACTATTTCTACAGGAATATTTAATTCTTCAAAATAAGATCTTGCTGTTTTTATAAATTTACTTGCTACTTTACAATTCGCTGGAAGATCGGTTGGTTTTAAATAATTGCTATTTTTCTTAACCGCCAACGACATATGACAACCCCCAAATCCTAAATCTAATAATTTAGCGACTTTTAATTCAGATTCTCGTAAAACGTCATACCCAACAATACCCAAATCAGCCTGACCATAACTTACATAAACAGGCACATCTCCATTTCTTACTAATAGAGCTTTTGCCCGTTTGCAATTTGATTCAAAAGTTAATGATCTATTATTTTCTTCCAACGCATTAGAGAAATCTAACCCAGCTTTTTTAAAAGTTGAAATTGAATCTTTTAACAGAGCTCCTTTTGGTAAGGCTATAGTAATCATAGATCAATTTCTTCCAAGGATTATTCATTCTAATTTAACAATGGATTTTAATAAAGCTCGAAATATAATCGGACTTAGAGTTTTAAGTGATAACGTCATATGGTTGTTGGTAAAAGATAAATCCGTTGTAGTTATAGATCCATCTGTTCACGAACCAGTTATTAAATATATAAATGAAAACAATTTTCACTTAGAAGCTATTTTGCAAACTCATCATCATTCAGACCATATTGGAGGGACGAAATCTCTTATTGAAAGATGGCCAAATGTAAAAGTGATTGCTTCCTCCAAAGAAAAAAAGCGAATACCTTTTCAAAATATATCTGTAGAGGATGGAGAAACTTTGAATATTTTAGGTGAAGAAGTAAAAATAATTGAAGTATTAGGGCATACAAGCTCACATATTGCCTTCTTTTTGAATGGGAAAAATCCTGTTCTTTTTATTGGTGATACATTATTTTCTGGAGGCTGTGGAAGAATTTTTGAAGGGACTTATCAACAAATGTATTCTTCACTAGAAAGAATCAAATCTTTACCAAAAAATACTCTCATATATTGTGCACATGAATATACTAAAGCAAATATATTGTGGGCATTGAATCTCAAGCCTAAAGATCAAGATATAAAAAATAAACTTTCGGAAGTTGAAAAAAAACTTTCTCTTAATGAATTGACAATTCCATTTTTACTTGATGAAGAGATGAAAATAAACCTTTTCTTAAGAGCAAAAAATTTAGAAGAATTTACTTTTTTAAGAGCAAATAAAGATTTATGGGTTTAAATAGATAGGTATCTTCTTAAACAAATGTCCCCCAAACAAGTAATCAAAACATCAAATGCTCCAGATCCAGTCGGACCTTATAATCAAGCAATAAAAGCTGGGGATTTTATCTATTGTTCTGGACAAATTGCTATAGACCCAGTTTTAAATGAAATAACATGTTTAGGTGATATAGAGAAGGAAACTATTCAAGTTTTAAAAAATCTCGCAGCAGTTCTTAAAGCTGGTGGAGCAACAATAGAGGATGTAATTAAAACAACTATTTACTTAACCGACTTAAGTAATTTTCAAATTGTCAACAAAATATATAGTGATTTTTTTAATACAGAGAATCCTCCAGCCAGGGCCTGTGTAGAAGTTTCATCTCTACCAAAAGGAGTTTTAGTTGAGATAGATTGCGTCGCATTTCTAGATTAATTTCTAATTATTGAGAAATTTGAAATATGCACCTATTGTGCACCATAGTTGTATAGATTATTAGTTGATAATTCATCTTTGATCTATGTCAGCAGCAAAGCTTAATATAGATGAACTAGAAGCAGGTTATCCTTTATTTTGCAAAGCTCTAAGACTCTTAATTTTAAAAGGTAATTCAGTTAAAGATATAGAAAAGACAGTTTGTTGGAGTCATCTTGAAACTTTAAATAGATGTCTACCTGGTAGATATAAAGCCCCCACATATTTAATGGCTTTAATCAAAAGAGATATTGCAAAGCCAAATAATTATTAAAAAGAACTAATCTTCTAAATAATATTTATCAATATCCTTTGAAAAGTTTTTTTCCTTTTCTGATATTTCTTTATTATCTAAAAAAATTGAAAGACTTACAAAATTTTTACCGAAGCTGATATTTGGATAGACATCCCTTTCTTTACATAATTTCTCAATTTTCATCATGAATTTACTAATTTTTGAGTATTGCTCAAATTCAAATCTTTTTTCAATCCTTAAAGGTGATTCTCTTTCATTCCACATTAAATTTTTTAATCAAAACTTATTACACTATACCTTCAACAAAGTTACTCAATAAATTTTTGAAGTTAAAATTTTTAGTCACTCTCCCAATAATCAATAATACCTCCAATAGTTAAATCGGTTTGAATTTCTGGATTAGGACAAGCAAATCTAGCGGCAGAGCCACTAGAAGTAAAAACCCAGTTACCTTCTCTGGCACCAACAGGATCAACAGCAACTAATTTCTTTCCTTTATTATTTTCTAAAATTCGTAAATTCATATAACCTAAGCCAGCGACTCTTTGAGTACAAACCATCCTTCCTAATACCTTCATAATTTCCACAATTTCTATCCTCCTTTTTTATGACTTATCAGGATCCCAATGATCAATTATTCCAACAATCGTCAAATCACTTGGATAAGATTTGCTTCCCGCAGCTTCCCTAGCAGCAGAACTTCCAACACAAATAACCCAATCTCCTGGCTTACAACCAACAGCATCTACCGCAACCTTACTTGAAGAACCATCCAAAACAACCTGTAGATGTTTATGTTCAAAACCAGGAATCCTATTGGTAGAAACAAGTGGTTTTACAACCTTGCAAATTAACATAATTAGTGAGCCTCCTCTGTTTTTTTATCTAAAGACATTCCAATAATTTGGGCGGAATGAATGTTGTCTCTATCTCTAATAGTAGAGCAAGTATGCAACAAACCTTGATCAACTAAATTTTTATACCTAATTGATATCGCATTATTAACCCTTTCACAATCTTTTATTGCCCTCTCTTTTGCGCCGGGTACTTTGCCAGAGTAATCAAATCTTATTACTACTGGAATAGGTAGATCTTGAGACACATTTAGTCCAGTAAAAATCTTCACTCCTACATCTAAATCTGGAGCCCCTTCTTCGACTGTATCTAAATGAGCAAAATAAGTTAAATTTCTTAGATGTACTTCTTTAAAACCTATACCTACTCCAATAAACCTCTCTGCATGTCCAATATCTTCATAAGAACCATTATGAAAACTCTTTACATAATCAATTTGAGAAATATTATTGACAATTAATTTATACATAAATTTTTCCAGTCCACTGAGTTTATCTTTTGAAAATTGCTTAGAAATTGTCTGACAAATTTCTTTTTCCGCATCCTCTTTTGAAAAGTTTATTGTTGAATTATAAATTTCTAAAGTAGAAATAGTTTTTTCTAAATCAATCCCTCCATCACTAGTTGGCATATGTATTTTTAATGAATCAGTATCTGTATCAAGTCCAATTAACATTAAATCCACAGAAGCACCACAGCAAAAGCTATTCTCTACAGCCTCTTTAAAAGCATATAGTTTACTTCTCCCTTCTTCCGCAGCTAACTCGTCATTACTCCCATGAGCTGCGCATCCCTGATGCAAAGGATCTACAGAACTAAAATGATAAGTTACAACCTTTAAGTACCTAGTATCTTTATGGGCTTCATTAGGGATATTCTCTCTATATCTTTTATGTTCAGTTTTTACCCATCTATTTACTGTATTTTCAATATCAAAAAGTGCACCAGCATGAGATCTTCTTCTCACTGAACTAAAAGGTATTCTCATTACATACGCTACTGAATGAGCTAATCGACCATCCGAACAAGGAGTTATATCAAGTAAATGTATTCCACAATCTAAAAGAAATTTTTCAAAATCTTCCGCACCTCTACTTCCTGAAGCCCCTTCAAGAGGATCATTTTTAAAAAAATTGTCACTAAGTTTCTCATGTTGTTTAAAAGCACACCATGCATATAGAGCTCTCATATCGAGAGGTTTAACCCAAGATTTATCTAATACATGAAGAGGTAGATCTATTCCCAAATTTTTTCTTGATATTACCTGAGCTTTACTTATAAAATCTTCATGATGTTGTATTCTAGCAATTTCCTTTAAAGTAGGAACAATTTCATCAAAATCACTTTTTATTTTGCTTTCATACCTATATAAATTTTCATTCTGGATACTGTTAGTTAATTTATGAGATTTTCCAGAATTACCTAAATCGTTTGATTTTTTAGTTTGTGTATGAATATTTTCCGTAAAAGTTTTCATTGGAGCTGTAGGCCCCAATGTGAAGTTCTTGGCTTTTGCCAGTCCTCTTAAAGGCATTATTTAATTACCCTCGTGCACCACCTGAAAAGGTAACAAGTTGTCCTTCACGAGTATTGCCACTTGATCCAGTTATCAAGAAATCTGGCTCTTTCATTTCATCATTCCTTTTTATATCCATCACTGGCATTGCACTCGTCATGCCTGGTCTTGTAGGATTTCTTTTTCTTGCTGAAGCTCCTTCAGTACCTGTTACCCTGTTTCCTCTTGCCCAATCATCCCCTGTTATCTTCAACCCTGCAGATTGACCCTCGCCAGTAATTCTGGATTGTGCTCTCTCTTTTGAAGAATCAAATTCCTTTAAATCTTTTTTTGGGGTAAGTAGGGGATTTTTGTTTTTATCAAACCTAAATTGTTCTGTCCCTGTTACTGTGTCCTCAGCCATATCGAATGGGCCTGTAATCTTTGAGCCATTTTCATACTCATTGCCTGTTACACCATCTCTTTTTTTATCAGAGTATTTATCTCTTGAGGGAGAATTTACAGAAAATTCTTCCCATGAGCTTGAATTTTTTCTTTCACTATTGGCATAATTTTTTTCGGATGAATGATTGGAACAATTATTACCTAACTGATCTCCTCCAACATATGGGGTTCCTGTTGGATTTAGACAAGCACCTTTGCCTGCTCCAGTCATACTTCCTCCGATACCCGGTTGTATACCCGTAAGGCGTGCATTTGAGCTACCTCCTAAATAAATTTTTCCTTTATCTTTTAATTCAGTTATTAAGTCAGAATTACAATTTTCCTCAACTTGATCTAATCCAGCATATGGTGTCCCAGTTACATTTTTGCAAGTTCCAGGTTCATCGCCAGTAACTTTCTCAGATCTTCCAGTTAAGGTGCCACTAATCTCATTAGCGTTATTTGAAAGACTAACTCCAACCTTCATTGCTTCAGGTTTTGGTTTGGATTTACAAAATGACTCGTATTGTTGGGAACCAATATATTCATCGCCAGTTACATTTTTACAGCTTCCTGGTTCATTACCAGTAACGAATTCAGACCTCCCTACTCCTGTACCAGTTAATGCATTGCCATTTAATGTATTATATTTCCCGACTTTTTCATGAGATCTCCCTTTAGGATTAGTTTCTGAACCAAGATATTGATCGCCTGTTAATTGATGACCAGATCCTGACTCATCTCCAGTTACAAGTGCAGATCTCCCAGGTAAAGAACCAGATACTTTTAATCCGTCAGCTGTATTACTATGTTTAACCTTTGAGGGATTTTTGGGAACTTCTCCACAATATTCCTTTGACTGATTTGCAGAACTATATTCAGTACCAGTTACATTTTTGCAAGTTCCAGGTTCATCGCCAGTAACTTTCTCAGATCTTCCGACCTCATTACCTGTGACTTTATTACCAGCTGATGTTGAAGTTACTGAGGATCTAGTTGGCTGTTTATATTCAGGTTGATTTTGGCAAAATTGATTAAGTACTTCGGATCCCAAATATTGTGTACCTGTGACGCTTCTACATGTACTAGCTTCATTACCAGTAGTTTTTAACGATCTATTAGCCTGTGTTCCAGTTACTGTTTGTCCAGAATTAGTTTCACTTTTACCAACTTTCCAACTTGCATCAGCAATATTCATTTTTGATCCATTTTTATTTGGTCCACATGGTCTACATTTACCATTTCCTTTTTTTGAGGTTGCTCCAGTTTTACTTCTTAATTCCCTAACTCTTTGAGATATTTCTCTGCTTGATAAATCTGGATCTCCTCTTCTAGCTAAAGATGCTGCACTACTATTTTGTTTAGAAGCTGATTTGCCATGTTTAGATTGAGCTTCTCTTCTTGCCAAAACAATATCTCTACTTGTATTGGTGATAGGTTTTCTTTTTTGAGTTACCCTTCTTTTAATTTTAGTATTTAGAACTTTATTCTCTGAATTACCAGAATTTGATAAGTCAGGGCTTTTATCTGAAGTTATTTTTATTTCATTTACTTGGATCTTTTTATTAGCTTCTGTACGAGTTCTATCAGATGAATTTATGGCTGATTTGCCATGAGTTGACATTGCTTTCCTTCTTTCAATTACAAGTTCTTTGCTGGATAAATTTTTAGAAAAGGATTTTTTATTCATTTTTGCTGTTGGAATATGTTTTTTCGCAGTATTTGTATCAATGGAAGATTTTATCCCAGAAATTTGCATATCATCAGATGTACGAACCCTGTCTTTAGTAGTGGAAGAATTGGCAACAGCTTTTTTTCCGCTATCACTCATAGCTTTTCTTCTCTCTAATGCAATTTCTCTACTAGTTTTCATTGACATAACCTTCAATTGTGAAACTTTTTAAAAAGACTTTCTCCAAAAAATTAAGTTCTTTTGGAGAAAGTTATTTACTACGAAAAGTAGCTTTAACGTCCTTGGAAAACTACAAAAGCTGTTCCTTGACTTTGAGTGTAAGCATCGTATCCGATGATTCTTACATGATGATCAGGGTATGCTCTATGGCATGCCTCTAATTCGCTCACTATCAAGTTAAGATCTTTTTCCCCAAAGAATGGGAGTTTCCAATAAGACCAATAAGTTTGCATACATCCACTTGGATGAACATGCTCAATAACTGGACTCCAACCTTGAGCAATTATGTAGGCAATTTGGTCATATATTTCTTCCTGGGTCATCGGTGGTAAGAAACCGAATGTTTCCAGGGTTGCAACTGTTTGATAGTCGCTTACTGTGCTCTGGAAAGGCATAATTAATCAAAATGTGAATGTAATTACTCGTAAAAACGAGATTTTAATAAGTTTGAGGAGAATAAATCTACTCAATTTCGAAACTTGAGTTAACCCTGAACATCAAGCTTGTCGACAGTGTCAAACTCGAACTTAATTTCCTTCCAAGTTTCTAGAGCAATAGCTAATTCAGGACTATGCTTAGCAGCTTCCATAAGAATGTCTCTACTCTCTTTTTCGATTTCGCGACCAGCATTTCGTGCTTTTACACAAGCTTCTAAAGCAACTCTGTTAGCTGCAGCTCCAGCAGCAGAACCCCATGGATGACCATGTGTTCCTCCACCGAACTGAAGGCAGGAGTCATCACCAAAGATCGCTAGAAGTGCAGGCATATGCCAAACATGGATACCACCTGATGCGACTGCAAATACTCCAGGCATTGAACCCCAATCTTGATCAAAGAAGTTACCTCTTGATCTATCTTCAGGAACAAATGACTCTCTTAAGTTGTCAATATAACCAAGAGTTGTTTGACGATCACCTTCTAGTTTTCCAACAACGGTTCCAGTATGTAATTGGTCTCCTCCAGATAGTCTCAAACATTTTGCAAGAACTCTGAAGTGAATACCATGCTTTGGATGTCTATCAATAACAGCATGCATAGCTCTATGAATATGCAAAAGCATGCCATTTTTACGACACCAATTAGCTAATCCAGTATTTGCAGTAAAACCACCAGTTATATAATCATGCATGATGATTGGCATATCTAGCTCTTTTGCAAATTCAGCTCTTTCATAGAGTTCTTCAGGAGTGTTAGCAGTACAATTTAGATAGTGACCTTTAACTTCTCCAGTTTCTCGCTGAGCAAGCTTAACTGCTTCTGCAACAAACTCAAATCTTTCTCTCCAACGTTGGAATGGTTGAGAATTAATATTCTCATCATCCTTCGTCAAATCAAGACCTCCTCTAAGACATTCATATACAACTCGACCATAGTTTTTACCAGATAATCCTAATTTAGGTTTGATGGTACAACCAAGTAGAGGTCTTCCGTATTTGTTAAGTCGATCTCTTTCAACTACGATTCCATTTGGTGGACCACCGCAAGTTTTAATGAAAGCAATTGGGAATCTAATATCTTCTAGACGTAGATGTCTAAGAGCTTTAAATCCAAAAACGTTTCCTACAAGAGATGTTAATACGTTTGTAATTGAGCCTTCTTCAAAAAGATCTAAAGGATATGCAATAAAAGCATAGAAAGCTTCAGGATCTCCAGGAACGTCTTCGATTCGATAACAACGTCCTTTATAAAATTCTAAGTCTGTAAGTAACTCGGACCAAACTGTTGACCAAGTACCTGTTGAAGATTCAGCGGCAACAGCTGCTGCAACTTCTTCTCTTGGAACACCTTCCTGACCTGTACATTTGAAACAGGCTAGTAAATCGGTGTCTAGGGGGACATATTCTGGAGTCCAGTAGGTATCTCTGTACTCCTTTACCCCTGCGTCATACTTCTTACTCATAAGGATAAATTTAGGTCTGTGTAGGGAAAATAATTATTTTGCAAAATTTATAAATCTTGCTTTACTTAATTAGTCCTTTTGACCAAGAAATTCACCGTTACCTAGAGCAGGTTCAACTTCTCTATGAGGACGAGCAATAATGTGAGCTGCAACTAAACCGTCACCAACTCTTTCACAAGCATCAGCACCAGCTCTTACAGCTGCGTTAACTGCGCCTGTTTCGCCTCTAACTAATACTGTGACATAACCGCCACCAACGAATTCACGACCAATAAGGCGAACTTCTGCTGCCTTTGTCATTGCGTCTGCTGCTTCGATTGCAGGTACAAGTCCGCGTGTCTCGATCATGCCGAGAGCGATACCCATTGTTTCTGTAGCCATTGTCTACTAAATACTAAATGTGGAATGTTCAATTCGAAGAATGCTTCATTAAGTACTTATAAGTCAAGCGTTTTCGACAAAATCTCCATTAATGTTTTTTCTATGATTCATAAGTTAAACTTATCACCCTTGGTACTATTGATATGTCAATACTTATAGAAATTAGTTAGTGCATCAAAACAAACTGTTGTGTTAAGAAAAAATTTACATTATGTTATTTCCGTACGAGACAGGCCCTGTCTATACAGGTGTGGAATGTTCAACCTTTCCTGTCTCCGTATCAAGCTTTGAAGTAAGATAATATTCACAGTAAATTTATTTGTTATTTTGAACCTTCCAGTTCTAACGATTGCTAGTGGCAATCAAAGAAAAGTATCTGAAATTTCAGAGATGCTGGATGTTTTGTCTTTAAAGGTTCAGAAGCAACCAGAATATTTAAATGTCGAAGAGACTGGAAACACATATTTTGAGAATGCACTTCTAAAAGCAAAAGCAGCTGCTTTAGAGACTAAAACTTGGGCATTAGCTGATGACTCGGGTCTTGAAGTAGATGTTTTAGATGGTCGGCCAGGAATTTATTCTGCTCGATATGCCAAAACTAATGATGAGAAAATTAAAAAATTAATTAATGAACTTTCTGATAGTCCTTATAGGAGTGCAAGATTTATAAGTTGTATGGTTTTGTGCGATCCCTCAGGAAACTTAGTTAAAGATACAACAGGAATATGCTGGGGAGAAATTCTTAAGAACCCCAAATATCCAAACGGGGAATTCGAATCTATTTTTTGGGTAAAAGAGTCTAACTGTGTTTACGGTGAGCTCTCACAATCACAACTAAATAAATTAGGTAGTAGAGGTAAAGCTGCAAAAATTATGTCACCTTTTTTAAAAAAAGAGATAGGTTTAAGTTAAAAAAAAGTTTAAATTAAAAAATTCTCAATAATTTGAAATTTCTTCAATTGCTCTAATAGCAGCAGCTGCTGCTTCTTCTACATCTCCTTCTTTCCCGGCGAGAGTTAATCTACCAAAAGCTCCAACTGCCTTAACATCAACAACCGTTATATTAGATGCCTTTTCAGCTTCATTTGCTGCTTTTAAAACATAACCAGCTGGTTCAGTTTCTAATATAAACATGCTCATTCCAGATTGAATCATCGATCCACTTCTGTTTTGTCTATTTATTAAAACTGCATGATCTGGAGTAATTGCTCGAATAACTTCAGTCCAACTGGTAGCAGGTTTTGTTCTTTTTCTAACTTCGCTCCCAATAGCATCTAGAACAACATCACCAGAATGTAAAACCGTGCTTTGATCTTTATGGTAAAGAGCAAGAGATCCAAATGCTCTTTCAACAATCATCTGACCAAGTCTTACATTACTAGCTTTTAGGGCAATATCAGTGACTCTATGAACAGCCATCCCGGGTGAAACTTCCATCCAAAGACATGAATCACCAGGAATAGGTAAAAAACCTCTACTAACAGTTCCCATATATGCAGCCAATTGAGGCTGAAGAGAATCTAAAAAAACATATGTTCTTAACTCAATTTGCTCAACTTGACTTGCTTGTCTGGATACCAGAGACTTTTCTGAATCGGTAGTAATAAAACAGCTAGCACCACTGGCCTGAGATTGCACCTCAGATCCCGTGACTAGAGAACTCCCTTTTTTTCGTTTCCCTCTGTTTAAGCTAGAAGTTGGTTCCATTGAGGCGACTATAACGGATAATGGTTCATTTTTTCTATTAAATTTACTTGCATGCTTACCACAAAACGATAACTTCAAGTAAAAGATATGCATTTTTATGGGAACTTCTCAAAAAAAAGAACCAAATGTTTCTGGTACTGAAAAAGAATTAACTCCTGATCAAACTCTTGGATTAGTTAGCCTAAGTTTGATGCAAAAACTATCTCAGAAAGACCCATCTTTTAGCTGGTTAGAAGAAGATAAAATTGAGAAAGTAAATCTTAAGAACCTTAGAGATAGATTGGAGTTAACCCAATTAGCTATAAATACTGGAGCACCTTTAACCACTTCAGAAGTGACAGCTCTAATTGGAGCTAAGCCAGGAAAATCTAAGTTAGAAAGAGCAGGATTATTAGCTACGAAAATAGCTAGAAATGTATGGAAGCTTTCAAAAAAAAGTCAAGAAAATTCCTTCTATAGAAATTAGAATATATCCTAAAAATAATTTTCATAATTCTCATTTAAGTATTTAAACATTCATATAAGTTTTTTAAATGTGTTCATTTTGTAAGAGAACTTATTAATTACTTTCTTAAATCAAAAAGTTTATGCAAGCTTGAAATATAAGCTCTTGAAAATTTTAATGAGTAAAGTTGAATTTAATAAGGAAACTGGACCAAGGGAAGTTTTTTGTGGTTTAACTTCAATAGTTTGGCTCCACAGAAGAATGCCTGATGCGTTTTTTCTGGTAGTAGGCTCAAGGACATGTGCTCATTTAATTCAAAGCGCTGCTGGAGTTATGATTTTTGCTGAGCCAAGATTTGGGACAGCTATTCTTGAAGAAAAAGATCTTGCTGGTCTTGCTGACGCTCATGAAGAATTAGATCGTGTGGTTAATGATCTTATTGCAAGAAGACCAGAAATAAAAACTCTTTTTCTAGTTGGATCTTGTCCAAGTGAAGTGATCAAACTAGATCTTGCAACTGTCGCAGAGAAATTAAATAAAAGATTTTTTGGTCAAGTAAGATTCGTTAATTACTCTGGAAGTGGGATAGAAACAACTTTTACCCAAGGAGAAGATGGCGCATTAAAAGCTTTAATTCCATTAATGGAGTCATCAAATGAGGATAAATTATTATTAGTTGGAACTCTTGCAAATAATGTAGAGGATAGGTTTAAAAAGATTTTTAGAAATTTAGGAATTTCAAATATTGAGAGCTTTCCACCACGGCAATCAACAGAATTACCAAAGATTGGCAAAAATACAAAAGTATTATTAACTCAGCCTTATCTAAGTGATACGGTTCGAGACCTAAAACATCGTGGTTGTGAAATAATTTCGGCTCCATTTCCTCTTGGTATCGAAGGAAGTACTGAATGGTTTTTAGCTGCAGCGAAAGCTTTCAAAATTAATGAACTTAAAGTTCATAAAATTATTTCGCCTTTAATTTATAGAGCAAAACTTGCTCTTGAATCTCACAAAGAAATACTTAAGGGGAAAAGATTATTTCTTCTTCCTGAATCACAATTGGAGATATCTTTGGCAAGATTTTTGCATAATGAATGCGAAATGGATCTTATAGAGGTAGGCACTCCTTATTTAAATAAAGATTTAATGAAAGAGGAGATTAATTTATTACCTGATAATACAAAAATTGTTGAAGGGCAACATGTAGAAAAACAATTAGATCGAGTGAGAGAATCTAATCCAGACTTAGTAGTTTGTGGCATGGGTTTAGCTAACCCACTTGAGGCAGAGGGGATTAGTACTAAGTGGTCAATAGAAATGGTATTCAGTCCAATTCATGGAATTGATCAAGCCGCAGATTTGGCTGGTCTCTTCTCCAAACCCTTAAAAAGAAATCAAATACTAACTTCAAAAACTTTAGTAACGCATTAAAAACTATGGAATTAACTCTTTGGACGTATGAAGGACCACCACATGTTGGTGCTATGAGAATTGCCTCGTCAATGAAAGACATTCATTATGTGCTTCATGCCCCCCAAGGAGATACATATGCAGATCTTCTCTTTACCATGATCGAGAGGAGGGGGCAAAGGCCTCCAGTAACTTATACAACTTTTCAGGCTAGAGACCTTGGAGGCGATACAGCAGAATTAGTGAAGAAAAATATTAAGGAAGCGGTTGAACGATTCAAACCCAAAACTCTTTTAGTCGGAGAAAGTTGTACAGCGGAACTTATCCAAGACCAACCTGGAGCACTTGCGAAAGGGATGGGGTTTGATATGCCGATTGTTAATCTTGAATTACCTGCTTATAGCAAGAAAGAAAATTGGGGGGCCTCAGAAACCTTTTATCAACTAACAAGAACCCTTTTAAAAGAAAAAGTAAGTTCTTCAGAGAAAATAAATCCCCTTAGGTGGAGGGAATTAGGTAGGAGACCAAAAGTTAATATACTTGGCCCTTCATTACTAGGATTTAGATGCAGAGATGATGTAATCGAAATCCAACGCATACTTTCGGAACAAGGTATAGATACAAACGTAGTTGCTCCATTAGGTGCTAGTCCTGATGATATTGAAAGACTAATTGATGGTGAAATAAATATCTGTCTTTATCAAGAAATTGCAGAAACTTCATGTGAGTGGCTTAAACGGAACTTTGGAATGGAATATACGAATACTATTCCTATTGGAATAAAAAATACGATTGAATTTATAAATGAAGTTCATGAGAAATTAGATCTTCCTTTGACAAATAAAGAAGAATTAGAAAATAAATCAAAACTTCCTTGGTACTCAAAATCAGTTGACTCAAATTATCTAACTGGTAAAAGAGTTTTTATTTTTGGTGATGGAACACATGCAATTGCAGCAGCCAAAATTGCTAAGGAAGAATTGGGTTTTGAAGTAGTGGGTCTTGGAACATATAGCAGGGAAATGGCCAGGCAAGTAAGAGCTACTGCAAAAGATCTTAATGTAGAAGCTCTGATAACTAACAATTATCTAGAAGTGGAAGATGCCATGAAAAAGGTCGCCCCTGAACTAGTTTTAGGGACCCAAATGGAAAGGCATAGTGCAAAAAGACTCGGCATTCCATGCTCAGTAATTAGTACTCCAATGCATGTTCAAGATGTTCCTGCAAGATATAGCCCTCAAATGGGATGGGAAGGAGCAAATGTGATTTTTGATGACTGGGTACATCCCCTAATGATGGGCTTAGAAGAGCATCTTATTGATATGTTCAAACATGACTTTGAGTTTGTTGATGGTCATCAAAGCCATTTAGGACATACAGCGACAAACACAAATGACATTTTAAATTCTGACGAGAAAAAAGAAAAAAATATTAAAGAAGGAATTATCTGGACTGAATCTGGTAGAGCTGAATTAACAAAAGTTCCATTTTTTGTAAGAGGTAAAGTTAAAACAAATACTGAAAAATACGCAATCTTGAGAGGAATTCCAGAGATAAGCGATGAAACTCTTTATGATGCCAAAGCATATTTCAGTTAATTTCTACTAATAAAATATAATTAAGTCATGAGTATTTTCACTCATAATCTAATAGATTTAATCCTAAAAATTCAGTTATAAGAACATATTTCACACTTTTAATACAATTAAATACATATTTGTTTAGAAACACATTTCATGTGTATTTGCGCTGCAAGAATATAAATAATAATGTGTTTTAAGCTTTAAATGACAAGTACTATAAATAGACCTCTTGATGGAGAAGGAAGTGTTCAGGTAAAGCAAGATCCAAAAATAAATATTGAGGAAGGGGCTTTAGTTATTGCCGTGTATGGGAAGGGTGGCATCGGGAAATCAACTACATCATCAAACCTTTCTGCAGCATTCTCAAAATTAGGTAAAAAGGTTCTACAAATTGGATGTGATCCGAAACACGATAGCACTTTCACTTTGACGCACAAAATGGTTCCTACAGTTATCGATATTCTCGAAGAGGTTGATTTTCATAGCGAAGAATTGAGGCCAACCGATTTCATGTTTGAAGGTTTTAATGGCGTAATGTGCGTTGAAAGTGGCGGTCCTCCTGCTGGGACAGGGTGCGGGGGGTATGTAACCGGTCAGACAGTTAAACTATTAAAAGAACATCACTTATTAGAAGATACTGACGTTGTTATTTTTGACGTCCTAGGAGATGTCGTTTGCGGAGGATTTGCAGCTCCATTGCAACATGCAAATTATTGTCTAATTGTTACTGCTAATGACTTCGATTCAATATTCGCTATGAATAGAATTGTCTCTGCAATTAAAGCAAAAGCAAAAAATTATAAAGTCAGATTAGGTGGGGTAGTCGCAAATAGATCAAAAGACACAGATCAAATTGATAAATTCAATGAAAGAACAGGGTTGAAAACTATGGCCCACTTTAAAGATGTCGACGCCATTAGAAGATCAAGACTAAAAAAATGCACCATTTTTGAAATGGAACCAACTGAGGACGTTATTGAAGTTCAAAATGAATATTTATCTCTTGCCAAAAATATGCTTGAAAACGTAGAACCTTTAGAAGGTAATCCACTTAAAGATAGAGAAATTTTTGATTTATTAGGATTTGATTAGTCTAAATTAATCTAATCCAACCAATTGGCTTGTTAAATCATAAGTTTGTTGAGAGGTCTTCGTATCAATTATTCGTTTTGACAACTTTTGAGAAAAAGCTTTTCTGCCAGTTTTCTGACGATTTCCCCAGCTCCAATGGACTGATGGTTTGGCAAATTCTTTATAAGTTGCCACTTGAGCGACCCTCTCTCCTGCCAGTCTTTGTGAAACATATCCTTTTGTTATGAATTTTTGAAATATCGGGAAAAGGAATCTAAATAACCAAGGTGTATCTCTAAAAAGTTTTGTATCAGCAACACATCCAGGATATAGAGAATTTACAATAATCTTCTCTGCAGGATATCTTTTTGATAATTCCTGAACGGTCACCATATTGCAAAGTTTACTATCCTTATAAGCCTTACCAGGTTTAAATTTCTTTCCATTCGCCATACTTATTGGAGATAAAAAACCATTTTTGAATCCAGATAAATCTCCCAAATCAGCTGGTGCAGGAATGGGAATCCTTCCTCCAAGTTCTGAATAATTAGCCGTAACAGTCCCTAATACTGTAATTCTTGGCTTGAATACAGTTGATTTGCTATTTAAAACAATTTCTCTTTCAGAAGATAAAATATTTTCCATAAGTAGGTTTATCATAAGAAAATGCCCAAAATGATTTACTGCCATAGAGTTTTCAAACCCCTGAGCAGACCTTTCAGGTCTCTTTAATCTCGGTTTATAAACTGCTGCATTACAAATAAGAGAATTTATTGGCTTCTTAAATCTTTCTAATATTTCATCGCAACCTTTTCTCACATCATTCAAGTCAGAAAGATCTATTTCTATAAAGTGAACATTTTCAACTTCCTCTTTTGTCAAAAATTCCTCAGCTATTTTTATAGCTCTTTTATTTGATCGATTAACTGCTATAACCTCCCATCCAAATCTTAAAAGAGGTTTTAGAGTATTTAATCCAACTCCTGAAGTTGTTCCTGTTATTAGGACTAAACCCTTAATGTTCTTACTCACTAGCAAAAAATTTAATTAAAAAATGAAAAGTAGGATGATTCAAGATCATCCATATCAACGCCATATTACTCTGATAATGTCCCTAGAAATTATTTGATCCTGATCCTTCATAAATCTTTGCTCACCTTCAGAAGAGAATAAATCATCAAACTTATCTGTTAAAAGATTAAATCTATACTTTTCGTATAAAAATGATTCTTCAATTTCCCTTAATCTGGTCACCCTTACTTTAGAACTATAGCCAAGCTTAATCAGGCTTATTATTGCTAAAAGGGAAAAGCTAATTTTTATAATTAAAAAAATCAATGATACAAAATTATCCTGTTTCTGTTGTCTTTTTAGAAATACAGACCCAAAATATTTTTTGATGAAAATACTATTTTTATAAAAAGATTTTGACAAATCAATTAATTGATATTTTTACTGAATAAAATCAATTCAGTCTTACTTTATTATTACCTTAAAAATTTTAAATTTTCTAATAGACTTTAACTCCTACCTAAACTAATTCCTAGTCTTAATGCTAAAACTCCTGCATGCATAACTACTATGAGGCTTAATGCAATAAGATTTATTGTTTGGGTTGGCTCCATGGTAAAAAAATTATTTTCTATATTCTCCACCGAAAAGAGAAGATTAGAAACACTATTACAAAATGATGTTACATAATTAACAAATTGAAAGAGAAAATTTATTGAAAATTATCATAAATAAACCTACAAATTTAATTTTGGGAATTAAAAATCAGGCTTTAATTTTTTCAACAAATAATTTACCTGGATTTGATCAAATGGCTTTAGATTTAAATTCTTTAGATCAGACAATTTCGAATCCCGAAATAATTCTCACATTGAGGTTCTACTATTGGACTGGGGATTGGCTTTCAATTGGCTTTCACCAAAAGGAAATTCCTCTTCATTGGAAAAATTTATTATCAAATGGGGAAATTAATATTGTTAGACGTCCCTCTGGAGGGGGAGCTGTTCTGCATTCAGGAGGCATAACATATGCATTAACATTTAAAAAACCTTACTATAAAGTCTTAAGTTATAAAATGGTTAATAATTGGTTAATTAAAAGTTTTGGAGAATTAGGTCTAAACTTACAACATGGTAATTTACGAAAATCAAGTATTAAAACAAATTGTTTTGGGACTTCATTAATTTCCGATTTAGTTGATCAGGATGGGTTTAAGAGAATAGGTAGTGCTCAATTCCGTAAAAAAGGTGCATTCCTTCAACATGGAGAAATTCAAACAAATCCTTCAAGAGATTTGTGGTTCAAATTATTCAAAGAAGAAGCTCCACCAAAAATAAATTTAAAACTAACAAATGATGAAATAGTTCAACATTTGAGAAATTCATTCCTGGAAAATAAATCAAATATAAATTTCAAAAATATTGCCATAGATAATAAAAATATTAATTTTTAATGGCAATAATTATTAAAGATCTCCCTTCTGCTTCATTGAATTAATTATTCTCGGCAATTCAATTCCTAAGGGATAATTATTTTTAAAGTTTAATTTGTTAACAATATCTGAAGGCAAATTAAAACCTAATTTATTCAAGACAAAGTTTCCAATTTTTGACCTATCAATTATGCCCAAAGGGATATTTGCAGCATTTAGAACCAATAAAAAACCTTCATTTGTTTCTTCAAGTCTTTCTATAGTTCTCCATAATTTATCGTTATAAGATACACTTTCAAAACTGTCGATTGGTTTCTTAAAATCTCCAACAAATTTCTGTTCCCATTTTTTTAAGGAAACAGTTTTTAAAATATCCTCATCAACAAAACCGGTCCATCTACCATTATTCGTAACAAAAAAATATTTATCCGATACATCCTTCTTATTTTTTATTAACTTATTAAATTCTGAGAAATTTGAATCGTATTCAATTTTCCTCAAAGGTTTTAATTTAATCTCAGAAACTTGACTAAATTTAAGTATGTTTTCAATTTTAAAAAATTGACTTTCAGATTTTGAAGAATTAATTCCAAACAAGCCCAAAAAAGAAAGAATAAAACCAAAGTAAAAGTTTAATCTAAATAAACAAATTATCCCAAAAAATAAAACAAACAAAGATAATAATAAATTTACTTTATTGAGGAAATTTCTTCCTTTATTTTTACTCCCTGAGAAATGCCAAATAATACTTTTTAATAAATTACCTCCATCTAAAGAACCAATTGGAATCAAATTTAAGAAGCCTAAGAATAAATTAAATATACCTACTCTTGAAATTACATTAACTGCTATTTGTTCCTGAGATACACTGTTATTACTAATTAAAAGTAAGATAGATGCTGTAGCGAAACATAAAAGAGGTCTTACAATTGCAATTTTTATATTACCTAAAGCAGTTTGACAATACTTGTCTATTTGTAAAATTGCTCCTAAAAAATAAAAAGTAATTTTTTTTATTTTTACACCCTGATTAAGTGAAACAAAAGTATGAAAAACCTCATGAAAAATAATTGAAGATAATAAGAAAAAAGAACTTAAAAACCCTATAATCCAAGCTTCTTTATTATTGTAGATATCGCCAGAAGATAAATTGACCTGATTACTTATACTCCACGAGAATAAAAAGAGAATAACAAACCAATAGGGATGAACTTTAAAGGGAATTCCCCATATTTTAAAAATTTGCCAACTTCTCAAAAATAATCTCCGCTATATTTAGCAATAATATTAATCTTACATGCAGGATAATGATATGCCCAAGACTAATCCTTTAGTTAAAATTTGTGGACTAACTTCTGAAGAACAAGCTCTTCAAGTCGCTAAATTAGGAGCGAATGCTATTGGCATTATTTCGGTTGAAGAGTCCCCAAGGTATGTATCAGCTGAAATTAAGAAAAAAATATTTAAAACCCTAGAAAACTTTTATCCAAAAATCGATAGAGTAACTGTTGTGCAAAATTGTCCTATAGATTTAATTATCAAAAACTTCTTAGGCAACCCAAGTGAAACTATCATTCAATTACATGGAGATGAAGATATTGATTATTGCAAAGAAATAAGGGAAAAAATTCCCGATATTGGCCTATGGAAGGCTTTCAGAATAAAAACGGAAAAGGACATAGATAAAATAAAACCTTTTGAAGATTTTGTAGACGCGATACTACTTGATTCTTGGAATAAAGAAACTTATGGAGGTTCAGGGAAAAAAATAAATTCTATTTATCTAAAGAATTTGCAATTTAGCAAACCATGGTTGTTGGCAGGTGGAATATCAATTGAATGGATTGATGAAATCCTTACTGACTTCAAACCAGATGGCCTAGATATTTCAAGTAGTATTGAAATATCTCCTGGTTTAAAAGATATAAAAAAAACAGAGAATCTTTTTAATTTTTTAAAAAGGTTTTAGTAATTATTAGTAGCGGACTGCTGTTTTACAAGCTCAAAAAATTCTTGTTTTAAACTTAAATCGTGTCTAAAATCTCCTCGAACAACGGAATTAATCATGCTTGTATTTGGTTCTTTGACTCCCCTCCACTTCATACAATAATGTTGGGCCTTTACAATAATGCCTAAACCTTTAGGTTCGCAAAGTTTTTCAATTTCATCTGCAAGGATCATTACAGCTTCTTCCTGAATATGAGGTCTTGAAAAAACCCAATCAGCAACTCTCGCAAATTTTGAAAGTCCTATGACCTTATTTCCAGGTTTAATACCTATCCAACACTCTCCTAGAATTGGTACTAAGTGATGTGAACATGCAGATCTGACAGAAATTGGACCAACAGTATAAATTTCATCAAGATTCTTGTCATTGGGAAAGCTTGTAACTTTAGGTTGTTCATAATATCTGCCTTTAAAAACTTCGTTTAGATACATTTTTGAAACTCTCTCAGCAGTTTCTTGAGTATTATGATCATTCTCAACATCAATTACGAGGGACTTTAGTAGATCCTTAACTCTTGAGGCTACTTCTTTTTCTAAAATTTCTAATTCACCAGGATTTATAAAATCAGAAATATTATCGTTTGCACTAAATCTTGTTCCAGAATTCTTAATTCTGTCTCTTATAATTTCAGAAATTAGTTTATTAGTAATCTGGTCGTCAAAGTTTCTAATATTATCGTTGGGTAATGTAGAGGTCATAAAATTTTAAACAGAAAATTGTATGCAACTTAATTAACTGTATCTTCCAAAAGCTTAATTGCTCATATACTATATCACATTCTCTTGTTCAATCGGGTTCTAATAGTACTTAAAAAAATCACTGTTTTAAGATTAATCAGATAACCAGAATGTTTAAAAGGCTCCGCCAGAAGGCATCAAAGTCAAGTCTTCGATCAATTGTGATTGAGGTTTATTAGCCATGTAGAGAATAGTTTTTGATACCTCTTTTGAGGAAAGCATAGAAGTTCTATCAAAATCGGAATTGATTGATTCGGAGTCCCAAAGAGGAGTATTGACTGAACCAAGAGTTATTGTGCAAGCTCTTATTGAATTAGATCTCTCCTCCTCCCTCAAGCATTTAGTAAACATAGCTAATGCAGATTTTGAAACACAATAAGCTCCCCATTGGGGGAATGCATTATAAGAGGCATGACTACTAACGTTAATAACTAAACCACCATTTTTTCTCATTTGAGGAATTATTGAACTACAAATTTGAAAAACACTTGTCAGGTTTATTTGAATAGTTTGTTCCCATTGACCTAATTCCATTTCGACTAAAGGGCTATTAAATGCGCAACCGGCATTATTTATCAATACTGAAGGGCATCCATATTTCTCAATTGCCTCTTTAACACAATGATCTATTTCTAGGGGATTAAATAAATCACATTTTACTAGGTTAATTTTTGATTTAGTGGTCAACAGTTCGCTCTTTAGTTTCTCCATTAAATCCATATTCCTGGAGAGTAAAATTAAATCCCAGCCTGCATTAGCAAAAGTAATTGCGGTAGATCTACCAATACCTTTAGTAGCACCCGTTATAAAAGCTAGTTTCAAGTTATTCAGTTTTTTGGGGGATTTCACTATAAATCTCTTCAATATTATTTGCTTCAATAAATTTACCTAAAACCCTGAACTTTTTGTATCTTTCCTCAATTAATTGGTCTTCAGGCATTTGAAGTAGAGCATTCAGGTGTTTCTCAATAGCCTCTTTTAGTGTATTACCAGCATCTAAAGGAGCCCAATTATTCCCACCAGAAGGTTCTGGTAAAACCTCATCTATAATACCTAATTTAAGTAAATCTTTGCCTGTAATTTTAAGTGCTGATGCCGCTTCTGGTGCCTTCGCAGCATCTCTCCACAAAATTGATGCACATGCTTCTGGACTAGCAACCGTGTAAACACTGTGTTCAAACATTAGTAACCTATCGGCGACACCTATTCCAAGTGCGCCTCCTGAACCTCCTTCTCCAATGACAGTAGCAACAATTGGAACTTTCAATCCAAACATCTCTCGAAGGTTTCTTGCAATTGCTTCACCTTGACCTTGTTCTTCAGCTTTTAAACCAGCATAAGCTCCAGGAGTATCAATAAATGTAAGAATTGGCAAAGCGAATCTATTTGCATGCTGCATTAATCTAAGAGCTTTTCTATAACCTCCTGGTTTTGCCATCCCAAAGTTTCTTACTACATTTTCTTTTGTGTCCCTTCCTTTCTGATGACCTAAGATCAACACTGGTCTATTATTTATCGAACCTATCCCCCCAATTAGTGCCATATCATCGCCACCATTTCTGTCTCCATGTAATTCGATCCAGTCATCACAAAACATTTGAACAAAATCCAAAGTACTAGGTCTTTGAGGATGTCTAGCTACCTGAATCTTTTGAGCAGGGGTGAGAGATTTAAATATTTCTTCTCTTCTCCTAGCAGCCAAGGTTTCAAGCTGCAGAAGCTGTTGACTAACATCTACTTCTGAATCTCGAGCTAATTCTTTAATTTGCTCTATCTGCTTCTCAAGTTCAACAAGAGGCTTTTCAAAATCAAGGAGGTAACGTTTAGCCATAATTTAAACAGTTAATACTTTAGGCTGCTTATCAAGTCCAATCGCAGAAAAACCATGCTTTAAAGATGCTGCTCCAATAAACTCCATCTTTTCAAGGGAAATGTTATTTCTTCCCCAACTAAAGTTTGTATGACACTTTTCAAATTCTAAAATCATAGCCTCTGCAAAGCAAGCAAACATCTCTCGCTGAGGGTTTTGCATTTCCGCAAGTTCCATCATATTCCAACCAATATCATTGAAAAACTTTACTATACCTCCTTTTAAAACATGAATATTTTCACCCTTAAATTTCGCATCAAGATTTTTGGGGTATCCGCCATCAATCATTAAACATGGTTTTTTTAAATTATCTGTATCAATTTCAATAGTTTTAGGCATACTTGCAACCCATACAACAATATCCGCCTGAGGTAACGCCTCATTTAAGCTTGTTACAGTGCCACCATCTAATTCTTTTTGTAAAAGCGCTAGTGGTTCTTGTTGTCTTGCGACCATAAGAAGTTCCGAAATCCCAGTTTTATTGATAAGCCATCTACAAACAGCACTACCAATATCACCTGTAGCACCAATTACAGCAACAGTTGCTTTTTTAAGGTCTATCCCAATGCGAGGCGCATTTATTTCTAGTTGCTTACAAATAACCCAGGCGGTATGAGTATTGCCAGTAGTAAACCTTTCCCACTCTAATGAAGTATTTCTAATTTGTTTATGCTGTAGAAGATTAAAATTCTCAAAAATAATAGAAGTAAATCCTCCTAAAGCGGTAATGTTAATCCCTTTTTTCTGAGCTAGTTCCATAGCATTTAGTACTTTTCTTCTAGCCGTTTTAAACCTAGAAAGCATTTCAGGAACAAAGCACGAATCTATATAAGAACCTTCAATAGATATTCCAGTAGCACTCTTAACTTCTACATTTTCAACAAGCTGAGGAGGAGCAGTACACCAAACATCCAAGTCGCCATCAGCGATATGATCAAAGCCTAGCATCGAAGCTTTTCTTTTTGCATCTTCAAAACTGGTTGAGTGACCTATTAACCCAAACATTTAGAATTTATAAATGGTTTCTATACGATGTTATGAACAATAGCACAGAGGTAACTACTTAAATAGGTTTGATTAATTATTAAAATCCTTAATTAATTAGAAATTTAATTAGACGATAGCTGCCATAGCCATTCTTGCAATTTCTCTATTATCTAAACCTATTTCCATCAATGTATCTTGATAAGCAATCATAAATTCTTCCATTAATTCTTCTCTATCCATAGCTAAAACTGATGCGTCATCCGCTACTTCATCTAACATCTTTTTAATTAACGGAAGATTAACCTTATTAGCTTCCATTAATTCCTCTTTACAAGTAGATAAATTCTCTTTAAGCCACTCTTGGCCATAATTCAAATGAAGATATTCATCTTTAACCACTCCCTCTGTTATTTTTTTTGCAAAAGGATCAGCAACTCTTATGTAAACGTTATAAGCAGAGATTGCAAATGCTTCAATTAAGATAGCTTGTATTAAAAGACATGTTGTTAAATTTCCTTTTTCAAGAGCAACTTGAAAATTACCATGTAGTTTAGAAAAGAATTTTTTAGCAAATTCCATATCAGCGACTACACCTAAATTTCTTCCACATGCAGTGAAGCCTTTTTTATGCTTCATTTCCATTCTCGCCAATTTAGTTAACTCCTCTAACTCATTTGGAATTAAAGTTGCTATCGAAATGTAATTATCATGAGCCTCTTGCTCTCCCTCTATAACAATTGCATTTATTCTGCTGTAAGCATCCTTATAAGAATCTGTAGTGAAGTCGGGCAAATCTAAAGAAATCGGATTAGTCGATTGTTCAATAGTTTTTTTATTTGATTCTAGAGTTTGCATGACAGTAATCTTTAGCTCATTATGCATGAATATTACACGATTATAGAGAGTTTATTTAAATATCATGAAAATAGTTTCAATTGTTAAGTCACATTTTTTACTTAAACTTATTTAAGAATTGTTTGGCCAATCTGATTGCATCAGATTCATAATCAATTTGAACCAATGATTAATCAATAATTCCTTTAAATTTTCCCCTAAAGACTCATTTGCTCCTCTACTATCTCCTATTACACCTGATTTACTGAAGTCGTCAGTAAGCCAAGCTGTAGGCGCATTGCCCTCTAGACTCCAACCTTCAGGAATTTCTACTTTATTACCTTCATTTGGGCGTTCATCACCTACTAATTCTGGTTTTAAAGCCAGCATCAAACTTGTTTCAGCTAAAGAAGCATGAAGCCCATCCTCTATCTCAGTTTTTGTTAACAATTCACTTAATCCATTAACACCACTCCATAAGAAACATGGGAAAACTGCCATCCCTGGTGAGAAACTTCTTAGCTCTCTTGCCGCAGTATTTAGTAGCGAGATTTGACCTCCATGTCCATTAATCAATATCAATCTTTTAAAACCCATTTCAGATAGTTGACCTCCCACTTCCTTAATCATTGAAGTAATTAAATTTGAAGAAAGTGAAATTGTCCCGGCAAAACCCTTATGTTCTGGCGAAAAACCAATATATTGAGTTGGAAGTTTTTTTAATGGAATATCGGCAGAGAGCATTTTAAAAACTTCATTAATGATTTCATCAACAAAAATACTATCTGTAGCAAGAGGTAAATGCGGTCCATGTTGCTCAACAGCACCGAATGGCCAAATCACTGTTGATCTTTTTTCTTTTGCAATACTCTCAATTTCTTGCCAATTTAAATATTCATATTTATTAGGTATTGGTTTAAAGTTCATTAATTTTAATTTTGAGTACTAACATTTAGAGTATGTTAATAATTAATTATTCTTATTTTACCTACGATGGGAGTCAGTAATAAAAATGCCCAAGATAATATCCAACCAAAGGGCAATAAAAAACCTCTTCAGGTACTTCACATAAGCAAGAAAGATTCTCAAGAAATAAATAATGAGCAAACCAATTTGCAAGAAGATATAAAAAAAGAAAATATTGCAATGAAACCTCAAATCATTAAAGATGATTCAATAAATGAAATTGAAGACAGTAATGAAAAGACCGAGGATTTTGATATTTCTCAACAAGATTTAAATCAAAAAGACTTAAATAGACCTTTTAATTTTTCTGAGCAAAACACAGATTTTAAATTAGAAAGAACAGTCGATGAATTCGATTTTGATGAAAGTGCTTTTTTGGAGGCTTTAAATGCAAATGAGCCAATTGGGGCTACTGGAGAAACAATTTCAGGTAAGGTTATAGCAATCGAAAGTGATGGATTATATGTTGACATTGGTGGGAAAGCACCTGGTTATATGCCAAAAAAAGAATGTGGTTTGGGTGTCATAACTAACTTTAAAGAAAAGTTTTCTATAGGCCTTGAAATGGAAGTTTTGGTTATCAAAGAACAAAATGCTGATGGGATGGTAACAGTGAGCGCTCGGGCATTAATTCTCAGGCAAAGTTGGGAGAAAGTATCAAATTCTGCAAAAAATGGTGAATTAATTAACGTTTTAATTAATGGATTTAACAGAGGTGGGCTTACTTGTGATGTAGATGGATTAAGAGGATTCATCCCAAGATCCCAACTTGAAGATGGTCAAGATTATCAATCTTTTGTTGGCAAAACTCTAAAAGTAGCGTTTCTTGAAGTGAATCCAGAATCAAGAAAATTAGTTCTCTCTGAAAAGAAAGCATCATTAGTCTCTAAACTTACAAGTTTAGAATTAGGTCAATTAATTGAAGGAGAAGTTTTAGCAGTAAAACCATATGGCTTCTTTATAGATTTAGGAGGAGCTAGTGGACTCCTTCATCAATCCTCAGTAACAAATGGATCTATTCGTTCTTTAAGAGAAGTTTTTAGAGAAGGGGAAATGATAAAAGCTTTAATATCTGAAATAGACCTCGAAAAAGGTCGTATTGGTCTCAATACAGCACTCCTAGAAAACTCTGCGGGAGAATTAATAATTGATAAGCAAAAAGTTATGCAAGAAGCTACAGAGAGAGCACTAAAAACTAAAGCACTCTTCGATAAAAAAGAACAAGATAAATGAATATCAATAAAAAAATGGAGTCAAGTCTTAAATTAAAAATTTCAGATTGGGAATTAGACTTTTACTCAAGACCAATTATTGAATCAAATGGAAAAAAAAGATGGGACTTAATTATTTGCTCTACAAGAAGTTATAAGACAGAAGAAGTTTTTCTTTGGAATAAAAAGTGCCCTGCTAATGAAGTTAATTCAGTGTGGCTTACAAAGTCACTAAATGAAGCCATAAGTGAAGCGAAAAAACAAGGGTGGGAGAAACCTTCTATAGTTCGTTTCTGGAGATCGTCGATGAAATCAATCATCAAGAAATCTCTGGAAGCGGTCAGTATTGATGCTCTTGTAAGTAGGAGAACTTACGATTTATTCGATAGAATCGAATTTCTTGAAAAAGAGATTTATCCAAAGGAAAAAGGTTATGTAAGAGGTGTATTGGCTCCTACTTTTACTTCTAAAACGGAAAACCCTCCCACACCTCTACCAGAAGCAGTAAGGGGTGATGCTTTAACTATCTCTGAAATATCAATTGGCGAATTAAAATCAGCAGAAAATTGGCCTATGGAATTTGGAGATATTTTCCCAATTCAGCAAGATATAGATGATAATAACTTAGTCCCAGGATTAAGACTTTTTAGCAAAGATAGATCTTTGGCACTTTCTGCATGGTTTAGTTGTTTAGAACCTATTAAATTAGTCGTAAATAAGAATCAACTCATACTTGAAGCTTCAGAAGTTGATAAGTGGCTGGTAACTGATTTACCAGAAAAAGATGCAAACATTTTGAATACAAAGTTTTTAGAGAATAAAAAAAATTCTTTTGGCTATCAATTTATTTCCATACAGTCAACGCCGTATATCGAAAAATTTGCAGGATTCTGGATCTTAAGAGATATTGAATTAATTGCATAAATTCAGTTTAGGAGCAGGAACTATTCCTTACAAAGAAATATATTTCTCAAAAGATGAAATTTATATTCAAAACAAAAAATTTGAGTATTATTCATCACCTATTCTTAGTCAAAATAATTTCAAACATGCCTACTTCACGAAGTCTTGCTCTGAGAAATTTCTTCAATTATTAGGGAATCACTTTAATGAAAATTCCATAAATTGTGTTTCCAATCAAATTCACAGTAATTTGATATTGCTTGGATCTCAATCGCAAAAAGGAACTAAGACTGATGCAGATGGTCTAGTTGGCAATAAATGCAGGCAAAACTTATGGGTTTACACAGCTGATTGTATGCCAATATTTTTTGCAGATAAAAGAACAAGAAATGTAGCAACCTTGCATTGTGGAAGAAAAGGTTTAGAAAAAAAAATAATAAAAAATCTTGTAAAAATTTTCGATATTTTTGGCACAATTAGAGATGACTTACTTGTTGCAATAGGACCAGCGATTTCTAAGGAACATTATCTAGTTGATAAAATAACATTCAAAGAATTTTACAGAAAGGCCGAAAACCAAAACATAACTGTCAAATTGACTAAAACTAAAAAAGATCTTTGTTTTAGTAATTCAAATCACTTCAGAGAGCAAAACTTAAATCAACTTGACCTAAAAAGATCTGCCTATAGACAACTTATAAATGAGAACATCCCTCATACAAATATAGACATCTCAAATTTATGCACATACAAATTCAATAATGAATTTTATTCCTGGAGAAGGAGCAAAACAATCTCGAGACAATGGAATCTTATTTGCTCATAAAGATAATTAACTTGGACAAATTTCACTACTTAAGTTTTTAGCGACCAATAATTCCGTCATCTCCTTAGTACCTTTAATATTAAAAACTTTGCCTAACAAAACATTCTCTTTGAAACCAAAAGGCTTTATTTTCACTTTGCTCCCCCTTGGGAATTCACTCTTAAGTAGATTAGTTGCTTCAATCTCATCATTTTCATTTACATCTACACAAAATAATCCAATAGTTAAATTTCTATTTTGATCCCCCACCAAAATTGTATTTGAACTTTTAATTTGAAGGATTTCGGCAGAGTTTACTATTACAGGATTAAGAACAATCAAGCAAATTATAAATATAATTTTTGATAATTTTTTCAATTCAGAAATATCTAAGTTTTTTAATTATTTTAAAGTTAATTTTTTAAAATGACTAATTTAAAAAAAAATTAGTCTTCACAATTAACATATCCAACCATTTGAGCATTACTTTTACCAGGAGGAACCATTGGATAACAATTTTCACCTCTTCTGACAAGGATATTAATCAAGGCAGGACCGTCATGATCAAGCGCATTTTTTAATTCATTCTGTAATTGTTTTCTATCAGAAATTAAGTATCCTTTAACTCCAAAAGACTCAGCAAGTTTTACAAAGTCAGGCTCACCACAACTCATATCAGATGAGGAATATCTTTCATCATAGAAACTTTCCTGCCATTGTCTTACCATACCTTGCCAGCGATTATTGATAATAATCAATTTCACCTTTAGACCATATTGAGATAAGGTTCCTAATTCTTGAATATTCATTAAGACACTTGCATCTCCTGCAATACAAATTACTTCTGAATTAGGTAAAGCTGCTTTTACTCCAATTGCCGCTGGCAATCCAAAACCCATAGTTCCTAAGCCTGCACTACTAATCCATTTTCTTGGAGAATTCCTAAGATATTGAGCAGCCCACATCTGATGTTGTCCTACATCTGTAGTTATATAAGCTTCTGATGAAAGTTCCCTCACTTTTAAAAGAACTTCCTGAGGATAAATTTCTCCTTCTTTAGGCGGGTCATATAAAGGGTGTTTATGTTTCCAAAAATCAATTTTTTCTAACCAGTTTTTCGTCTGACAAGTAAATTTGTTTTTTAGAGATTGTTCATTAATTTTCAGAACAGCTTTAAAAACATCAGCAACAATTGCAACATCTACACGTCTATTTTTATTAACTTCTGCTGGGTCGATATCTATATGAATTACCTTTGCGTTAGGTGCAAAAGTATCTAATTTTCCTGTAACCCTATCATCGAATCTAGCTCCAATAGCAATTAAAAGATCACATTCTGTAACAGCAAAATTTGCATAAGCAGTTCCATGCATACCTAACATCCCTACTGATAAATTGTCTTTTTCATCAAAAGCACCCTTCCCCATCAAGGTTGTGGTAACTGGTATTTGATAATTCTTTGCCAAAGTTTTTATTTCATCATGAGCTCCTGAAGATATTGCTCCACCTCCAACGTATAGAAGAGGTCTTTCAGAATCTTCTATTAATTTAATTGCTTTGTTGATATCGCAATCATTAATTTCACCATTCCTTTTAAATCCTTTAGGAATAATCTCACCAGGCAAAACTCTTTGGTAATTAAAGAACTCCTGACCTACATCTTTGGGTATATCAATTAAAACAGGGCCAGGCCTTCCAGATGAGGCTATAAAAAAAGCTTCAGAAACTACTTTCGCGATATCTGAAGGATCCCTTATTACCCATGAATGTTTCACTATTGGAAGAGTTATGCCAAAAATATCAGTTTCTTGAAAAGCGTCTGTCCCTATAGCAGGTCTTGGGACTTGACCTGTAACTACAACTAGAGGGACTGAATCCATTTGCGCAGTGGCAATTCCAGTTACCAAATTTGTTGCACCTGGGCCTGAGGTTCCAAAACATACTCCTACTTCACCAGTAGATCTTGCATATCCATCAGCCGCATGTGAACCACCTTGTTCATGCCTAACCATATAGTGCTTTAACCAACCATCTTGTTCTGCCTTATGAACAGCGTCATATATTGGTAGTATGGCTCCACCAGGATATCCAAATATGACTTTTACTCCATGAATTTTTAAAGAATCCATTAGTGCATCTGCACCAGTTATCCAAACTGGATTTTCATGTTTTGAACTACCCTTTGAAAAGGATCTCGAAGTAAGGGTCACTAAAGAAATTCAATATTTACTATAAATATTAAACTCAATTAAATACTTTTGCCTCATTTAGAAATGTAATGTCAGAAATGTATTCAAAAAAACCTTTTATAAAATTTAAAAATTTTCGAATAAAAATCAATTTTTCTTTATAAGATACCTAATTTATGTAGAGGTCCAGAGCCTGAAATAAGTTCAATAAAAAGCACAAGAAAAATAATCATTGCAACCCTTCCGTTCCACACCTCTGAACTATTATTCCAACCCCATTGCCACTTCTCCTGAGGATAAAGTTTAACTTTTTCAGGCAACTGAGAAGCCTCCTCTATATTAACTAAAGGCCCTTCCAAGCAGGAAATCACTAGATCACTAAGACCTTCAATAAAAGTAGGATGAGTATTTAGAGCTTTCACTCTCCGAAAGTTTTTAATACCAGCCTTTTCAGCAATTTCTTTATATTCAATATCAATTTCTTGCAATGTTTCGATATGCTCTCCAACGAAACTTATTGGGACCACAATCAGATCATTAACATTTGACCTCCCAAGATCAGCTAACACTTCTTCTGTATAAGGCTTCAACCATTCAACAGGACCAACTCTACTTTGATAAGAAAGTGTATGAGGGTTACTATGGCCTAAACATTTTTCCAGCTCATTTATAATCAATAAAGAACAATCTTCAATTTGTTGTTTATAAGGGTCTCCAGCTTCCTCTACATAACTCTTAGGAACTCCATGAGCAGTGAAAAATATATGAGCTTTTGAAGGTGATTCACAAAGTGAAATCTGTTCGGAAATTAATTCGACCATAGACTTTAAATAACCTGATTGACTGAACCAACTCCTTACACATCTCATTGGAACCTTCTTAAATTCATCATCAGAATCTCGCAATTTTTTTAATTCTCTAAAGCTCGAACCACTAGTACTTATTGAAAAATGCGGGTACAAGGGTATTACAACAATTTGATCTACGCGGTCTGCTTTCATATCAGCAATTGCTGATTCGGTAAAAGGATGCCAATACCTCATGGCGATGTAGGTAGTAGCATTAAAACCCTTGTCCCTTAATTTAGATTGTAATTCTCTTGCTTGTTGTTCAGTTATCCTTCTGATAGGTGAACCTCCACCTATGGAAAGGTAGGCCTGTTGTGAAGTTGTACTTCTAAGCGTGCTAATTAACCAAGCTAGGGGCTTTTGAAAAAAAGGGAAAGGTGTCCTGATAATTTCTGGATCAGAAAAAAGATTGTATAAGAATGGGCCAACATCAGTAATGCGTTCAGGCCCTCCTAAATTCATTAGTAAGACGCCTATTTTATCCATTTAAAATTTATGAAGATTGAAAATCAACATTAAAAACGTCATTATATGGTCAATTATATAAGTAAATGAACGTAATTCAGGAAATTAATAATGTCAATGATAAATTTGCTACTCAAGGCAGCAAGCTTAAAATTGAGAAAAGAGGGATGAAATTAAATATTCGTGGTTCACTACCCTCCAAAGAAGATAACAATAACTATAAAATTCAAAGAATATCTCTTGGCTTAAAGGCTGATATTTCTGGATTAGAGGAAGCCAAAAAAAAATTACAATTAATCAATTTGCAATTGGAATTGAATCAATTTGATTGGATTAATTGGATAGGCAAACCTTATAAAAAGGAAATAAAAGATGGTTTTGAATTCCCAAAAAGATTAAATCAATTTGAGGAATTTTTTTTTAAAGAAAATAAAAGTGATTTTCGAACCAGCACTAGAAAAACTACTTGGAGAAGTTCTTACAAACCATATATGAAAAGAATCCTAAATATTTACAATGATTATGAGAATGAAGCTTTAGAAAAAATATTTCAAAAAACACTTGAAAGTTATAAGGAAGGTACCAGAAGTAGGAAACAATGCGCTACTTCTTTAAGTGTTTTGGCTAAGTTTTTGGACATTAAACTACCAGAAGATTGGAAATTAAATTCTAGAGGATATGGTCTGAACAAAGCAGGCTTTAGGGATCTACCTAAAGACGAATTAATAGAGAAACTATGGGAGACGATACCAAACAAGTCTTGGAAATTTGTTTTTGGTCTTATGGCTACATATGGATTAAGGAATCATGAAGTATTTTTTTGTGATTTAAGTTCTCTTACTAATTTTGGGGACAAAATTATTAGAGTTTTACCTACGACTAAAACTGGGGAACATCAAGTTTGGCCATTTCATCCTGAATGGGTGGAAAAGTTCGAATTATCAAAACTTGGTGAGAATCCAGAACTTCTACCAAATATTAATAGAGACCTTAAAATTACAACTTTACAGAATATTGGCAAGAAAATTACAGACCAGTTTAAGCGTTACTCTTTACAAATAAAACCTTATGATCTAAGGCATGCTTGGGCAGTTAGAACAATTTTTTATGATTTACCTGATACTGTGGCTGCCAGAATGATGGGACATTCTGTTAGTTTACACACTCAAACTTATCACCACTGGATTACTAAAAGAGATCAACAACAAGCAGTAAATAATGCACTTCTAAAAGTTAAAAGAGTTAAAAGAGTTAAAAGTATTTAAAGATTTATAATAATTAAATAAAAATAAGGGTCATATGCAAGAAAAACCTTCATCTTCCGAGAAAATATTTAACCTCGATAATCAAGCAAATAAACTTGGAATGGGAGGGAAATTATCACCAGATATCGATGAAAGCTCATATAAAAAAAGAATGCAGCAAAGAAAAGATATTCAATCCGAAAGACTAAAAATTAGAAAAACAAAAAAAGGATTATTGATTGTTTTCACAGGAAATGGCAAGGGCAAGACAACTGCATCTTTAGGTATGGCTTTAAGGACGATAGGGCATGGCTATAAAGTAGCAATAATTCAATTTATCAAAGGAGGCTGGACCACTGGAGAGGGAAAAGCACTTAAAAACTTGTCTTCAAACATATCTTGGCATTCATTAGGAGAGGGATTTACTTGGGAAACACAGGACAGAATAAGAGATGAAAAATTAGTTCAAGAGGCGTGGCAACTAGCTAAAAAATACATACAAAATGAATCCTATAAACTTATCATTCTTGATGAAATTAATATTGCGACAAAACTTGGTTATCTTGCTCCCGAAGAAATAATCACTTTTTTAAAAAGCTTAAATAATAGAAAAAATCATATTGTTTTAACTGGTAGGGGAGCATCTGATTTAATCATCAATTACGCTGATCTAGTTACAGAAATGAAACTTATAAGACATCCTTTCAAAGAGCAAGGAATAAAAGCACAAAAGTGCATTGAATTTTAGTTGAAGTAAATTTTATTTAGGCAGGTTTAGAAATGTTTAAAGACGCAAGCAATATCTGAACAAAAAATAAATTTGGCACATTTACTTGCTAAGGTCTTAAAAGTACAATTATTGAATGACTTACAAAAGAGTTCTCTTAAAACTTAGTGGTGAAGCACTAATGGGTGAAAAACCTTATGGTATTGATCCTGCTATAGTACAATCAATTGCAGAGGATGTTTCAAAAGTAGTAGAAAATAATGTACAACTTGCAATAGTTGTTGGTGGTGGAAACATTTTTAGGGGGCTTAAAGGATCTGCAGACGGAATGGATCGCGCAACTGCTGATTATGTAGGGATGCTAGCCACAGTAATGAACGCAATTTCACTTCAAGATGGTCTTGAAAGAGTTGGAGTTGCCACCAGAGTGCAAACAGCAATCGAAATGCAGGAAATTGCCGAACCCTACATCAGAAGAAGAGCAATAAGGCACCTAGAAAAAGGTAGAGTTGTAGTTTTCGGAGGTGGATGCGGAAATCCATTTTTTACAACTGATACTACTGCAGCTTTGAGGGCAGCAGAGATAAACGCTGAAGTTGTTATGAAGGCTACTAAGGTTGATGGAGTATACGATCGTGATCCAAATCAATTTAAAGATGCAAAAAAATATTCCTCTCTTAGTTATCAACAAGTTCTTACTGATGAAATTGCAGTAATGGACAGTACTGCGATTGCACTTTGCAAAGATAATAATATCCCAATTATGGTTTTTGATATATTCAAAAAAGGGAACATTTCTAAAGCTGTTGCTGGTGAACCAATAGGCTCTTTAATTAGTTAAAGATCATTTAATTTTTTTAATTATGAAAAAAAAAGAAATTCAAGAAAATATGAATAAAAGTATTGAAGCTACACAAAGAAACTTTAATACAATTAGGACAGGTAGAGCTAATGCTTCCTTGTTAGACAGAGTAAGTGTTGAGTACTACGGAGCAGAAACACCAATCAAATCGCTTGCCACTATAAGCACTGTTGATTCACAAACAATCTCAATACAACCTTTCGATATTTCATGTTTACAAGCGATAGAGAAATCTATTTCTATGAGTGATTTAGGGATTACTCCAAATAATGATGGGAAAGTAATAAGAATAAATGTTCCTCCTTTAACAGAAGAAAGAAGAAAAGAATTTTGTAAATTAGCCTCTAAATATGCTGAGGAAGGAAAAGTAGCCTTGAGAAATATCAGAAGAGATGCTGTTGATAAAGAAAAAAAAGACGAAAAAGATGGCCTTATTTCAATTGACGAATCGAGAGATAATCAATCTGAAATTCAGAAAATTACTGATAAATATATCGCTTTAATAGAAACTAAATTGTCTGAGAAAGAGAAGGAAATTCTAAAAGTTTGACAGAATTTGACGTTGTAATAATTGGTGGAGGTCTATCAGGATCTTCCACTGCTCTTAACCTATCAAAGAAAGGATATTCAGTTTTAATTATTGAAAAAGAAAAGTCCCAAGATTCCAAACCGTGTGCAGGTGGAATGGCATCTTCAATGCAAAGATTTCTTCCTTTAAATATAGAAGATTGCATAGAAACAAAAATTAAAAATGTTGAATTCAGATGGAAGGCTGCAGATAATGTAACTGCTGATCTGACTGGTGAATCGCCATTTTGGATTGTTAAAAGAGAAAAACTAGATCAATTATTACTTGATGAATCCTTAAGTAATGGAGCTCAGATAATGAGACCATTATTGATAGAAAAAATCATAAAAAAGAATGATAAATGGGAAATTACTTGCAATAATAAAATAAAATATATTTCAGAATTTCTTGTAATTGCAGATGGCTCCCAATCGAAATGGGCGAGTTATTTCAATTTAGGGCCAAGAAAGCCGAAATTTGCCAACACAATCTCATTAAGATTGAAAGGGTTAGGTGAAATCCCTAGAGATGCAGTTAGATTTGAGTTTGGATTTATAAAATATGGTTTTGCATGGGCATTCCCCCTAAGAGAAAGCTTAAATATTGGTTTAGGTACTTTTATAAATAATGGTCTCTTAGAAAATCAGGCTATAAATAAACAAGTTATCAGAAGCTTCGGTTTTGATGATTTTCCTAATAAAATAATTAGTAAGAAACTGAGAATATGGAATGGCTTCCACTCAATTAATGGTGACCAAGTTTTAGCAGTTGGAGATGCAGCATCTCTATGTGATCCATTTTTAGCTGAAGGAATTAGACCATCTTTAATTAGCAGTTTTTATGCTGCAGAATACATAGATCAGTTCCTATCAGGGAAAGTAGATGATTTTAATCTTTATACGAAGAAAATTAACAACATTTGGGGGAAATCAATGGCTTGGGGGAGGAGAATAGCCCAAGTATTTTATAGATTTCCCAGAACTGGATATCAATTAGGTGTCAAAAGAAAAACAGCACCTAAACGTATTGCTCAAATATTATCGGGAGAAATGAGTTATGAAGATATTGCAAAAAGAGTTATCAGACGACTTTTAACAAAAAGGGGGGGTTAATTGTTTTTAAATTCGAACTGAAATTTAGTTAGCAGAAATCAATTTATGATTTTTAATCTCTGAATATCTCTTTATTAGCAGCTCTTCTAATTCTTCTATAGCCTTACTGAATCCAGTGATACCTTCACTAAGCTTTTCACTTGCCATTTGATCTTCTAACATACTTAATCTGAAATCTTTTTCTTCAAATTCGTAATCAATAGAATTATTTATTTGGGTACTTTCATCTAATTTCCTAACTAACTCTCCTTTTTCTTTTTTAAGTTCCTCAAGAAATTTTGGTGCGATTGTTAAAAGATCGCAACCTGCTAATTCTTTTATTTCATCGATATTTCTAAAACTCGCTCCCATTACTTCAGTCTTGAATCCCTTTTCTTTAAAATAATTATATATTTGTGTAACAGAGATAACACCAGGGTCTTCAGCACCAACAAAACTAGTTTTACCAGTTTTTGCTTTATGCCAATCTAATATACGGCCAACGAAGGGAGAAATTAGAGTTATCTTTGCATTGGCGCAAGTTACAGCTTGGCAGAAGTTAAAAAGTAAAGTTAAGTTGCACTTAATACCCTCTTTTTCCAAAATTTCAGCTGCCTTAATTCCCTCCCAAGTTGCGGCAATCTTAATTAAAATTCTATCCTTTTCAATTCCAAAATTTTTATAAAGATTGATCAACTTTCTTGCTTTTTCTACCGTAGCTTCAGTGTCAAAGCTCAGTCTTGCATCAACTTCTGTAGATACACGCCCTGAAATAATTTTCAATATTTCTTTTCCAAAAAATACTGAAACTTGGTCAACAGTTTCTTTAATTAATTCAATTTCGGAGAATCCTTGGGACAATGCCTTTTGTGAACTTTCTAAAGCTTTATCAATTAACTTCACATAATCAGGGTTCTTAGCAGCAGCAAGTATTAGAGATGGATTGGTGGTGGCGTCCCTTGGTTGAAATTTTTTTATCGAATCTAAATCTCCAGTATCAGCAACAACAACGGTCATTGAGGACAATTGTTCTAAAATTGATTTCATATCTAAATAATCATATATATACATAAACTAGCTTTTATTCCTAATGAAATCATCAGATAATGAACTAAATATTTATAAAAATGGAAAATTTTAGGGTTTTTTAACAATCATTCCGTGATCTTTAATATTAGGAGGTATTTTTTCAATTACTATCAAACTCTCGATAATTTCTTTCGCTACAGGTACTGCAACAGTTGAACCATATGCATATGATTTAGATGGCTCATCAACAACCACGAGGACAGCAAATTTTGGATCATTAACTGGTAAGGTGGCAACAAAACTACAAACTTTTTTACTTGTATATGAACCATTTATGGCTTTTTGAGAAGTACCCGTTTTACCAGCTATCCTATAACCCTCGATTTTTGCTCCAGATCCACTACCTTTATCAACTACACTCTCCATCCATTCAAGAACAATTTTAGAGACATCCGGTGAAAAAAATTGTTTCTTTGGATTTTTATTAACTCTTTCTTTGAAAGTTGAGGTTACATGTGGAGTCACTTCAAAACCCCCATTTGCTAAAGCCGCATGAAGCTGAACCAATTTAAGTGGCGAGATTGAGAACCCTTTTCCAAAAGAAGTTACGGCAGGTTCAATTGATTGATTTACAAATAAATCTTTTCTCTTTAGTTGGCCAGCAGTTGATTCAAATAAGTCAGTCTCTAAATTTTTATTTATTCCTAAATTTTGTAGCCAATTCCAATAAATTGTGGGGTCTAAATTTTGCATTATTTTTACCATCCCAACATTACTTGAAACCTGTAATACTTTTGGATAGTCAATGTATCCATTACCTTTTTTATTCCAATTCGAAAGTGTCCATCCTCCAACCTTAATCTTTCCAATATCTTCAACTAATCCATCTTTCTGGATTACTTTTTCTTCTAACGCTAAGGCAAGATTAATAGGTTTAAAAGTTGAACCAGGCTCAAATAAATCTTGAGAATACCAACCTCTAAAGAGTTCGGAATCATACAGCCAAAATTTATTTGGATCATATGATGGGACTGTAACCAAGGAGAGGATCCGACCATTATTAACATCCATAACTATGGCAAATCCCTTCTTTGCTTTCCATTCTCTTACTTGCTTTGATAATGCATTGAATGACGCTTTCTGTAATTTTGAGTCTATAGTTAGACCTAAACTTTTGTAATCATAAATAAAATCACCTGGGGCCGAATTATCCGGTAGAGGAGTTCCATCTCCTCCTATTTTTATTAAATTACTTTTATTAAAAACTTTAATTTGATTATCTAAATGAAGCTCTAAACCTGCTGAACCTTTATTCTCATCATTAACAAAACCTACAAGATTAGAGTAAAGCTCTCCTTGGGGATAATATCTCTGCGAATATTTAAACAAATCAAGTCCGCTTATTTGAAGGTTCTTAATCTTTTCTGCCTTTTCTTCAGAAATCTTATCCAAAAGCTTGATACCAATCATTTTATTATTAAATTTCTCAACGAGTATTTCATTATTAATATCCAAGATAGATGACAATTTTTTTGTAACTTCTTCAATACTGCGAACTCTATTAATTGAATCACCAGGAAAATTAAAATATTGTGGATGGGCCCATAATTTGTAGAGAGGTTTATCGTAAGCAACTAGTCTATTATTTCTATCAACAATTGATCTCCTTTTTTTTAAGGCGTTAATTTTAGAAGACTGTATTAATCTAGCTTTCCTTTGCAAATCAGATGCGTTAAAGACTTGCAATTTAAGTAACCTACCAAACAAACAAAATATTAGTAGTAAACTAATAATATAGAGAAATTTAAATCTTCTTTGATCTAGTGGTGTTAGACTAACAATTTTTTTGTATTTTTTCATCAATATCCCATTTGATATTTGCTATCTACAAAACCTTCAATGAAACTACTTAAATTTTTCTTAAATAAACTTTCTTTTTTTTCTGGAAGTTTATCTAGATAGATTAAATCTTTAGGTTTAGTTTTTGTATAAGTATTAATAGACTCAAGTTCACTAATATAAAATTCCTCAATTTTGGAAATATAATCAATAAGATTATTATTGATAGCTCTTGTTTTAGATAAGTTTTTATATGTATTTGACCATTTTCTTTGACTATTAAAAGACAGGAAAAGCAAGGTGAAAATTAATACCAAAAGAGAGATATTAATGGTGTCGAAAATTTGATGTATTAATTTGAGATTAATTATAGATATTTTTTTAGAGTTTTTTTTACTTTCATATGAAACTTTTTTTTTTAAGTTAAGTTGATTCCCATAAGGTTTCATCTATGATTTATTTTTTAAATAAAAGAAGTGTTATTAATTAAATAAACATCTTTTTGTTGGATTTGCAAGTAAAAATTAAATTCTTTATGTCCTAAGTAGGAACAAATTTAAGAAAGTCAATCCATTCCATAAAGAATGCATAATAACTGAGGAAAACAAACTCCCTGAAGCAATTCTTGTAATTGCTAATCCAATCCCTAGAACAAATAATGGCGGCATTTCTCCCAAACTTAAATGGGCTAATGCAAAGATAAAAGCTGAAACTATGATGCCCGAAATTACTCCAAAATCTCTTGAAAGAGTTGGCAGTAAAATACCTCGAAAAATAATCTCTTCAAATAGAGGAGCTAATAGAGTTGTTGTTACAAATAATAGAAAAAATGATAAGTAATTATTATTATTAAGAACTATTTCCAGCAAGGGGTTACTACCATTCTGATTATCGATAAGACTATTCATAATTAGAGAGATCAATAAGACAAAAGGAACAATTGTTAACCAACCTTTAATTCCCTGAATAATTGCATATTTTATTGGCAAGAAATTGAACTGTAAATAATCCTTGTTTAAAGTAAATTCACCATTCAAGGATTTAATTTGATAAAAAACTATCCATAATGGCGGAATAGCCATAAAAAGATATCCAAAGAAAATTTTTAAAGATTGAGACAATTCATTAGATATATTTTTAGAAAAAAGTTCAACCAAACTGATAGAAAATAAAGGTGATACCACTTCCCCTAAAACAACAAATCCACCTGCAATTAATAAAACCATATCTATTAATTTTAAATCTAAGGATTTAATTTCTTTCCAACCAAACTTTTTTAAAGATATGGTTTTCCATAATATTTTTAAAGCCAGAATAGAGCCAATAAGTATTGTTAAAAGTGGAATTAGTCTTATGGCTAATATTTTAAAAAACATTTTTCTTGAAAATGATTTTGTTATTAATGCACTATCGTCAAAATCAAATTTCCTGCTTAAAAGGTGATATAAAAATCTATCACCTTTAAATAAATCAAACTTATCAGAATTTGCTTTATATGCATTATTATTAGATTTTTTTTCTATCTCATCAATCAGAAATTTGAAGTTTTTTTCTTTAAAATCTTTGGATATATTTTTATAAATTAAAGAATCATTTGATTCTGAAGTGATTATTCGAATTAATTTATTTCTTTCTGTTAGCTCTTCAAATGAGACATCAGAGAGTGATTTATTTATTTGATCAACAGGATCATTAATGATAAAAAATTTTTTAAGATTTACAGGTATTGATTGGACAGATAATTCAGCAATTTCTTGCTCTTTTTGACTAATATCAAATGAAACAGATGGTCTATTTAAACTGTCTCTTAAGCCTTGTTGCCATACAAAAAAAGTTATGACGATAGAAATAAAAGCTAAAGTGAGTTTTGACTTAGAACTATTTTTAAACATCATAACTTATTATATTCTTGAAAATCATAATTAGTTATCATTGAATTTCCTTATATTTATGTATCTATTTTAATCACGCCATGAGATGATTAAATTATCTTAATTTTCAAATTTATATAATGTCTATAAGATTAGTTTTAGTTAGGCACGGACTAAGCAGTTTCAATGCAAAAGGATTAATACAAGGAAGAACAGACGATTCATTATTAACCGATGTAGGATACGAACAAGCCCGAAAAGCAGGAAAAGCATTATCAAAAATAAACTTCGATAAAATCTTTTCCTCCCCACTTGTGAGAGCGGCAGAGACTGCAAAAACAATTAAAAAGACCTTCAATAAAGAACAAAATATTGTATTCGACGATAATTTGCTAGAGGTAGATCTTAGTGAATGGTCTGGTCTGAAAATTGATGAAATAAAAAAGAAATTTCCAGAAATTTACCCTATATGGAAAAATGATCCAGAAAATCTTATCTTAAAAAGAAATGACAATAAAACTTATAAACCAATTCAAGAGTTATTTTTTCAAGCAACAAATTTTGTAGAAGATATTTTAAAAATTTATCAAGATAAAGATGATATAAATATTTTAGTTGTAGGACATAATGCAATTCTCAGATGTTTAATACTCTTGTTATTAGGGAAGCCTAAGCAAGGTTTTAGAAAAATAAGATTAGAAAATGCTTCTTTCTCGATACTCAATATTTCAAAGAAAGATAACTCTTTTAAGACTCAAATTGAATGCTTAAATCAAACTTCCCATCTTAATAAAAATATTCCAAATAAAATTGGTGATTCCAGAATATTTCTAATAAGGCATGGTGAAACTAATTGGAACAAAGAAGGTAGATTTCAAGGCCAAATTGATATCCCTTTAAATGAAAACGGAAAAGATCAAGCTAGAAAGACTTTTGAATATTTGAGAAATATTTCTTTCAATAAGGCATTTTCAAGTTCAATGCATAGGCCTTATGAGACTGCACAAATAATCCTTCAAAATAACAAAGATTTAAAAATTGAGAAAATAGATTCACTCGTAGAAATCAGTCACGGATTATGGGAGGGTAAATTGGAAGCAGAAATTAGAGAAGAGTGGCCTGCTTTACTAAAAAATTGGCATGATAAACCTGAAGAAGTAATAATGCCTGAAGGTGAATGTATAAAAGATGTATCAGAAAGGTCAGTAGAAGCTTTTGACAAAATTTGTTTATCTCAAAAGGATAATGATCAAACCCTCATGGTTGCTCATGATGCAGTCAATAAAACTCTAATTTGTAATATCCTTGGGATTAATTTTTCAAATATTTGGATGATAAAACAGGGTAATGGCGGCATAACTATAATTGATCTTTTTAATGATCCTAATAAGTCCCCTGTGATTAGCGCTCTTAATATTACAACACACCTAGGGGGAATACTTGATTCCACTGCTTCAGGAGCACTTTAAATTAAGCCTGGTTAAAAGTTTATTTTGATAAAGTCAGAGTAAGGGTAAAGGCTTCATTTACTGAAAAAGCCAACTTGACTAAGAGGCCAAAATCTGAAATATGCTTTACCAATTATCTCTTTTTTATGAAGAAATTTACTTCCAGGCCAATATCTTCCATCCCAGCTATTTGCCCTGTTATCACCTAAAACTAAAAAATGATCTTCTGGCACTTTTATGTTTTCAAATTTACCACAATTATTAAATAGGGATAATGAGCACTTATAAGAGACATAGGGTTCAGTAATTAATTTATTATTTATTATTAATTCACCATTAGAGTTTACACTTACAATTTCTCCTGGAAGAGCCACCACTCTTTTAATATAAGCATCGCAAGCTTGATCCCTCAACCCAGGAATAAACGACATTGGAGGAAAACTCATAAAAAAACAATATCTTTTTTTTGGTAAAGGCTTAGATCTTGATGAAATTAATTTTTTGTCAAACGAGTAAGGTGAGTTAAAAACAACAATATCTCCTCTTTTTGGCAAAGAGTTTCTTAGCGAAAATTTTTCAATAATTAACCTATCATTTATTTGTAATTCTGGGAGCATTGAACCAGAAGGAATATAACGTGGTTCTGCAAAAAATGATCTACAAGAAGAAACAAAAAAAGTTAATAGAATTAGTAGACCCCATTCTTTTAAAAAACTTTTTATGGAACTAGGCATAGGATTAATCAAGTCTTGATTTTCTAAACTTATATAAATTGTTTTGCATATTCAATTTCGTTAAAACCTAATATTACTTTTTTCCCTTCGTAAATCAAAAATGGTCTTTTTATTAATTTGCCATCACTTATAAGGAGTTGAATAATTTCTTCATTTGACAAACGATCAATATCAAGATCAAGAGTTTTAAAGGCTTTACCTCTTGTATTAAAAATCCTTTTCTTATCATCAGAGTATTGTTTTAAGGCTAGATTTAAATAATTAACAAGTGGAGGTTCTTTTACAATATCAATTGACTGAAATTCAAAATCTTTGCTTTCAAGCCACTTTGAAGCTTTTCGGCATGTAGAGCATTTTAAATAACTATAAAAAATTATTTTTTTCAATTTAATTTACTAATATTTGATTTCTTAAGTACTTTAAAGTTTTTCTTTTTTAGAGGCATACAACTTTTCAATAAATTTTCAACTACATCAAAATCCCTCCAACCATCAATTTGAACTGTTCTTCCATCGAGTCCTTTACTTGTTCTAAAAAATTCTGCAACATCCTCAAGCTGATTAGGAGCAATTTGATTAATACTCACTATGTTAGCTTGCCTAGGATTAGCGATAGGCACACATAAAAGTTTTCCATCATATGCACCACAATCATGCATATCCAAAACTCCAATAGGTCTAGCTTTTATTAGACAACCCGCAAAAGTAGGTTCGTCCATTATCACCATTGCATCAAGGGGAGCTCCATCTTCAGCAAGGGTATTTGGGATAAAACCATAATCAAAAGGGTACTTCACTGAAGAATGTAATACTCTGTCTAGGGCCATTATTCCTGCGTTAGAGCAATATTCATATTTATTCCTACTCCCTGCAGGTATTTCAACAACAATATTCACTATTCCCTTCATTGGAGATGGAGGTATTGAACTAAGGTCCATCTTTTTTAAAATCGTGATTATGAATTATCTCGTTTCCTTGAGATAAAGGTCTGCCAATTAAAATGCTTATTGAAGGTAAAAAAATTGTCAAAAAGGCAAAAATAATACCTAAAGATGATATTGATAAACTCCTTATACTTAAGGGGTCATCATCATCTCTTTCAAAATCATTTCGAGCAGAACCATGAGAGGATTCTTCGCTTGATTTACTTTGAATAAACTGCTTTGATTTCGTGTAACTCAAGAACTCTTTATTGGTAAAGATTAAGGAGATAATTAAACATCATTATCCTACATTCAAAATGTCAATAAATCAAAACATTGATTGGTGACTTTTAATTACTCTTTTTCTAGCAAAGACCTAATAGATTTTAGTTCGTCTAATATTTGCGCCAGTATATTCTGAGCAGCGGACGAAGGTGTATTAAAGACTTCTACAGTAACTTCCTTTATTCTTAAAATATCTTTTGCAAATCTTGCTACCTCGTTAGGATGAAACTTTAAAGGATCTTTTTGATCAGTGCGAAATTCGGGATTTAATTTTCTTGGATTAAAACTAGGGTTTAGATTTCTTAAATCTGTATTTGTATACCTATAGACAGAAGCTCTTGATCTATTTAGGAATTTTTGAACTTCATCAATACCTACTAATTCCTCTTCGCTAGAAATATTGGAATCTATATTTTCCATAAACTTAAGAAAATGATTAAGTAGTAATGAACTTTTTAAAGAGTTTGAACTTCATTACTGAAGAAGTTAGCAGAAAGAACATTCTTGGACTAGCCGCGTTGAGGGACTCAAGACACTTTGAATTATTTTTTCATCTTAATTGATAAAATTAAATATTATGTAAGGATTTTTCTGTATGCGCGTGACCACCTCATTTCCTCTGGGGACACTTCGTGACACACCTTCTGAAGCTGAGATTATTTCACATCAATTACTCTTAAAAGCCGGGTATATTCGCAGAGTTAATAGCGGTATTTATGCATACATGCCACTAATGCTTAGAGTTATTGAAAAAATATCCGCAATAATAGAGAAAGAACTAAATAGTATTGGTTGTACAAAATTACTATTACCCCAACTTCATCCTGCAGATTTATGGAAAAAAAGTGAAAGGTGGGAAGGATATACCGCAGGTGAAGGAATAATGTTTAATCTCAAAGATAGACAAGGTAAAGAATTTGGTTTAGCACCAACTCACGAAGAGGTGATTACGAGTATTGCATCAGAGACCATCAACTCCTATAAGCAATTACCTCAATGTTTTTACCAAATTCAGACAAAATTTAGAGATGAAATAAGGCCAAGATTTGGATTGATGAGAAGTAGAGAATTCATAATGAAAGATGGTTATTCTTTTCATTCTTCAGAGGACGATCTAGCTTCTTTCTATGAAAAAGTGGGCAATGCTTATGAAAATATTTTTAAATCTTGTGGACTGCAGACAGTAGGGGTTGAAGCTGATAGTGGAGCAATTGGCGGTGCTTCATCTAAAGAATTTATGGTCACTGCTGATGCAGGGGAAGATTCCATTTTGTTCACTCAAAGCGGTTCTTATGCTGCCAATATCGAAAAAGCTGTTTCTCTACCCTCTCAACCTATTCCACTAAAAGATAATATTGCAGAGTGGTTGGAAACGCCTCATCAAAAAACAATCCTAGAAGTTTGCAATAAAAACAATTTAGACCCAAGTCAGATTATTAAAGTAGTAATATTCCTTGCACAGTTCGAAGGTAAATTTGAGGTCCCAATTCTTGCATGCATAAGAGGCGATCAACAAATTAATGAAATAAAGCTTTTTAACTTAATCAATAAACTTCATCACTTCAATCTCCTTAATCTTAAAAAGATTGAAGACAAAAATATTATCGAAAAAAATCTAGTTGATTTACCCTTAGGTTTTATCGGGCCAGATTTAGATAATAAAACTATTAAAGCTAGTTCTAATTGGGAAAAAAAATGGACAAGAATAATTGACTATTCTGCAAGTGACCTTTCAAAGTTTATAAGTGGTGGGAATAAAGTTAATTTCCATAAAGTTTTTCAAGAATTTACTTTTGATTCGCAAGACTATCTAATTGGGGATATCAGAAATGCCAAAAAAGGAGATAAAGTAAGTATTTATGATGATGAAGAACTTAAAGAAAAAAAAGGTATCGAGATTGGACATATTTTCCAACTAGGTCAGAAATATAGTGAAAAATTAAATGCAAAGTTCTCTGATAAGGACGGTCAGTTAAAAAATTTATGGATGGGTTGTTATGGAATAGGAGTGACAAGAATAGCTCAAGCGGCTATCGAACAGAATCATGATCAAAAAGGAATTTGTTGGCCTATCCAGATTTCTCCTTTTGAAGTTATTATTATCCCAACAAACCTAAAAGATCCTATTCAAAGTGATCTTACTGAGCAAATCTATAACAACTTTTTAATTAATAAAATTGATGTCCTTCTTGATGATAGAAAAGATAGAGCTGGAGTGAAATTTAAAGATGCGGAATTAATTGGTATTCCTTTTCAGATAATTATTGGCAGAGATTCTATTAATAAAGAAGTAGAACTTTTATGCAGAACAAATAATACTAAGCTTAAAATTAGTACTGATAAATTGTTAGAAACATTTATTTCCGAATCTGAAATAATGTACAATAAAAAGTCTTAAGGCTTATTTTTTTGGGAGCTAAGTTATGTTACTGAAATGGACATCAAAATTATTTTTTAAGAATCTTACCAAAGCTATATCTTTTGCAATATCCTTAATTGTCGCTTTTACATTATTTAGTTCCCCTTCCATAGCTGCAAAAACTGCTATGACAGGTGACTATACAAAGGATACAATTTCAGTTGTTAAAACATTACAAACAGCTGTTGATACTCCAAAAGATTCTCCAAATAAAGATGAAGTAAGAAGTGAGGCTCTTACACTCATAACTGACTATATTTCAAGATATAGAAATAGAGGGATGGTGAATAAAACACAATCATTTACCACAATGCAAACAGCATTAAATGCTATGGCAGGACATTACAAAAACTTTGCAAGTAGACCTTTACCAGATAAACTTAAAGAGCGTTTAACCAAAGAATTTTCTCTTGCTGAAAAAATGGTTCTAAGAGAAAGTTGATACAATTCATTTACTTTTTAAAAGTAAACCAAGATTTTTGAATATATTAAATATTCGCACAAAAATAATGCTCTTCTAAAATTGGCCAATGTTGTTGTAATCGGAGCCCAATGGGGTGACGAAGGAAAAGGTAAAATTACGGATTTACTTAGTCGTTCGGCAGATGTTGTCGTTCGCTACCAAGGGGGAGTAAATGCAGGTCATACTATAGTCGTAGATGATAAAGTCTTAAAATTACATTTAATTCCCTCAGGAATACTTTATAAAAATACTTCTTGTCTAATTGGTTCGGGAACTGTTGTAGATCCAAAAATCTTGCTTAAAGAAATTGACATGTTAATTGATAACGGAATTGATATCTCAGGATTAAAAATTTCATCAACATCACATGTAACAATGCCCTACCACCGAATATTAGATGAAGCGATGGAGGCTGATAGAGGTTTAAACAAAATTGGGACAACAGGTCGAGGGATTGGCCCAACTTATGCGGATAAGTCACAAAGAAATGGTATTAGGATAAGAGACTTGCTTAATAAGGAAAGGCTAAGTGATGTGATCGAAATTCCATTAAGAGAAAAAAACGGCCTACTAGAAAAAATATATGGCATTAAACCACTTAAATTAGAAGATATTGTTGAAGAATATCTTGACTATGGTGAAAGATTATCAAAGCATGTTGTTGACTGTACGAGGACTATCCATGCAGCCTCAAAAAACAAGAAGAATATTCTTTTCGAAGGTGCTCAAGGGACTCTACTTGACTTAGATCATGGGACTTATCCTTTTGTTACCTCATCAAACCCCATATCAGGAGGGGCATGTATTGGTGCTGGAGTGGGCCCCACTTTAATTGATAGAGTCATAGGTGTCGCAAAAGCTTATACCACAAGAGTAGGTGAAGGGCCATTCCCAACAGAATTGCAAGGGAGTATTAATGATCAACTCTGCGATAGAGGCAGTGAATTTGGAACCACTACTGGGAGAAGGAGAAGATGTGGTTGGTTTGATGGAGTTATTGGCAAATATGCTGTATCTGTAAATGGTCTTGATTGTTTAGCCGTTACGAAACTTGATGTGTTAGATGAATTAGATGAGATTCAAGTTTGTATTGCATATGATCTCGATGGAGAGGAAATAGACTACTTTCCTACAAATTCAGATGACTTAAAAAAATGTAAGCCAATCTTCAAAAAATTAAAAGGTTGGCAATGTTCAACTGCAGATTGCAGAAAACTATCTGATCTCCCACAAAATGCTATGAATTATCTAAGATTTTTAGCTGAATTAATGGAGGTTCCAATTGCCATTGTCTCGTTGGGGGCGAACAGAGATCAAACTATAGTAATTGAAGACCCAATTCATGGACCTAAAAGAGCACTACTAAGGTGATTTAGTACCAAATTAATGAAGGGATCTTTTAGACATTTTGAACATAATAAAACGGTTGATCTCATTGGTCTTGGCAACGCAATAGTAGATATTATTGTAAATATTGAAGATGAGTTTCTTGAGATAAATAATCTGGATAAAGGATCAATGAATCTAATTAATTCTGATGAATCTAAGAGATTGTTAGAAAATTGCAAAGTGATCAAACAAATTTCAGGAGGATCCTCAGCAAATACCGTTGTTTGTTTAGCAGAATTAGGTAATCATGTTCAGTTTATTGGAAGGGTGAAAAATGATCAATTTGGGAATTTCTTTTCTGAAGATATTAAAAAAAGTAAAACCATATTTAAGACTCCACCAACTATTGAAGGTGCTTCAACAGCTCATTCAATTATTTTGATTACACCTGATGCACAAAGAACTATGTGCACTTACCTAGGAGCATCCATAGAGTTTGAACCAGAAGACATTGACTTTACTTTAATTAAGGAAAGTAAATACTTATATTTAGAAGGATATTTATGGGACAGTGAATTAGCTAAAAAAGCTTTTATTAAAGCCGCCCAAATTGCAAAACAAGCTAATACAAAAATAATCCTTTCATTGTCTGATTCATTTTGTGTAGATAGACATCGTGAGAGTTTCTTGGAATTAATTGATCAATATGTAGATATTGTTTTTTGCAATGAATCCGAAGTATTAAGTTTATTTAAAAATGATAAATTAGCAAACTGCCAAGAATACCTATCTTCCTTATGTGAATTAGTCATAGTAACTCTAGGAAGCAATGGTTCTCTCATAGTTAACAAAAATAATGTTGAAATAATTGAGTCAATAACGAAAGGCAAGATAATAGATACTACAGGCGCGGGAGATATCTATGCGGGAGGATTTATCCATGGATTAATAAACAAATATTCTCTAAAAAAGTGCGGAGAGATAGCTTCAATTTGTGCGGGACAAATAATTACGCAATTAGGATCTAGATCAGATATTGATCTTAAAGAGTTAATAAAATAAATTTAATCAAACAGTCTTAGTCAACCAATCATAATATTTCATCTCAGCATGATATTTTTTGTAAATAATCTGAGGGACATCATATGTGGAATTTTTATTTAAGAATTCAATTAAATAATCTTTAAATTCTAGTTTACTTTTTATTGTAATTTCAAACTCTTTAGTTTCTTCAATATCACCATCCCACTTATAAATTGAAAAAATTTGCTTTATCGAAACACAAGCTGCAAGTTTATTTTGTATTAGTAATTTAGCTATTCGCAAAGCATTTGCATTACTTGATTCTGTTGTGATCATAACTAATACTTCCATAATGAATTAAACATCAATATTTTTTAATTATGTGATTTATCAAATTGTGATATTGATCAAAAGAGTAAGAATAATCTTTTTTAAATTTCGGCCTTTTTACTAGAAATAAATTCATTTTACTTCCAATAACTGCACTCTCCCAGTTTTTCTGAGAATAACTTCCAGAATCTCTGCACAGAACGTAATCTATCTCCCAAAAATCACAAAGTTTTTTTTCTAAAATGCTTTTATTATTTTTACTTGGTTCAAGTATTGCTATGTTTGAATTTTTAATACATGATCCAAAAGCTTTAGTTATACTCTCATAAGTTGGAAGTACCCTTGTAAATACATTTGCTTTACAATTCATATAATAACTAGCTGTATCGTTAAGGAATCTTGATCCTATTGCGAGAAGAATATTCTTATTTTCTATATCAACATTATTTATATCCTTTAAATGATCAATATAAAAAAAATTATTAGTGTTATTTATTAGAGATTTCCTCTCAAATAGTAAAAGAGGTGTATTAATTTCTTTACATGCATTATTAAGATTTTTAGAAATTATTACGGCAAACGGATGAGTTGCATCGACAACGCATGAAATTTTATTTTTATTTATGAAATTAATTATTTGATCTTTATTTTTTAATTTCCCCGTAATGATATGTAACTTTGGATTTTCATTATAAGCTTGCCCTGCTTTATAAGTTAAAACACTTGCAAAGACTGAATAATTAAGTTCAAGAAGCCTATTAGCTATTACAGGTCCATCCGAAGTTCCTGATAGGATCCAAACATTTTTATAGCAATTTCCTTGATTCTGCATCAGTATGTCTTTAATTAAATAGTAAGTAATGAATCATTGTTTAATTCAGGCGGTCATTAATAGCGCTCCCCAAATGAGGTATACCAAAGAAAACCAAACTCCAATTGCAGAAATGATTGTTAATTTTAAAGGATTACGTAGTGAAGATCCAACCAGAGATCTAAAGATCATAGGATGGGGAAATATTGCCCAAGAAATGGTAGAGGAACTAAAGGAGGGGCAAAATATTGTTATTGAAGGACGTCTAAAGATGAATTCTGTCACTAGAAAAGACGGAACGAAAGAAAAGCAACCAGAACTAACAGCTTCAAAAATTCATCAAATATCGCCGGTTGATGTTATTAAGTCTGATCAAAAAGAAAATAATGAGTCATTTCAAAATAAAGAAACCGCCAAAAAATCTAGTTGGGATAGTTCACCTTTAGTACCTGAAGTGGACGAAATACCTTTTTAAATCAAATATCAACATTATTTTCTTGAACACTTATAATTAATTTGCTTATTTTTCTTTCAAGCGCGGCAAGTTCGCTTCTGATTTCTGGCCATTTACCCTTATCAAGATTTTCTAGTAGCCATGCTCTATCTTGATCAAGTTTAAAAATTAAATCTCCTTGATTTGCAGTATTAGGATCTTGCATAATACTTGTTAGCCTATTTAAAACTCATTCTACTAAATCAAAATGAAGAAATACTTATCGCCTGGAAACTTAATCGTAACCGCTGGGGGTATATTAGCTTTTGTTGGAATGACTGCTTATTTTACAGACTCAGTGAATTTAAGTGTACCTACTTTTTTTTATGGAGTACCTATTTTCCTAATTGGCTTAGGCTTAAAGACTTCCGAAATACCTCCAGTAGAGTTATTTGACAAGACAAATTTTGCGACAAATAAATTTAATAGACCAAAAGAACTAACAGCATTAGTTAAAGATGTTACAAGATGGAGGTATGGGATAAAAGCTCATCTTGAATCGTCATTAGAATCTTTAAATTTGTGGGACGAGGATAACCCCCCTCAATTAAAAGAAATAGAAGAAATTACAAAGGAAGAAAAAAATGGTCTCAGAATGCGTTTCGAATTAAACGCTGTTCCTCTAGAAAAATGGATTGAAAAACAAGAAAGATTAAATAGGTTTTTCGTCAAAGGTCTTGAATCAGAATTTATTATCGACGATAATAAAAAAGAATTTGATTTTATTCTCTTTTATTGAATATAGGGATATATTTGTAAAAACCTAATTTCTCAATTTAATCAAGTTTTAATTAATTTTAATAATGAATGATTCTCAAAGAGTATCAATATTAAGCGAAGCACTTCCATATATACAAAGTTTCTCAGGTAGAAAAATTGTTATCAAGTATGGTGGTTCTGTTATGGAGAATGATAATTTAAAAAATGCTTTTTTTAGAGACATTGCACTTTTATCAACCGTTGGGGTTTGTCCGATAGTAATCCATGGAGGTGGACCAGAGATTAATAATTGGTTAAAGAAATTAGAAATATCTCCTAAATTCCAAAATGGATTAAGAATTACTGATCAAAAAACAATGGAAATTGTCGAGATGGTTCTAATGGGTAGAGTTAACAAACAAATTGTAAAAGGGATTAATAAAACTGGATCCTTAGCTATAGGAATATCAGGTCTTGATGGCAACTTAATTCAATCTAGAGAACTAGGAGATGGTAGCCATGGGTTAGTGGGAGAGGTTACAAAAATCAATCCTGAAATATTAGATCCTCTTATTTCTAAAGGATACATCCCAATTATTTCTAGCATTGGATCAACCTTGGAGGGTATTTCCCATAACATTAATGCAGATTTTGTTGCTGGAGAAATTGCTGCTGCAATAAATGCAGAAAAACTTATTCTTCTTACTGATACTCAAGGGATTTTAAAAGAAAAAGATAACAAAAATAGTCTTGTTGAAAAAACTAATCTTAAAGAGGCAAGGGATTTTATTGATAAAAAAATTGTGACTGAAGGTATGATTCCAAAGACAGAATGCTGTATAAGAGCTTTAGCCCAAGGAGTCAAAGCAGCTCACATAATTGATGGAAGAATAGAACATTCATTACTTCTTGAGATTTTTACAAATTCCGGAATAGGTACAATGATAGTCGCCTAACCCATGAAAACTTATGAGCAAGTTTTAGAAAAAGTAGAACTTGCTTTAGCTAAAGGTGAGTATCATTATTGCATTGAATTTCTTTTGCCCATAATCGAATCATTTCCTTTATCAAGCAAAGAGGGAGTAAATTTAAGAACAATCTTAATTACTGCTCTATGTGGCATCAATAAAAAGGAGGAAGCTAAAAGATTTTGTAAAGAACTTCTAAAATCTTACGATAATAAGACTAGAGAAAATGCAAAATATTTGATGGAAGTTATAGACTCTCCTGACATTAAAAAGCCAGAGAATTGGAACGTACAGTTTGAAAGCGACCCATCACTCAATAAAAAATCTCTTAACTCACTGCGCAAAAAAAGAGAAGTATTGAAGAAAAAAAAATTTATTAATGTAACTGAGACACCAACTGGTGAAACAAAACCCTTTCAGAAAGGCTTTTCACTGATCATTTTTTTAATACTATTATTATTAATTCCACTTTTAAGTGGCTGCGTAAAAATTGAGGATACCCTTGATCTTAGTGAACTTGATTCAATAACTAATAATTTAGTGATAGAGAGTAAATACATAAATAAATTTCCTTGGCAATTAAAATTTGAAGAGAAGATGAAAGATATTTTTCCTGACGCAGTAATTGAACAAGACGAATCAACCTTTTCTTTGAAACATAAAAATCTCAATTTAGAGGATACAAAGCAAGTTCTTAAAATCACCCAAAATACAGCTGGAGAGTTAGCGGGAGAATCAACAAATATAGAAATTAATACTACTCAAAAAAACTTCATTTTTTTTAAAAAATACTTTTACAGGTTAGATTTGGATCTAAATTCAATTAAGGGCATTGATAATTTAGAACTCATTTTCAAAATTATTCACCCTAATAAAGCTATCCTTACCGAGAAAAGTAATTCAAATCTAGAAATCACAAAAAATCTAATAATTTGGAATTTAAATCAAGGGCAGATAAATAGTCTTGAATTTTCTTTCTGGAGTCTCAACAAACTCTTGATTGGGATATCTATTATTTTAATAATTATAATATTGGCTTATTTATTAAGATTCTATAGATTCAAATTAGGTTCAGATTTACCTCAACTTCCATCAAAGTAATTACAACTCTGCTGGATTAACATCTATTGTTAAAAAAACATTTTTTGGAATAAGTTTCCATAATATTGATCTATCAGGTAAAGGTATCTTTGTTCCATCAGGACCATGTATTAATATCTGCCATCTGAATTTTTTACCGACTTTAGCTATTAAACTAGGGGCAGGACCAATTAATTTCCAGTTCTTTTTCTCACAAAAACTGAGTAGATATTTTGCTAATTTTATTGCAATTGACTCAGTTAATTCATAATTTTCACCTGATAATTTAAGTAGGCAAATTGTGCAAAATGGAAATAAATTAGCATCCTTTCTCAATCTCGAATTTTCAATTAAGAATCCTTCATAATCTCTTTTTTGAAGATACGAAATCACCGGGTGGTTAGGTTTATATGTTTGAAAAATTACTTTCCCTTTTTTTTGTGCCCTACCGGCCCTTCCTGCTACTTGCAAAAATAATTGTAATGATTTTTCTTCTGCTGAAATATCTGGGCGATGAAGCAACCCATCTGCTGCAATAACTACTGAAAGAGTAATATTTGGGATGTCAATACCTTTAGCCAACATCTGAGTACCGACAAGAATATCAGCATCACCTTGAGAAAACTTTGCAAGAATATCTCTATGACCATCCTTTCCTGAAGTTGTATCTCTATCAAAGCGAAGTACTTTTAAGTCAGGAAATTCTTCATTTAAAAACTCTATTACCCTTTGCGTACCTATTCCAAAAGGTTTGAAAGCAGTTGAATGACAATCTGGGCAACGATTGAACAATCTTGAATTATGATCACACCAATGACACCTTAACCATTTTTTTCCTTGTGATCCGAGATGAACTGATAAAGGAACGTCACAGTTGGGGCAATTTATTAAATATCCGCAATTTCTACAACTTAAAAATCCACTATGCCCCCTTCTAGGGATCAAAATTATTGCTTGCTCTTTTTTTAAGCGTAGTTGAGGAATTAATTGTAATAATTCATTGGAAAAAATTTTCATATTTCCCTTCTTGAACTCATCCCGCATATCAATAATTTTTATTTCAGGAGTCTCATTACTGGATATCCTTCGAATCATTCTTACCAATTTAAAATTCCTTTCAAAAATACACTTTTTCCAAGTCTTCATTGATGGGGTTGCACTACCAAAAATTAACTTTGCAGAATTCCTTTTTACTATTTCAATAGCAATCTCTCTTGCGTCATAGCAAGGCATAGGACTATCTTGCTTATAAGAAACATCATGTTCTTCATCCATTATTATTAATCCCAGATTTTTGATTGGAAGAAAAACTGCCGACCTTGTACCTATTACTATTAAAGGTTCATTAGCGTTAATAATTTTCTTCCAAACTAAAGTTCTATGATCGGGAGAACAATTACTATGATATTCGTAAACGATATTATCAAATCGCCTACTAAACCTATCAATAAGTTGAGGAATTAATCCAATTTCTGGGGCTAGTATCAAACAACTTTTTTTCTTAAGAAATTGATCTTCAGCAATTCTCATGTACACTTCCGTTTTACCTGAACCTGTTTCGCCCCAAAGAAGTAATGTATCTCCTGGCTTCATTGTTTGAAATTCTTGAAATGCAATTTTTTGCTCATTTGTAAGATTTGGTTTTTTCGTTGCGATATGATCTTTTAAAAAGGAATTTAATTTACTATTTATATTTTTTTTTCTTTTAGATTTAGCAAGATAATTTTTACTGACCATTGAGTTAATTAGAGTGTAATTAAAACCAGACTTTATTAATTCACTTTGCCAATTACCTTTTTTAGATAAAGTATCCATTAAAAAAAATTCTTTTTTGGTTAATCCACTTTTCTTAATATCAAATTCTTTTTTAGTTTCAATCCATATTTGATCTTTTAAACCTTTAGAGAAATTTTTATATTTACCAATCCAGCCAGGAGGAAATGCAGTTTTAAACATTTTTAAATTACTAACCATATAAAAAGAGGCTAGGGAGTCTATCAATTCTCTCCAAGATTCATCAATTATTTTTTTCTGCAAAATACTTTCAACAAACAAATATCTTATGCTTTTTCCTCCAGTAATATTTGATTCATCATTATTATTTATCGAAAAGTCTTTTTTGGAGATCACTAACCCATTCAATAATCTCCCTCTTAGTCTCACACTTACAATATCTCCAACTTCTGCTCCAAGATTATTTCCATCTAAATAGTAAAAGCTTTCATTAGTACTACCTATATCAAGCAAAATTTCCAATTTATAGGAGATATTTAATAACTGATTACTTGCCGGCTTCAAAACTTTTTCTTAGTATTGGATTGTTGAACATTCCACAAAGTGTTTTTTGCACATTGTAAGTATCCTGCTCTTAAGGGAGACATGAAGCTCTGATCATTGACTGAAAATTCAAAAATGATCTGCCTGTCTGAGAAATCCCAAGACTTTTTACTTTAGGTAATCTATAGCACTATTTAAATTTTTCAACAATTTAGAAAACTTTTCTTATTCTCATTTTGTGAAAAAGTTTTTTAAACATTAAGGG